>CASFLC010000090.1 GCA_949295475.1 uncultured Pseudomonadota bacterium
AAGTTGTGATTTAGGGTGTTAGCCAGAAATGAATTATTAATTAAAAATGTACAATTATGAAAAAAAGTGAAAAATTAAAAAAGGTACAGGCCTTTATTTCAAGTTTAGGTCTGACACCGGAAGAAGTAGTGGCGTTTTTGGGCGAAATTTCCGTTCAAGTCCAAAGAGCCAAAACGGCAAATGTTGCTTGTCCGGGAATGTATTATTATTCGGACGGGACGATTTCGGCAGACGTCATTCCGGGGAAGCAGCTTTCCGGGGTTGTCGGCTGGGTCGATGACAGCGGGCACCACGGTATGGTTCTCGGACTGCAGGAAACAGAATTATCGTGGTCAAATTCTAGCAGATGGTGCTGTAGGTATGCTTTTGACGGTATCAGGGCCGGAATGGCGTTTTTGCCAAGCAAACGTGAATTGGTCAAGATATTTAAAAATCTTGATGCTATTCAAAAAGCACTGGAGAAAATATACCAGCCTCGGCTAAAGGAGAATGATTGGTATTGGTCTTCGTCCGCATACCTTGATTGCAGTACATGGGTTGTGAGACCGTCCGACGGCAATATAGACAACTACGATAGGAGCTACAGTTACCGTGCTCGTTGTATTTGGGTATTTTAACTTTTCATTTTATCCCGGTTTGCCATCGTGGCTGACCGGGATTTTCTGTTATAAAAAAAGCCGGCAGTAAAAAAACTACCGGCCGGCTGTCAGCAAAAATACAGCCAATATAACACCAACGTCGTTAATGCAAAAAGAATTACATCCTTTACTTGCAATCTGCAAAAAGGATAGACGAGATGTCCTTTATTTACCACCTCTAATTTTTTTGTTTTTGAGTTATAGGAGATTCCGCCGCTCCTTCTAAAATGAGGCGCATCCGGGTTGCGGCGCTCTTTTTTCCATACGCAAAAATTCACCCCAAATTCGCACAATCTTTTAAAGCAACAGCAAGCCAGCACCACCAGCAAAATATTGCCAAAGATCAAAACTAAGACTTCTTCTTTCATAATCATATTCATTTAATTATTAGACATAATCGTATTTTTTTTGAAGGTTAACTTTTTATGGCTAAAAGTCAAGTTTTTTCTATTTGATAAAGCGGCCGGTGACGCTTTCCGGATTGGCGGCAATCTGCTCCGGCGTTCCGACGGCGACAATCCGTCCGCCGGCCGTGCCGCCGCCCGGTCCCATGTCGATAATATAATCGGCGCTGCGTATTACGTCCAAATCATGCTCTATCACAATCACCGTCGCGCCGTTGCTTATCAGGGTCCTAAAAACGTCCAGCAGCGTCCGGACATCCAGAGGATGCAGACCGATGGTCGGTTCATCAAAAACAAAAACAGCCTTTGACTGCGATTTGCCCATTTCTCCCGCCAGTTTCAAACGCTGAGCCTCGCCGCCGGACAAGCTCGGCGTTTCTTCTCCCAGCGTCAAATATCCAAGCCCCAAATCCTGCAGGACTTTCAGCCGCTGATACACAACTTTTAAATCCCGACAAACTTCCAGTGCGGTGTTTACATCCATATCCATCAATTCAGGAAGCGAACAGGCTGTTCCCTGCCCGTTTGTATATTTTATGCTTTCCGCTGTTTTGGCGTACCTTGCCCCGCGACATTCCGGACAGGGAATGTCGACATCGGGCAAAAACTGCACATCCAGGCTTATCTCTCCGGTGCCGTCGCAGGCCGGACAACGCAGCCGTCCGGTGTTGTAGGAAAAATCTCCGGCCTTATATCCCAGACGTTTGGCTTCCTCGGTTTTGGCAAAAATCTTGCGCAGCTCGTCGTGCACGTTGGCATAGGTTGCCACGGTGGAACGCACGTTTATTCCTATCGGCGCGGCGTCAATCAGCTTTACCTGCTCTATGCCGTCAGCCTCGACAGACAAAACATGTTCCGGCAGTTTTTTATGATTGATTACGGCCGCCAGCCCGGGAACCAGACTTTCCAAAATCAAAGTCGTTTTGCCGGAACCGGATACGCCGGTCACCACCGTCAGCCGCCCTTTGGGAATTTCTGCCGTCAACGGTTTAACCGTATGAACAGAATCTGTTTTCAGGCGTATCGTTCCCTCTTTGAACATCTTATCCGCTGCGATGCGTCGGAGAGCGCCGACATTTTCCCGCCCGCACAAAAACGGACCGATAACCGAAGCCGCATTTTTTTCAATGTCCGAAACGGTTCCCTCGGCAATAACCCTTCCGCCGCCGGCACCGGCCTGCGGCCCCATTTCTATCAGCCAGTCGGCCGCAGATAAAATCTGGGTATCATGATCCACCAAAACGACGGAATTTCCATCGGCAACCAAATCATGCATAACGTCTTTTAAGCCGATAATATTAGAGGGATGAAGCCCGATGGACGGTTCGTCAAGCACATACAAGACGCCGGTTGTCCGATTGCGGACGGCTCTGGCCAGCTGCATCCGCTGCCGCTCTCCGGTGGAAAGCGTCGAAGCGGCCCGGTCAAGCGACAAATACCCCAGTCCCAAATCCATCAGCCTTTTGGCCGTGGCTTGAAAAGAATCGCAAATGCTTTCCGCCATCGGCCGCATTTCGGCGGGCAGAGTATCCGGCACGCCGTTCACCCAGTTTACAAGTTCGGCAAGCGGCAGACGGCAGACTTCATCCAATGACATTCCCCGAAGCTTGGGCGCTCTCGCCGCCGCGGATAAGCGGCTTCCTCCGCAATCGGGGCAGACTTCCTGTTTGAGAAATTTTTCCACACGCTTCATGCCCTGTTCGTCTTTGACTTTGGCCAACGCGTTTTCGACGGTATAGGTTGCGTTGTAATAAGTAAAATCAAGCTCGCCGGCCTGGTTTGAATTTTTTGATTTGTAAAAAATATGTTTCTTTTCGGCAGGACCGTTGTAAACAATATCTTTTTCCCGTTCCGTCAAATCCTTAAACGGCACATCCGTACGCACCCCCATGGCCCGGCAAACATCCGTCATCAGAGACCACATCAGAGAATTCCACGGTGCTACGGCACCCTCATCAATTGTCAGCGTTTCATCCGGCACCAACGTCGTTTGGTCAACGGTTCTGACCATGCCGGTGCCGTCACAGGTGCGGCAGGCTCCCTGACTGTTAAAAGCCAGTTCTTCGGCAGACGGCGCATAAAATTTTATTCCGCACTCGGGACAAACCAACTCTTGTCCGGCAGCGACGGCTAGCGTCGGCATCAGATAATGCCCGTTCGGGCAGCGGTGATTTGCCAATCTGGAATACATCAGCCTGAGACTGTTTAACAGCTCCGTTCCGGTGCCAAAAGTGCTGCGTATGCCTGGTATTCCCGGACGCTGCCTTAACGCCAGTGCCGCCGGCACATACAAGACATCGTCCACAAGGGCCTTTTCCGCCTGCGTCATGCGTCTGCGCGTATAAGCAGACAAAGCGTCCAGATAGCGTCTTGAGCCTTCGGCATACAAAATTCCCAAAGCCAGCGACGATTTTCCCGAGCCGGATACGCCCGCAATGCCAACGATTTTATTTAAGGGGACATCTACATCTATGTTTTTCAAATTGTGGACCCTGGCGCCGCGTATTTGTATTTTATCTACCATTTGTTTCCGCTTTTTAATGTTTGTGTTTTTTGAAATCCTCATTTTTGATAGGATAAAAACATTTTTTCGAGAATACAAACATTATATTTAGCCCTCACAAAAAAAATGTATAAAAAACTATTGACTTAGAGTTTACTTAAACATTTATAGTGTCCGGCAGGTGCTATTTTGAAAGGTGTCTTATGGATTGTTTATATGCAGATTTAGGTTTTGCAAAACTGGATTTAAATCGCCCGCAGAGGACCGGGGCGCCGGAAACGATTTATTGTGCGGGCAAAACGCCGGAACAGCTGTTGAAAATTTTGCAGTCTTTTCATGAAAAAGGCTGTTCGGTGCTCGGCACCCGCTGTTCTGCGGAAAAATTTGAGGCCGTCAGTCATGCCGGTTTGCCGCTGCGTTATAATGAAATTTCTGAAACCCTTGTTTTGGAGGGGAAAAAACGTTTGGAGCCGAAGGGACGGATTGCCGTCTGCACCGGCGGGACGGCCGATGTTCCGGTTGCCGAAGAGGCGGCGCAGACGGCTGAATTTTTCGGTGCAAAAGTTGACAGGCATTTTGACGTCGGCGTGGCCGGAATTCATCGTCTGTTTTCCAAACTTGAAGAAATCCGAAAAGCCGACGTCGTGATTGCCATTGCCGGAATGGAGGGCGCTTTGGCCGGCGTTGTTGCCGGATTGGTCGAAGCGCCGGATATCGCGGTACCGACATCGGTCGGCTACGGGGCTTCGTTCAACGGTCTGGCCCCGTTGCTGACCATGCTTAACTCCTGTGCGGAAGGAATTTCCGTCGTTAACATATACAATGGTTTCGGTGCCGCCGTTCAAGCCTGCAGAATTCTTAAAATCAGGGAGAGACATCATGACTAAGTATTTGTATCTGGAAGGAGCCTGCGGTATCAGCGGCGATATGACCGTCGCTGCCCTGCTTGATTTGGGAGGCAGTCGAGATAAGCTGGACGCGGTTTTGAAAAGTCTGCATGTGGACGGTTTTGATTATCATGTTGAGCAAAAAAATTCTTACAGCATCCGCGGTTGTGATTTTGATGTGCATCTGCATCATAAAGAGGAACATTGCGAAGAATCTTACCATGCCGGCCACCATCATCATGACCACCGCCATTTGTCTGACGTCTATGAAATCATTGACCGGGCAACAATGTCCGACAACGCAAAAGCCCTGGCAAAAAAAATCTTTTTTATCGTGGCCGAAGCCGAAGCGAAAGCTCATGGCTGTCCGGTAGAGGAAGTTCACTTTCATGAAGTCGGCGCAATCGATTCAATCGTGGATATCGTTTCTGCCGCCGTGCTGTTTGACGACTTGAGAATCGACAACGTTATTGTATCCGGACTAAGCGAGGGACAGGGTTTTGTGACTTGTCAACACGGTCAACTGCCGATACCGGTTCCGGCGGTTTTGAACATTGCCGAAAAATACGGCATAGCTTTGCGACAAACAAATACTCAGGGAGAAATGGTAACGCCGACGGGCATTGCCATCGCCGCCGCGCTTAGGACATCGGAACAACTTCCGTCTTCGTACAAAATTCTCAAGTCGGGCATCGGGTTGGGAAAACGCGATTTCGGTCATGCCAACTTTTTGCGGGCAATTATTCTGGAAGACGGCGCCGATCCGCAGCAGATGTATGTTATAGAAACAAATATTGACGATTCAACCCCCGAAGAACTCGGCCTGACGATGGAAAAGCTGTTGGATGCCGGAGCCGCCGATGTTCATTTTGAACCCTGTTACATGAAGAAAAACCGGCCGGCTTATATTCTGAGGGTTATTGCCGCCGCTTCCCTGCTGCCGCAGCTGGAAGACATCATTTTCTTTAACACCGCAACCATCGGCCTGCGCAAATATCCGGTGGAACGGACTTACATGACAAGAGTGAACATCACCGTAAACACAGCATTTGGCAAAATCAGCGTCAAAAAATGTCGCAAGGGTGAACTGCTGCGTTTTTATCCCGAATATGAAAGCGTTAAAGAAGCTGCCCGAAAAGCCGGCGCCGATTACCGGATGGTTTTTGAAACCGCCCGCAACGCCGCGGCAAAGGATGCCTATGCTTAAAGATTTGGAAACATATCTGAAAAAGCTGACCCCGGAAGGAATCGCTCTGGCTTTTTCCGGCGGAACGGACAGTGCTCTGCTGCTGGCGGTATTAAGCCGTATCTGTCAACAAAATCCGTTTCCGCTGAAGGCGCTGACAATGCGCTCCGCGCTGCAGAACAGTGATGAAGCCGATGAGGCCGTCCGGTTGGCAAAAGATTTTAATGTCTGCCACGAAGTGTTTTCCTTTAATCCTTTTTCCCTTCCCGAAGTCCGACATAACCGGACCGACCGCTGTTATCATTGCAAAAAAGCTATTTTTACGCAATTTGCGGCATATGCACGGAAAAACAATTTGAAATTTTTGCTGGACGGCACCAATGCCGATGATTTAAAGGTTTACCGTCCGGGACGCAAGGCCCTACAGGAGCTCGGCGTTGTCTCTCCGCTGGCAGAACTCGGTATCAGCAAGCGGCATGTTCGGGAACTTTCGGCGGAATTGGGACTGAAAACGGCATTTAAGCCGGCGGCTCCTTGTCTGGCGACCCGGTTTGAGTACAACACTTTGTTGGACGACGCTTCTCTGCAAAGGGCTGCCGAAGGTGAAAAAATTATAAAAAACGCTTTTCCGGCGCTCGGCGACATCAGGCTGAGAGTACACGGCAATCTGGCACGGCTGGAAGTCCCCAAAGACAGTCTTTCGGCCGTTGCCGCAGACAGCGCCGCAGTCGTTGAAAAATTAAAGCGCCTCGGGTTTGATTTCGTTACGCTGGATTTGGAAGGATTTCGCTCGGGAAGTTTTGATATTTTCCATAAACAAGATTAAAATCATTATTATGTCTTAACTTAATTATTTAAAAGGTAACGTTATGAAAAAGCTTGTATTTTTTATGCTGATGATGGGTTTTGCAACTTCCGCCCAGGCTGCGGAGAGTATAAACAATTCCGCGGATTTGACAATGTCCGCATTGTGGGTTACGGCCTTTCTGACCGCGGTGATTCATACCATTGCGGGACCGGATCATTATCTGCCGTTTATCGCAATCGGAAAAAGCCGCGGTTTTAGTCTGAAAAAAACACTGTTTTGGACTTTTGTCTGCGGCGTGGGGCATATTTTGAGCGCTCTTCTCATCGCGCTGCTGTTTATCTATTTTTCGCACTGGCTCAGCGAAAGCGAGTTTGTGTGGATAGAAAACAACCGCGGAGACGTTGCGGCTTATGCTCTTATCGGCCTGGGCGCGGCTTATCTGCTGTGGGCACTGCGCCACCGCTGGTTGCATAAGAAAAATGCGGAACACCGTCATCTGCCTGAAATCGGCAGCAACAAAAGCATAACCGTCTGGGTTTTGTTTATTATTTTTGTTTTGGGACCGTGCGAGGCGCTTCTGCCGATTTTAACGGCGGCCAGTGTTTTGGGCGCTCCGGCAGTTGTTTCCAGTACTCTGATTTTCTCGATTGCGACAATCGCCACAATGATGCTGGCGGTTACGCTGGGAATTTTGGGAATTAACGCCCTGCGTTTCCATAAGCTGGAAAACTATGCGCATGAAATTGCCGGCGGCACGATTATGGCCTGCGGTCTGGCTATTATCTGCGGTTTATAACGAAACGGCAGCCCTCCCGTCAAAGGAGGGCTTGCCTGTTTTTTGAAAAAAATATGAAGTTATTTTCAGGTTCCGGATATTTTTAATTAAGGTTACAACAATTACTTACGATTTTTTTGATGAGCAGAATCCGGGCGCTGAAGCATTCTAAATTTGCATCGAAAAAACGCTGTCGAAACATCTCCGTCTTCCCTTATTCCATCTTACTGATAATAACCTTAAAAATGTTATTGCGGTTTTGATAGCTGACGTTATATCCGTGCCGGCGGGCGATTTTTTCCACTATCGAAAGCCCTAATCCGCTGCCGGCGGCTTTTTGTCCGGCCGGACGGAAAAATCTTTCACCCAGATGCGGCAGATGTTTTTTATCTATCGTTACACCGCTGTTGGAAACAATCAGTCCATCCGCGGTGAATTCAATTTTTATTCTGCTGTCTGCCGGACTATAACGAACGGCGTTGTCCAACAGATTGCGCAGCAACAGAGACCACAGAAAACTGGAACCGCTTGTTATCGTGCATTTTTTGCGGTTAATTATATCAATGCTCTGTGTCGCTTTTTTGGTGCCCTGTTGTTCTTCAATGGCATTAGCCAACAACGCGTTCCAATCCAAAACTTCGTTTTCCGTCGTCCGCAACGCCGTGCTGTCCAGACGAGACAAAGCCAGCAACTGCTCTACCAGCCGGGCACAACGGTCGATGCCGGCCTTTAAATTTACCAGAGCCTTTTGGCGGGCGTTCTCGTCATCGCCTGACATCTCAAGCACCTCCAGCTGAACTTTCAATGCCGTCAGCGGACTGCGCAATTCGTGCGACGCGTCAGAAACAAAGCTGCGCTCCCGTTTCAGCATTTGTTCAATCTGTCCGAACAAACGGTTGATGGATTCAGTCAGCGGTTTTATTTCGGAAGGAATATTGTCTTCTGTCAACGGCGTCAGGTCATCCGGTTTGCGGGAGAACAGTTCTCCGGCTATTCGGCGCAGCGGACGAAGTTCAAAATGCACCAGCATCACAATTACTATCAGCAAGCACCCCAGACCGGCAATCCACGGCCCGGAAGTTTCTTCCAAAACATCGAAGACGATATCATCGCGATACTCCAGCTCCTGCCCCACGGCAATCAGGTATCGACCGTCGGCGCTTTCCGCCCAGACCAGGCGCCATTTGTCTTGGTCGTCTCCGATTTTTTGATTTTCAAATCCCCTGACCTGCGGATTAAATCTGAAATCCCGACCGTTTTCGTTATCGTGAAAGATCATGCGTCCCTGCATGTCAAAGACAGCAAAGCCCAGAGCCTCGTCATCCTCCTCTCCGTCGTCATTAAAATTATCGACTATCTGGTTTACTTTTTGCTGCGTGGAGGCATGGACTCCGCTCCAATCTGCCGATGCAAGCTGCCGCACCAACAGTAGTTGGTAGGTGTCAAAAAACTCGTCAATCTGTTCCCGGCTTTCGTGCCATGACAAAACGCCCGCACTGCCCAAAATAAACAGCGCGGCGGCGCAAAAAGAAATGATGAGCCGGATTTTCAAACTGAGTTTTTTCATATTTCACCAAGCGTGTAACCGATTTTATTGATTGTTTTGACAATTCCCCTGCCAAACTTTTTGCGCAAGTGGTGGACGTGAACTTCCACCGCATTGCTCTGCACTTCATCTCCCCAGGAATAAAGTTTGTTTTCTATGCTTTCTTTAGACAAGACTTTATTGCGGTTGGCAATCAGCAGCTCAAGCAACAGCAGTTCTTTGGGAGACAGGGAGACCGGCTCGCCGTCTTTGGTCACAACTTTGGAGGCGGGATTGTAGCTGATGCGTCCCAGATTGACGACCGGCTCCAAATGATTATTGCGCCGACGGCCAAGAGCCTTTAAACGGGCGGCGACTTCTGCCAGTGCGAACGGCTTGGGCAGATAATCGTCCGCACCGCTGTCCAGTCCGGCAACCCGTTGATCCACATCGCCCTGAGCCGTCAGAATCAGCACAGGTTCATGACGGCCGCCCGCGCGCCAGTCCTTAAGGATCGACAGTCCGTCCCTTCCGGGCAGCCCCAAATCCAAAATGACGGCATCGTAAGGCGCTTGGAAGACGGCCTCGTATCCCTCCTCCCCGTCGCAAAACCAGTCCACGACAAATCCGAGTTTCCCGAGGCCGACATTCAGGCCGTCTCCGATTAGTTGATCATCTTCAACCAACAAAATCCGCATTTGTTAAACCTTTTTATTTTTTTATGACGCTGTCAACGTCGATTTCAAAGCTGGTGAAGTCTTTGTCCACTTCGCCGCGGAGTTCAACGGTGTCTTTTTCATTAACGCTGACGCCGCGCCAGTCTTCGTTGTCAATTTCTACTGTAACCGAACCGGTTTTATCCGTAAACAAATATTTTTCTCCGCCAAGGCTTTTTTCTATTTTGCCTACCAAAACCACCGGCGTATCATCGCTTAAATTTTTAGCATCGGCGACGCTTACCGCGGCCTGAGAGGGACCGGTAAAGCCGCCGGCGGCCGGATTAGCCATCGCATTGGCAGAAAAACCAAGAACAAGGCCCAAAGCTGAAGCTGCAAACAATTTATTCATATCTAAATCTCCTTTATCTAAGTTAATGTTGTTAATCTCTGATTACACTTTTACATCAACATTCAAAACTTAAGGTTCGCTTAAGGGAAAAATTTTTTTTCAAAAAAAAATAAATTTTTATAAAACATCTTTTTACTTCTTTGTTTTATCTTAACAATCAAAAATAAGATTGCACCTTTGCCTTTTTATGTGATAATCTGAATATATTGTAGAAACAAATTGAGAGTCTTTAAATAAATGTCTGATGCCAGTGTCGCAGAACTTTTGCTGCTGCAAGTCGTTTTGATTTTATTGAATGCCGTTTTTGCCTGTGCCGAAATTGCCGTTATTTCCGTTAATGACACTAAATTAAAAAAGCTTGCCCAAGAAGGGAACAAAAGCGCTGCCCGCCTGATTTCGTTAACCGAGCAGCCGGCTAAATTTCTGGCAACCATCCAAGTGGGAATCACGTTGGCCGGTTTTCTGGCCAGCGCTTTTGCCGCTGACAACTTCTCGGAACGCGTGGTAGACTGGCTGATTTCGCTGGGGGTTACAATCTCACCCGCAAAACTTGATGTTTTGAGCGTTATCGGCATTACGCTTATTCTTTCTTATGTTACGCTGATTCTGGGGGAGCTGGTTCCCAAGCGGATTGCCATGCAGAATTCCGAAAAAATCGGTCTGGCAATGTCGGGACTTCTTTATTTTATTGCCAAAATATTTGCGCCGCTGGTCTGGCTGCTGACCGTTTCGACAAATACCGTGCTGCGGCTGCTGCGAATCGACCCGGAAGAAAAAAGCGAACCGGTTACCGAGGAAGAAATCCGTATTATGGTTGATGCCGGCAACGAAAGCGGCGTTATTGACGATACGGAAAAGAAAATTATTCACAATGTATTTGAATTTGACGACAAAACGGCGGAAGAAGTCATGACCCACCGGACAAAAATCATCGCGCTCAACATCGGCGATACGATGGAAAACTGGGAAAAAGCCATTATCCGCACCAGGCATTCGGTTTATCCGGTTTATGAAAAAAGCCACGATAATATTATCGGAACGCTCAGTCTTAAGGATTATTTCAAGTTCAAAAAAGGCGGTAAAACGCAGATTATTCAAAATGCGGTTAAGCCGGCCAGATTTATCGCCGGGTCGGTCTATATTGACGATTTGTTTAAAAGCATGCAAAAATCCCGGAATCATTTTGCGGTTATCGTTGACGAATACGGTACCGTCAACGGCATTGTCACAATGCATGACCTGCTGGAAGAGCTCGTCGGCGAATTTGAAGACGATTCCTCGGTTCCGCCCAGCCGCCCGATGATTAAGAAAATTAACAAAACCTCGTGGTACGTCAACGGAGATACGCCGATTGACGATGTTTGCGCCCAGTTGAAAATTGAGCTTCCGTGCGAAGATTATGAGACTTTTGCCGGTTTTGTGCTGTCGCTGATGGGCAGTATTTCAAAAAACAAGACCAACGTCAAGCTGGAATATAAAAACCTGAAAATCAAAGTTGTGCACATAAAGGGGTACAAAATCGAAGACACGATTGTCAAAATCAGCGATAATCCGAATTAAAAAACAAAAGGCATCCTTTTATTTTGCGCTGTGGTGATTATATTGCTTCCCGGAGGTTGGGAATCATGAATTACCTGAAAAAAATTATGCCGCAGCACCATCGCTTTAAAGAGGCTGTTAATGCTTTTTGGGACTTTTTGACCAGCAAAACCGGCGCTTTTATTATCGGTGTGTCGGCAATTGCCATCGGGTATTATCAATTCTATATCAGCCGGCCGATTTTGAAATATGATACCGAAACGGTGACCTTCATCTCATCCCAAAACGAGAATCAATATTCCGTCAACGTCAAAGGACAGGAATACAAAGATCTGTATATGACGCGGATATTTTTGCAAAACAAAGGGGCCGACGCGCTTTCGGGCAAAGATGTTTCCAAAATAGGACACGACCCGATACGCATCGTTATTCCCAAAGATGCGCAGGTGGTGCATTATACGCTGGACAAAACAAACACCACGCCGGCAATTACCTCCGATATCAAAGAAGTCAACGGCGATCTGGTTCTGGAATTTGATTACCTTAATCCGGACTATCAAATCGGAGCCTCAATTCTGCACCAAAATCCCAATGCGGAATTCGAGATTACCGGCAGCGCTCTGAACGTTAACGAAATCACCCGCGAATGGAGCGACCGTCAGGTTAAGTTCTGGGGATTATGGAGCCTTGGTATTTTATATCTGATTTTAGTCCTGATTTATATCTATAACCACCGGTATAAACACCGTACCCTCTGGCACAGGGTGTAATCCAAAGGCCTTTTGCGAACGGCCTTATAATCTATTTGCTATATGTTTTTTAGCGTAAGTTCCAGATTTTTTACTGATTGGTCTATTTTTTCATTTCTTAATATTTTTAATTTGTTTACCATTCGTGTATATTCGTCAGATGACAGCAGAACAGCTTTTTCCATTGCTTCAGACAAGGCTCCTTTTTGATATAAGACGGCATTCTCATCAGATAAATCATAACTCTCGGCAAAATCCTCCTCCAGCAACGCCGGTTTTAATGCTCCATACATAAGAGCGGTACTTCCGGTTACGCATTTATCCTTATATCTTTGATGTTCCTTAATATGAGAATGCAATAAAAATAATATATAATCAGAATCTTCTAATTCCCTGATAAGCTGAGGATAAGATAACTCACCTCTAAATTTGAAATACTGTTTCAAACTTTCATCTATTTTAAAATATGGTTCTCCCTGACCAACTATTGTTACATAAAAGTTTTTGATATTTTTTGAGACTAGTTGCCTTACGGCATTGACCAGTTCCTGATAATCCTTGACATCCTCTTTAAGTCGTCCGACGGTTATAAAATTGATTATTTCATGTTTGGGATAATTAACAGTATCCCCCAGATAAGTCAGAGAAAGTTCTTTTATCACTTTACTTTGGCAATCGTATTCTCTGAGAGCAAAGACATGTTCATTTTCAAGATATTGTTTCAATAACGGATATTTTTGAAAATTATCAATATTATGTTCCAGATACAAAATATTATGCCTGTGGTAGCGGTTAATATAGTTTTTTGCATAAAACTCAGCGACATTAAAACTTGTTCCGTTCATTCCCGTACATAAAAATATATAATCATACCTTGTCATCATGTTCAAAAACAATCCATTGGTATAATCAGAAAGAGACAATGTAAAAGAGCGAAACTTATCCTGAGGAACATCACATACGCTTAGGACATCCGTAGCCATATTCATGGCTGTTGTCGCTAAATGTACATTATATCCCAAATCAGAAAAATATTTGCAAATGGTTGGCAGTAAAATCGAATGAACACCATTAGTTTCTATAATTAAAACAGTCTTCTCAAATCCGACGGCTGTATTCAACAACGGCATAAGCCTTGCGTTTGATAAACAGGACAAAATATTATTCATTACAGCCCTGTTATCGTCTTTTACCGGGCTGTGCTGCTTATTCTTGCCCTTACATCTGAAGTCATGTCTTTTCTTTCTATCAAAAATAAACCAGGAGAGAATATTCACCACATGTCTGTTCATTTTTTACACCTTTATTTTGAGTTCATTTAAGTTCAGAATTCGTTTGACCAAGGAATTGTCCAACAAGGTTTCACGGGCGCGTTTAGCCGTAAATATTTTGTTGTCTCCATCCATGCTTATCGGAATAATCTTTTTTTTATCAAGGCCGTGACGGCCGGCTATACGCAAACCGAGCTCGTATTTTGATAAAGCTTCATCGCCGCTGATGTTGACTACGGGATATTTTCTTGCTGCCGGCGTTTCCTGCAATCTCACCAATATCCGCGCCGCGGTGTCAAAATCTATCATTGATCTTTTTTGGTCTTCAAACATTTCCATAATGCCGCCATTTCTCAATGTATCGACTATTTCATCATAAAAATGTTTTTTATTCGGAACCAAGCTCGGTCCCATTAACACGGGAAACCGTATAACATTATATCCGCTTGCGTTAACCATTCTCTCCGCTATGCTTTTATGTTCCCCGTAACGATTAGCCGGATGCAGCGGAGAATCTTCCTTAAAAGCAATACCTTCCCGTCCCTGACCATATACAACCTCGGTTGACGGATAATATAAGCTCTCCACATTTTCCAAACGGTTCAAAAATTCAGCCAAAGCTATAACATTTATTTGCCAGGCCATTCGCGGATTTTGCAAAACTTTGTCAGGATGATGATACGCTGCCAGATAAATAACCTTCAGATGTTCCTCCTCACGCGTTAATTTATTGATATGTTCTATGTCTTCATTGTCTGTTACGTCGCACTTTGTCCAGCGAAGTCTGGAATTTCCCTTTTCTTTTCCGAGCATATCCGCGGCCAAAATATTGTCCGCCGTTTCTGACAATATATTTTTTATCAGATACCTGCCTAAAAATCCTCCGGCTCCTATTATCAAATACATTTTTTATTGCCTTGCATAAATTTTAAAAAGCGGAATAAAACTAAAAAGGTATATTTTTGAGCAGCTTTTCTTCCTTTTAATTTTCAGTAACGGTATTTCCAAGACGGATATTTTTATATTTCGTTCGGTTTTCCGATATTTAACAAACGGAAGAAGGTTGAACAAAAAGAATATCTTTTTTATTTTCCTTGGCTTGTTTTCCGGTTGTTTGGGCTGAGAAACAGAATTTAAAAGATGTTCTTGAGAAAAAAACAGTTCTTTTAAATTAAGTATAAAATCAAGTTTATCGGCATAAAGCCACCAATAATAGTTTTTTCCCTTGGTTAAATATTTTGTCGGCTTATATTTGCCTGTCAAATGATATATCAGGGAATTGTCCATTGTTTCCAATAACTCGCTTTCTGTCATTTTGTAAAAAGTGGCAACTTTTTCCTGGGGGAATATCTTATTATTCAGATACATAAAATTATATTTGGGATGAATATACTTAACTTTATCTCCAAATACTTCATTCAATGCATCCTGATCCATGAACAGGTTCCATTTATCATTTTCCTTAGCTTTTATTAATTTGGGAACAAGATTATCTTTTCTGATTTTTTTTAAATTCAACAACATCATTCCAGAATTAAAATAATTTTTGTTCCCCAGCCTTGCAGGAGCATTCATTCGTAAGACGGCTATCGTATCGGCAACAACCGCTGCATAGACATCAGCTATGTTCTGTTGAAAAAGTTCCTTTAAGCTTCCGGTTGCAACCATATCGCCGTCCAGGTACAAAATCTTGTCAAGATGTGAAAAAATATCCGCCAACTGAAACTTTAGAAGTGCCGATTTGGTAACATGTTTAGTGATATGTTTCAGCTCACACCGGGGATTAAAATTATTTTTTTCAATTATATGAATTTGAACATTGTCCGTGCTTTTGGCAAGAAATTTGCTTTTGTTTTCTTCGCTGACATCAACGCATATTATATGAATGTTTACATGTTCTTTGCCACTGTTGGCAATAACTGAATTTACGGCACCTCTTGTCAAGGTGCAGTAACCATTATCTGTAATAAAACAAATATCCATATCAGACATCTTTCAGTGCTTGAATTTTATTTTATACAGTTCTGATCATCCAGTTGAATAATATATGGCTTATAACCGTCCAGCTCTTCAATATCCAAACTGGCATAGGCGATAACGATAATTTTATCTCCGACAGCCACTTTTCTGGCAGCTGCTCCGTTCAGGCAAAAATCCTTTTTTCCTCTCGGACCTTTTATTACATAAGTAGACAAACGTTCGCCGTTATTTATATCTACGACATCTACCTTTTGGAATTCCCTGAGGTGAGCGGCATCCATTAAATCTTCATCTATCGTTATCGATCCGACATAATTTAAATTGGCATCGGTTACCGTAGCTCTGTGAAGTTTGGAATACATCATTTCTATTTTCATATTTTCCTCCTATTTTAAAATATATTTGCTATCGGGCAGTTTGATCAAATCACCCAGTTTTTTATTCCAAGTTTCCGGAATGAACTGACTTAATCCGGACTCTGAAGTAAAAGTCATTTCTCCGAATTTTATATCTCCGTTATTAAGAACATAAAAATCAACACGCACCTGATTAAAACCCTGTGAGAGAATTTCTGCCAAACGCAACATTTCCTCAAGATTTTCAGGTTTACTTAAATTTCTTTCAGATGTTGGATAATGAATTCTGAACGGGACTCTTTTCCAATCTGTTGTAAAGATATCGCGCTTTTGTTCATGTTCTCTGTCTGTGTTAACCCAAATATACATCGGTTTGCCGTCAAAACACATTACTTTATAGTCTAGCAAACCTCCGTTAACGCCTATACTGTTATTGTTTTCCGAATCTGTTTTTTCATTCTCTATATATTGTTCAATGAGGATTTTGGGCTTAATGTCCCGATAGTGAAGTTCAAATCCGGCAACAAACGCATAATTTGTACTCATCCACGCGTTGATTTTTTTCTCTGCCTCTGATTTATCGAATTTCTTTTTATTTTTTACGACGATAACCCAGCCGCTTCCATGATTTGTTTTTATTACAAACTGTTCCGGTAATTGTGAAAAATCAATTTCGTCAAATGAATTGTATACACCCAATAAAGGTATAAGATATTTTTCGCCAATTTTTTCCCTTACCCACTCTCTGACCAGATATTTATCCGTCAGCTTTGTTTTCAGAGGCGTTGAATCATAAAGTTTAGACCATTGGATTTTTTCGTTATAGGTTTGCGGATTATCCAAATCCATTCTAATTCCTGCAAGACGTTTACATCTGGCTTCCAGTTCTTCCTGATAGTAACGGGAATCTAAATTTTTATAATATTCATAGTCTTTTAAAATTTTTGCTGGTTTAGTTTTTGCCGGCTTTTTTATTGGCTTTTCAGAAACTCTTACAGACAAGACGTATTTTTTTACGCTCTTTTCGGTTTTCACTTTATGATAAATAATATATTTAATTTTATTCAGCCAATTAGTCATTTTTCTATTCCCAATTTTACAAATGTCGTTATACCGCGTAGATATCCCTGATATCCCCGGGTTCTTCCACGCCAAGATCGTACATCGCTATCATCAGCGTATCCGCTACAAATCGAAATGAATGCACCGCATACGGCTGCAAGATAAAGAAATCTCCGGAACCAACCCTTACTTTTTCTTCCTGTTCGCCTTTCTTCAACTCTATCTCTATTTCTCCGGAGATAATGTAAAAGGCCTCACGGTTACGTTTATGATAATGCCCGCCACGGAATACTCCCGCTTTGGAATAAGAAACATTTACCTGCTTCCATCCTTCCCGGCACAACTGTCGCAAATATCCCCGCTCATCTTCAAACTCGAAATCAGGTTTGATAAACTCTATCAGATCTTTCATTTTACGCCTCTTTAAGCAGAGGAATATCAAAACCGTTGTCGCGCAGGACTTTCTGCCGGCGGGCAAGTTTGAGGTCTTCCTCGACCATTTCTTTCGCCAACGCCGCCAAATCGTACTTCGGTTTCCATCCCAGAACTTTTCTCGCCTTGCTCGAATCGCCAAGCAGCAAATCAACTTCCGCCGGACGGAAATATTTCGGATTGACGCGTACCAGCACTTTGCCCGTCGCTTTCTCTACGCCTTCCTCATTTACTCCCTGTCCGCGCCACTCAAGCTCCAGGCCAAGCTCCTTAAACACCAGGCTGCAAAAATCTCTTATCGACGTCGTCGTTCCTGTCGCAAGAACATAGTCATCCGCCTTCTCCTGCTGCAACATCCGCCACATTCCTTCGACATAGTCCTTCGCGTGGCCCCAATCCCGCTTTGCATCAAGATTCCCAAGCTCCAACACATCTTGAAGCCCTTCTTTTATCCGTGTCGCCGCCAGCGTTATCTTCCGGGTCACAAACGTTTCTCCCCGCCGCGGGCTCTCATGGTTAAACAATATCCCGTTGCATGCGTACAGCCCAAAACTTTCCCGGTAATTTACGCAGATCCAATACCCGTACAACTTTGCCACCGCATACGGAGACCGCGGATAAAACGGCGTCTTCTCGTTCTGGACAGGTTCTTGTATCAATCCATACAATTCCGACGTTGACGCCTGATAAAACTTTGTCTTCTTTTCCAGTCCGTTTATCCTTATCGCCTCCAGAAACCTCAGCGTGCCCAGCGCATCACTGTCCGCCGTATATTCCGGGCAATCCCATGACACTTTTACATGCGACTGGGCTGCCAAGTTATATATCTCATCCGGCTCAATCTCCTTCACAAGACGCGTCAGATTGCTGCTGTCGCTCAAATCTCCAAAATGAAGATGAAGCCTCTCGTTCCCCTGCAAATGCGCTATCCGTCCCGTGTTGAAACTTGAGCTCCTTCTCACCAGTCCGTGTACCTCGTACCCCTTCTCCAGCAACAGCTCCGCCAGATAACTTCCGTCCTGTCCGGTTATCCCGCTGATTAGACCTACTTTCATCTCTTTTCTTCCTTTATTATGTGAATTCCAAATAATATTATTCGTCTTTTGCCTTTGCGCGTGCGGACATCAAAAATTTCTTTTCTTTTGGACTGCGCGTAATGGCGAAAATTTATCAGTTTAAACTTCATTCGTTCCTTTAACGACTGTTTTCTTACATTTTTCTCCAATATTCCGAACGGTACCCACTGCTCTCTCATATATTGTATGGTATCCGAAAGACTGATTTTATCTCCGTAATGCTTTTGGTGAACCAACCAGGTTTCATGTTGGACCATCTTCGTGTCCGTTGTCGAAACACCTCCTTCCCGAAATGCCGCAAAACGTTCCGCAAGCCTTACATACCCGGCTCCGCTTTCTACACTCCGCAGCACAAAGTCATAATCCGCGCTTATGCGGAAACTCTCGTCAAAAAAGCCTATGCGCTCAAATAAATCCTTTCTGCAAATCATTCCCTGATGACACAGACTCATAACGCTGAACAGCGGATATATATTCGACCGACGAACCTTTGCCTCTCCGTTTTTTCTGATAAAATCAACATCCGAATATCCAAAATCCGCCCCGCTTTTCTCCAGCGTGACAACAGCTTCCTTTACTCCTGTTTTGTTAATGAAATAATCGTCCGAATTCAAAAATATTACATATTTACCCGTCGCGTGATTGAGACCGTGGTTCATTCCTTCCGCTATGCCCTTGTCCGCCTCTTCTATAAAGCTTATACCCCGCTCCCTCAAAAAATCCTGCGTCCCGTCCGTCGAACCGCCATCCACAATAATATGCTCCATGTCGGGATATTCCTGCCCGCTCACGGAAGACAGGCATTTTTCAAAATAATCTATACGATCGTTTTGCCGCAGATTTTTTATAACGGTAATAACGCTTACCTTAGGAAGCTCGTTTGACGGCATTCGTTTCTCTCCAATCTCTCAACAACCAGGACGAACTGTTGGCTTTGTCTGCTCCGCCGACGCCAAATGCCAGCGATACATTATATTTCCGGCATGCTTCCGTCTCCGGGATATTTTCCCGCGTCCGGTCGCCCCCATTCGCAAATACCAACTCCGCATCCGGATACGCTTCCCTTACTCTCCTTATCCCGTCTCTTGCGGTGTTGTCGCCGTCATCAAAACCTATAACCGCCTCTACTCCCTTCAAATTCTCGCAGATCACTTTACGCGTCTCATAACTCATAAAGTTCTTCCCCTTCTTCCGGCACAGCCATGCATCCGAATTCAG
>CASFLC010000091.1 GCA_949295475.1 uncultured Pseudomonadota bacterium
AAAGTTTCCTCACGTACCTTTAAAGTACGCTGCGGTACTTTCACCCTTATTTCTTATTAATCGTCTCGCTCTCCAACCTTTTTAAAAGTGTTTTGTGTACACTAAAATTTTCTTCGCTGTTAGAAATTACTTTATCCACGCACGCCATTCGGCCTTTTTTGCGCCCTGTTTCCGGCATTCGCAAATTTTTAGCGTTTGATGTCAATAGAATTTCGACTGATTTTTTTATTATTTTTGTTCCTTTTAATTTTTATTTTAGATTTGTCTCTTATTATAAAAAAAATAACCGTCAATTTAAGGACACCATGCCATGCTGCAATATCTTTTTAATGCGTTATCTGCTCCCGATTATCTGAATACGATTTATGCCCGGGCTTTTATGGGCTTTTTTTCCGCTTTGATTTTAACGTTGTCTTTCGGCGGCCGCGTTATCGGTTTGTTGCATGCTCATCAGGCCAAAGGGCAGCCAATTCGTGAAGACGGTCCGAAAACCCACCTGCTGACCAAGAAGGGGACGCCGACGATGGGCGGGCTGTTGATTTTGGGCGCTTCTCTGGTTGCGATGTTGCTGTGCGCCGATTTGACAAATTCTTTGGTTTGGGTTTGTTTTGCCGTTTTGCTCATTTATGGATTGGTCGGCTTTTGCGATGATTATAAAAAAGTGACCAAGCAGACCTCTAATGCGATGACCGCCAAAATGAAACTGTTGCTGCAGTTTGTCACGGCGTTGGCGGCTATTGCGGTTATTTCTTACGAGATGCCCGAAAATACACGCTTTGCGTTGAACATTCCGTATCTGTGGGATGTGGCCGTAAATTTGGGGTGGTTTTATGTTCCTTTTGCCATGGTGGTTATTGCGGGAGCCTCCAACGGGGTTAATCTCAGCGACGGTCTTGACGGTTTGGCCGCGGGACTTTTGCTGTTGTCTTTTTTGGTCTTTATGGTCTTTGCGTATGCCTGTGGGACGGCGGTGGCAGAATATTTTTACATTATGCCGGTTCCCAAGGCCGGAGAGGTTGCAATCGTCTGTGCGTCGGTGGCGGGAGCCTGTCTGGGCTTTTTGTGGTTTAACGGTGCGCCGGCTCAGGTCTTTATGGGGGATACCGGTTCGCTGGCTCTCGGCGCCCTTTTGGGCACGGTTGCCGTTATTCTCAAACAGGAAATTCTTTTGGCGGTTGTCGGCGGCGTTTTTGTTGTCGAATCGCTCTCGGTGATGATACAGGTGGCGTATTTCCGCAAAACCGGCGGCAAACGTTTTTTCAGAATGGCGCCGCTGCATCATCATTTTGAACAGCTCGGCTGGCCGGAAACACAGGTTGTTGTCCGTTTCTGGGTTGTCGGATTTATTTTGGCCGGGGTCGGCATGTTGACTTTGCTGGTCAAATAAAGGAGGCGGAAAGTGATTGCTTTTTCCCGAAACAGCCGCAGCATTGTCGCCAACTGGTGGTGGACCGTTGACAAGGTTTTGTTGTCGATGATTTTGCTGATTATGGTTATCGGGATTTTTTTGAACTTTTCGGCCAGTCCGGCAGTAGCTAACCGCATTGGGGCGGGAACTTTTCATTTTATCAAACGTCAGTTGGTCTTTTTGCCGGCGGCGCTTTTGCTGATGCTGTTTTTGTCAATGCAGAGTCTGAAAACCATCCGCCGTACCGCCGTTGTCGGGTATGCGGTCACAATTATTTTGATGATTTTGACATTGTTTTGGGGGGAGGAAACCAAAGGAGCTTCCCGTTGGATAAGAATTTTGGGCGTTTCACTGCAACCTTCCGAGTTTATCAAGCCGACTTTGGCCGTGGTGGCGGCATGGCTGTTTGAGGGACAAAAAAAATACCGGGATTTTCCGGGAGATTTACTATCAACCGTTTTGTTTGCTTTTACGTTGCTGTTGCTGCTTTTGCAGCCTGACGTGGGAATGTCTTTGGTTGTGACGGCCGTGTGGGCGTTTCAGTTTTTTTTATCCGGATTGTCGTTGGTTTTGGTTGGCGTTCTGGCAGCTTTGGGGGTTGCTTTTGCCGTGGCCGCTTATTTTATGTTTCCTCATGTGCATTTGCGGGTTCAGCAGTTTCTGGCTTCGGAAAATAATCTCAGTTATCAGATTAAAAAATCTTTGGAGGCATTTCAAAACGGTAATTTTTTTGGGATGGGACCGGGCGAGGGCGTGGTTAAAATGCATATTCCCGATGCTCATACCGATTTTATCTTTGCGGTGGCAGCGGAAGAATACGGGATGCTGCTGTGTCTGGTGATTGTTGCATTATATGCTTGTATCGTCATCAGGGCAATGCTATTATCTTGCAAAGACAACAACTTATTTATTATTTTGGCGTCAGCCGGTTTGTCGGCAAGCTTTGGTTTGCAGGGAATTATCAATATGGCGTCGACCCTGCATCTGATGCCGACAAAAGGAATGACGCTGCCTTTTATTTCTTACGGCGGCTCTTCTCTTCTGGCAACGGCGTTGGGATTGGGAATGTTATTGGCTATTACGCGGCGCAACGTGCATGCGGAGGATAAAGATGAGAACTACTAGAAAAAAACAGAAGCCTTTGATTGTTTTGACAGCCGGCGGAACCGGGGGACATGTCTATCCGGCAGAGGCCCTTGCCGAGGAGCTTGAAGCGCGCGGTTATCGTCTGATGCTGATAACGGACAGCCGCGGCAAAGATAATTATAAGGGAAAACTCGGTGAAATTCCCAACGCGGCGGTTTGGGCCGGTAGTATTGTCGGAAAATCAAGGTGGACAAAGCTTCAAAGCCTGTTTAAAACCGGAATAGGCGTTTTGCAGGCCGGATATATTCTTTTCAGAACCAAACCGGCTTGTGTGGTTGGTTTCGGAGGGTATGCCTCTTTTCCGGCCTCTATGGCGGCAGTACTGTCGGGAACGGACCTTGTTCTGCATGAGCAAAATTCGGTTATGAGCCGGACCAACCGCTTTTTGTGCAAATATGCTTCTCTGATTGCGCAAAGTTTCAAAAAGGTCAAATATGCCCCTCAGCAGGTTAAAAGCGTTTTGACGGGGATGCCCGTGCGGGCATCCATTGTAGAGGCCGGACAGACTCCGTATCCGCCGCTTGACGCCAAAAATAAAATGGAAATTATGGTTTTGGGCGGGTCTCAAGGGGCTAAAGTTTTCGGGGAGATCGTTCCCGCCGCCGTGCGGCAGCTGGATGCCAAACTGCAAAAACGGCTTAAAATTTATCAACAATGCCGCAAAGGTGAGGAAGATGCCGTGCGGCAGGCATATAACGGCTGCGGCTGCGAGTTGGACGTTCGCCATTTTTTTGAAAATATGGCGGAATTGTATGCCCGGCTGCATTTGATTATTTCCCGTTCCGGCGCTTCTTCGGTCTCGGAAATCGCCGTTGCCGGCGTGCCTTCGATTTTGGTGCCTTTGCCGACGGCAGCCGACGACCATCAAACAGGAAATGCTCGTGAACTGGCAGAAACCGGGGGAGCCGTTATGATTAAACAATCCGAATTTACGGCGGAAAAACTTCAGACGCTGCTTGAAGAATTGTCCGCAGATTATTCTGAACTGAAAAAAATGTCCGATAACGCCCGTAAGGCTGGAATTGCCAATGCGGCCAAGCGTTTTGCGGATGCTATTGAAAAAAACATTATCGGCAAATAGGAGGTGCAGATGTTTGGATTGCGGAGCAAAAAAAATGACTTGGTAAAACTTCTTCCGGAAGTGCGCGGCAAATATCTGTGCGACGTTCCGCTTTCAAAACATACCTGGTTTGCAGTCGGCGGACCTGCCGAAGTTATGTATTTGCCGGAAAATGACGAGGATTTGAGTTTGTTTATGAAAACCAAACCGTATAATCTTCCGGTTTGCGTTATCGGCGGCGGTTCTAATTTGCTGGTGCGCGACGGGGGCGTTCCCGGCGTCGTTATCAAGTTAGATTCCCGTTATTACAAAAAATGGCAGCTGAACGGCAATGAGCTGACTTGCGGCGCGGGAATGCGAAATGCGGATTTGAAAAAAATCCTGCTTGAAAACAAAATAGGCGGTTTGGAATTTTTGTGTTCTATTCCGGGGCATTTGGGCGGTTCAATAAAAACAAACGCCGGGTGTTTCGGAAAAGAGGTCAAGGATGTGCTGCTTAAGGCGACGGTTGTCGACGGGGAAGGCAATATCAAGGAAGTTCCCGCGGCAGATTTGATGTTGTCTTACCGCAGCAGCTTTTTTCCGGATGACTGGATTATTACATCCCTGACATTAAAGGTTTATCCGGCAGATCCGGAAATGGTTCTTAAGACGCTGTCCGAGCATAAAAATTACCGGATGCGTTCTCAGCCGCACAATGAACGGACGGCCGGATCGACATTTAAGAATCCGGAAGGTCTGCGGGCATGGGAACTGATAAAAAAATCCGGGTGTGCGGATTTGCGGGTTAACGGGGCAAAGGTTTCCGAAAAACACTGCAATTTTTTAATCAATACAGGCAACGCAACGGCAAAGGACATTGAAACCCTGGGCGAAACCATCGTGCAGAGAGTTAAAGAACAGACCTCGATTACTCTGGAGTGGGAGGTTAAACGGATGGGCATCAATAAATAAGCATGGCAGAGCTGTCCGAAAATAAACTTCCACTGTCGAAAAAGACGGAAAAATTGTTAGAACCCCAACGCGACTGGCCGATGAGGCTGGCCGGTAATATACTGATGCTGGGGGCGATTGCGGTTGTGGCAGCGCTGGTGCAGACATTAAAAAACGATTGGGTCGGCAAGCGTCTGGAAGATTTGCAAAATGACTTTTATTCCTGGGCAGGCAGGCAGGGGCTACAGTTGGATGATGTTGTTGTTACCGGACGCAACCGGACAACCATGAAAGAAATTCAGGCGGCTGCAGGTTTGCAGCGCGGGGATAATATGCTGCGGTTGAACGTCTTTGAGATAAAACAGCGGCTTGAGGGGCTTCCCTGGGTCGCCCGTGCGGAGGTCAGACGCAGCTTTTTTCCAAATGTTATCGACATCCGGTTGACGGAACGGGAAGTCCGCGCCATTTGGCAGATAAACGAAAAATTTTATCCGATTGACGGAGAGGGAAAGGTTATTGAGGCCGATTTCAGAACCAGAGAGCCGATTTTGCTGATTGTCGGCGCCGGTGCGCCCGAAAACATGGCACGGCTTCTGGAAGCAATCGGCAAATATGATGCCGATTACATCCGGCGCATCAAAGTGGCCAATTTTATTTCAAAACGCCGGTGGAATCTGATTTTGGATGATATCCGCGAGGGAATAACCATTAAGTTGCCGGAAGACGATATTGCCGGCGCCTGGAAAAAATTGCTGAAGTTAAACGAGACAAAAGGGATTCTTAAACGTAAATTAACCATAATCGATTTAAGATTACCTGAAAAGATTGTTGTCAAGCTGCGCAAGACGAAAGGCGAAGCGCCGATGAAGCTTAACGATAAAGACGAGCGGAAAATTTAAAGCGGGAGGAAAAATAGAGTTGTCACATTCGTTTAACCATCGACTGACTACAATTGCAGCTTTGGATATCGGGTCGTCCAAAGTGTGCTGTGTTATAGCCAAAATCAGCCGGGATAAGCGGATTAATGTGGCGGGCTATGGTTATAACGCCTCCAAGGGAATTAAAAACGGCGTGATTACGGATATCAATCAGGCAACGCTGTCTGTCTGCAATGCCGTGGAAACGGCCGAGCAGATGGCCAATGAGCGGATTGAACGGGTGATTGTCAATATTTCCGGCGACAAAATCAGAAGCGTCATCAAAGGTTCCACCATTGCGTTGAATAAAAATCGTCCGGTCAATGAAAATGATTTAATCAAAGTGGTGGAAAAAGGAATTCACCGTATTAACGTCGAAGGCTGTGAACTGATACACTGCCTTCCGGCCAATTATCGTCTGGACAACGGCGAGGAGGTGAAAGATCCCCGCAATATTTACGGAGAAAACCTGTCGGTTAATATTGTTTTGGGTTTGGTGCCGGATATTCTTTACCGCAATGTGGCCACGGTAATTGAAAATGCTCATCTTGAAGTGGCGGGCAGGGCTTTTTCGGCTTATGCTTCCGGTCTGGCTTGTCTGGTAGACGACGAAAAAGAACTCGGCGCCACGGTTGTGGATATGGGCGGCGGAACAACCTCGATTGTCAGTTTCCGCAACGGTTATCCGGTGTATTTCAGTTCTTTGCCGGTCGGCGGCAATAATGTGACCAATGATGTTGCATTTGGGCTGACAACCTCTTTCTCTCATGCCGAAAGGCTGAAAACGTTGCACGGCTGCGCATTTCTGACCAGTAAAGACAAAGAGGAAACGATTAATGTTTATCCGGTCGGGGAAGAAGACGACAGTTGTATTAAGCAGGTTCCCCGGGCGGAGTTGATCAGCATTATCACGCCGCGTATTGAGGAGACGTTTGAAATGGTCAATCGCAAGCTGTATGAGGCCGGACTCGGAGATGTCAGCAGTCACCGGGTGGTTCTGACCGGCGGCGCTTCGCAGCTGTCCGGCGTGCGCGATATTGCGGCCATGGTCCTGGATAAGCAGGTTCGGCTGGGCCGGCCGAAAAATATTCTGAATCTGCCGGACAATTTATATAATCCGGCGTTTTCGACCTGTGTCGGCCTGTTGTTGTTTGCTCTGAATTATACCGAGAAAAAGCCGAACAAAATTATCAACAAACCGGTTAATGCATCCGGCAGCGGTGTATTGGGACGGGTTTTGGGCTGGCTGAAGCAAAACTTTTAATAATTTGCGGCAAAAAATATTTTTGGTAACCAAACCTTAATTTATTATGGGGTATTCTGTTAGCAACAGGATATTAATGTATGGTTTGGGAGTAAGAAATACCATGTCAATCAAGTTAGCCGTTCCAGAAAAGACAGTAATGCAGTTGAAACCGCGCATTTCCGTTATCGGTGTCGGCGGCGGCGGCGGAAACGCCGTCAACAATATGATAGCCCAAAATCTTGAAGGGGTTGATTTTATTGTTGCCAATACAGATGCGCAGGCGTTGGAAAATTCCAACTGCAGCCGCAAAATTCAGCTCGGCATGGAAACAACCCGCGGGCTGGGCGCCGGTGCGCGTCCGGAAGTCGGCAAAATGGCCGCCGAAGAAGCCAAAGAAGAAATTGAGCGTGAACTGGAAGGCGCCAATATGGTGTTTATTACGGCCGGCATGGGCGGCGGTACCGGATCCGGCGCTGCTCCGGTGGTTGCAAAAATTGCCAAGGAAAAGGGCATTTTGACAGTCGGCGTGGTGACCAAACCGTTTCAATTTGAAGGTAAAAAAAGGTATGAAACGGCCGAAACCGCGGTAGAAAATTTTACCAAGGAAGTTGACAGCATTATCATTATTCCCAATCAGAATTTGTTTAGAATCGCGGATAAAAATACGACACTGGCTGATGCTTTTGTTATGGCGGACAATGTTTTGTATGCCGGAGTGCGCTCGATTACCGATTTGATGATGATGCCCGGGTTGATTAACCTGGATTTTGCGGACATTAAATCCATTATGGAAGACAAAGGCAAAGCCATTATGGGGACCGGCGAGGCTGAAGGGGAAGATCGTGCGGTTAAAGCCGCGGAGCAGGCTTTGTCCAATCCGTTGCTGGATGATTGCTCCATGCGCGGCGCCAAAGGCGTTTTGATTAATATTACCGGCGGTTCGGATATTACGTTGTTTGAGATTGATGAGGCCGCCAGCCGGATTAAGGAAGAAGTTGACGAAGATGCCAACATTATCTTCGGTTCGAGTTTTGACGAGAGTTTATCCGGAAAAATCCGAGTTTCAATCGTTGCAACCGGTGTTGAAGAAAAAAATGCCGTTAAAAAACCGGCTGCGCCGAAACCCGCGCCGGCGTATATTGAGGAAAGTTACAGCAAAGAAAAAACAGTTTCTGCTCCGGATGCTGCATTAGACAGCAATCTGGAGAAGTTTTCGGCCGTCAAAGAAGATATTTCGGCGGCGGTCGAAGACGTTGTGGAAACGGCCTCGGTGGTATCCATGCATGACGAGGCCGGTGAGGAAGTTGCGGCTGCGGTTTCTGTTGAGGAGAAACCAAAACCGACATTCAGGGATTTTGACGATTTGGAGAAATCTGAGACAATGTCGGAAATGCCAAACGCTTCTTCTTTATTTAAGGCTATTATTAACAAACCCGACGATGCGAATGAAAACTCTCAGTTAGAGAGCATTCTGTCCTCGAACGAAAATGTTTTTAAGGCTAAAAGTTCTATCAGAACTGTTGAAGAAGAGCCGGAATTATTTCCAAATCACAATCCTTCAATCGTTATTCCCAAAAAACAGGAAGAGGTTGAGGAATTGATTGTCAGCAATGATGAAGAGGAATCTTATACACCGACTTTAATTGAGCGGGTGACGGGTTTCTCCATTGCCAAAAGAAACCGTAAAAAACAAAAAGAAACGGAAAGAGTTCAGGAGCCGATTTCACCTTCGTTTGCCGATGATGATTTTCATCAGGAAGACCGGTTGAATTTGGAGATTCCGTCTTTCCTGCGCCGAAAATAGATTTTCGGCAGTTATTATTGGATTGTTTTTAAAAACCCCGCGTTGCGGGGTTTTTTTTTGAACGTGCTTGCGGTGTTTTGTCGTATGGACTACATATACACACTTGCAAAAAAGTAAAATTCCCTCCACCTCCGCTTAGGTATTGCCACCGGTAGCTCGCCGGGCCCCCGCCCGCTGGGCGGTTTCGTCCAGGGGATTTAATTGATTGTTGACATATAACTTTAGCTTTGCTACAATAGAGGATAGAGAAGCGGTTTCAACAGCAAAGGACGAGGACCATGAAGAAGTCGGCGGAGAAAATAATTCTTTTCGGATTAATCTGTGCCGGCTGGATTGGTTCCGCGAACTTTGCTTCTTGCACAACACCAACACACACATCTTTGGAACCGTCTTCTCTCGTTTCCGGTGACAGCTATATGCTGGCCAAAACCTGGTTTCTGCCCGATTATAACAATCCTTTCAGTTCACGGCAAAACGATATTTCAAACCGGCCGGATTATCGGCCTTCGGACGCGTCCCGTTCTTGCGAAGGATACGGTTTCTTGTCCGAACCGCCCGAGTTTTACACCTGCGACACAATCCGTCCCGATAACGTCAAACTCTGTTACAGAAACTGCGTGCCAAACCCGGACAAACTTTGTCCTTCTCTGGGCTATGAGAAGGTTTGCCCCGACGGATGGGCTCTGTCCGAAGAACGCTGTCCCTATGACGACGGTTTTGCAAAATGCTGCAATCTCTGCAGAGATTATCCCCATGAGACCATTCCCGACGGATATGACGAGAGCGGCAGCTGTTCCGGGTGTGACGGCGTCAGATATCAGATTGTGCCCCACGACTGCCCGGACGAATT
>CASFLC010000092.1 GCA_949295475.1 uncultured Pseudomonadota bacterium
GATAAGTTTACCGGCAGTGCCCCGACCAATGGTTATATTACGACGGAAAGCTGTTCAGACTGTTCCGGCTCTTATACCATCAAATCCAGTTGGGCCTGTAATAAAGGTTATCATAAATCCGGAAGCTCTTGTATTGCGGACCATACGCACAGCTATTCCTGTCCGGCAGGATACCAGGCTTCCGGTTGCTCCTCTTCTCAAAAACAGGAAGGAACGACTGCAAAAATCTGCTCTTGCGGACAAAAATCAGGAACTTGCTACAAATGTAAAAACTGCGGTAGTCTGCACAATAGAGAAAATTATGACAAAACAGCCTGCGGTAATGTGCCTTATGGTGAACGTAAAGACGATTGCGGAAGAACAGTTTACAAATGTCTGAATCCGAAAGGAAACGCATACTGCCGCAGTACAGCTCCTCAATACCCGTATCATGTATATTACGACGGGATAGCCTATTGTTGTAAATCATCTGACTATAGCAGTTCTCAATGTAAGGCGATGTACTAAAATGAATTTATAAATGAATATTCTCAGACAAACAGACGGTCGTTATGAAAAAGGCTCCCGAATGAGAGCCTTTTTTCTGTAGTTTCAGAAGATACTGACGATATATAAAAAAGAGCAGTTATTCTCAAAAAGTACAATAAATTTTTCAATCTTTGGCAATCAGCCTGATTTGCTCTTCAATAATATCCTTATCATAGGTGAGGGAAGGTTCCTGCACAATGCCTTCTTTGATTTTGTCAAGCACGTCGGCTTTCACCAGTTCACCGGTGTCATCTTTCATTTTCAGGGCATGCTGCCACTGAAATCTGGCTTCGTTTTTACGTCCGCCAAACCAATAGGCATCTCCGAGATGGTCGCTGATAACCGCATTGGAAGGATCCAGCTCGGCCGCCTTTTCCAAATAGTCGATAGACATTCTGTAATAGCCGAGGTTATACAGCGCCCAACCCAGACTATCGTTGATATTGCCGTCGTTCGGCGCCTGATTGTAGGCCTCCACCAACATGGCAAAAGCCTGGTCAATGTTGCGCCCCTGCTTAAACCAGCTGTACCCCAGATAATTGAGCACCAGATAATGGTTTTGGCTCAACTCCAAAGCTTTTTTAAAGGATTTTTCCGCTTCGTCCCATTGTTTGTTTTGCTCGTAAGATATTCCCAGAGCGTAATATAAAATCCAATGCCGGCTGTCCGTTTTGCCGATTTTTTTAATGGCCTGTCGATAATATTTGATGGACTCTTCCGGCCGGTTTTTAATCCGCAAAACGTCGCCCAAATCCAAATAAAGCTGATAGCTGTCACTGTCAAGCGCCAGAGATTTAAGCAACAGCTCCGCCGCGTTGTAATCGCCGCTCAACACCAGATTGTTGGCCTTTTTGAGCTGCGCGGTATAATAAGCCGGTGAGTCCTTGGATATAGAATCATAAACTTCGTTGGCGTCTTCGTACATTTCCCTGTTTTCCAGAATATCTGCCATCAACAGCTTGGCCAGGTCATAATCCGGATTTTCGTAAATGGCCATGCTGATAAACATATGCGCTGTGTCCAGACCGCCTTCGCTCTGGCGCAGGGTTGCTCCGATGCTGAACAGCGCCTCGGCGACGCCGATATTGGGATCGGTAATGATTTTGTCTGCCTTGCCGTTTGGGGTTTTGTTAATGTCTTCGGTCAGATTATGGAGAATATCGGCCAGGATTTTTTCCTGATTATATTTGCCGACAAGCTGAAGAGCCTTGTCCTTTTGCTCGGTTCTCACATAAAAGTTGGTAATCACCTGCAAAGCGCGCAAAGACATTTCCATTTGTTCGTCATTGATAATGGCCTCATAATTTTGCTGAGCCTCCCGGTTTCGGCCGAAATAATCGTTAATCATGCCCGCGTGGAAATGATAAATGGCCGCAAAACTGGGCTCCTTCTGCAGAATTTTAAGTTCTTTGAGAGCTTTTTCCGGCTGGTTGAGACCGGCGTAAGCCCAAGCCGACAGCAGCGGATTGATAAATTCCTTGTAAACGGGGCTTTTCAGTTCTTCGGCGGCTTTCAGCGCTTCTGCATAATCGCCTTTTTTCATGCGCTGAACCGTCAGAATAACATAAATAAAGTTGTTTTTATCGCCGTTTTCTTTTGCTTTGAGGGCATATTCCGCCGCCTCGTCAATCCGGCCTTTGGAGGCCAGAAGCAAATACAGGCGGCTGATAAGTTCTTCATTGTCGGGGTCGATTTGCAGCGACTGGATGTAGTAGTCGGAAGCGGTGTTAAAGTCATGACGCAGGTGAGCCACCCGACCGGCCAGATAAGCGCCGTAAGGCATCCTCGGTCGTTTGCCGTCGGTCATTTCGGCAGTGGAAATGCTTTTCTCGGGCACAGAAGAACCGCGTTGCACCACATTATTGGAGCAAGACCCGAATAAAGCGACGGAAACCAGTAAAATTCCCAAAAAACCGAATTTAGCCATGAATTGCAATCCTAACATTTAACAGCCATCATATATTAGCTGATTTTTCAAATCATACAATATCCTTTTAAATATATTATTAATTTTGTGCAAATAAATGTTTTATCTTGCAAAATAACACAATTCGTCTAACGTGAACACATGATGAGTGAATCTATGTCGGCAGAGGCCGTTCTTGAATGGTATATTGCCGCCGGAGTTGATGAAATTTGCGGCGACAAGCCCTGGACGGAAGTGGAAAAAACGGCGCCCCGGATTGTTCCGGCGGCGAGTGTTGCGGTGCGCCCGAAAACGGTTGAACCGGTGCGTCAGGCCACTACGGAACTGGCTCAGGCCACGGCAACCGCCCGCCAAAACGCCAAAGATATCTGTGCGTCGGTCTCCAGCCTTGAAGAACTGCGCGAGGCCGTGGAAAATTTTGACGGTTGTGCGCTCAAACTGACCGCGGCCCACACCGTATTCGGCGACGGCAATCCGCATGCCCGGGTCGTTTTTGTGGGGGAGGCGCCGGGAGCGGACGAAGATCGCGTCGGCGTTCCGTTTGTCGGACGCAGCGGACATCTGTTGGACAAGATGCTGGCCGCCGTCAATATTGACCGCACCAATTGTTATATTTGCAACATTCTGCCCTGGCGTCCGCCCGGAAACCGCACGCCGCTGGATTCGGAAATCGCGGTATGCCTGCCGTTTTTAAAAAAACAGATAGATCTGATTAATCCCGACTACATCTTTACGCTGGGGGGCAGTGCCGCCAATGCGCTGCTTGACATTGCCGAAAGCATTTCCCGCTTGCGCGGACGCTGGCTCGATTATACGAAGTCGGACGGCAGCACGGCTAAAGTGCTGGCAAGTTTTCACCCGGCTTATCTGTTGCGAACGCCCGGACAAAAGGCAAAATCATGGGCGGATTTGCTGCGTCTGGCCAAAGAAATGGGAACCGTCGGTGAACAAAACGCACAAAATTATTAATTTATTAAAACAAATTGGTTATTATAAACACAAACTCAAGTTTCAGTTTAAGGAAATGCAAAATGAACAAAGCCAAAAAAGTCTTGCTGCAATATTGTTTGGGCGCCGGATTTTGCCTTCTGGCAGGCAATGCCGCCGCTGACGATAACAGTATCCTTTTCAAAATTCACGATATCACGCCGGTGCGCAATTCTGACGGCTTGGTCGCATCCTGCGATGTGGGGGCTACTTTTTACAGCCGGCTTCAAAACGATGTCAGCAACGCCTCGCTGAGGCTTTCCTGGATTGACGACGTTGTCAATGACGCCATTGCCCAGGAGGAGCGCGCCCAAAAGGAGGCGGCCCGCCTGCGTCGTACGACGTCGCGATATTCGACGGCCAGCTTTAACAGCAAAAACATTGTGCTTAACCTGAAATTGCCGACCATTCGTCCCAATCAGCAGGTGACGTTGAAGACAAAAGTCAATACCGACCGCTGCTTTTTGCTGATGAATGATCCTGAAATCAGCGTCACCAACTGCGGGACGGGCCGCAGCGCTGCAAACAAAAACAGCGGTGTTAGCTGCTCCGATATGTTCCGATTCGTTTCGGTGAAGGATCCTGAATATTATACCGAGTTCCAAAGCATCTCGCTGGAAGATCTGAAAAAACAGGAGGAAATTGAGCTGGTCGAACAGAAAAACGAAATTGACAAAGCCTTTAACGAGGCCATCGATGCCGTCAATGCCCTGACGGCCGAACTGACGGCTCCCGCGTTGCCTGTTTCTAAAGAATAAGGAGAAAAATGTGAAGTTTCAAGCTGCTGTGTGTTTTACTTGTCTGGGGATGTTGGGCGCCATGCCTGCCGCAGCGCAAGTGTTTGGTGCCGGAAGCGGTGTCGCATCGTCTTCTCAGAATGCGGCCGGCGTCAAGATGTCGCCGCAGTCTGCGGCGGAACAGCCTGAAACGTCTCCCCGGCCGGTTGACCGGACATCCGAAAAAACAAATCTGACCTCGGAAGATGTCAAAGATTTGCTGACGCCGGAAGAAGCTGGAACTTTATTCACCGGGCCGACGGAAGACGGAAGTCAGCGCGGCGGTTCCGGTATGGTGATGATTGATGAAAAAGGGAATATCAAAAAGACCGAAAAAATTTTTATGTACATGCGGGATTTCAAAATTTCCCGCTCGGTCGGCGGCGTAACCACCTGCGACCTTAAACTGTATGTCCTCCCCAATCTGAACCGCAAAATAATCAGCCTGGACGCCAAACTTGTCTGGCCCGAGATGACGACGGCCGTGTCTTTTTCCAATGTTATGCCCAACACGCCGACTTATTTTCCCTATACGCTGATCGGCGACGGCTGTTATTCGTTGGACAAGATGCCGAACATCGTTGTTAACCGCTGTCGCGTACGCGGGATGAATTCGGCGGAATGCGCTTCTAAAATTACCTGGGTAACCTCTGTCGAAACAAAATGATAAGGCGGCTGCTTGTATTAGCTTTGATGATATTGTTTTTTTCCCGGACGGCTGCCGCCGGCGGGCAGTGCAATATAAGCGTTATCAATCGGACGTCTTATGGCAAAATTCTTGAATATTTATTGATTTCGGAAGATGATGTCCGGCTTTACAAAAAAATTTTCCGGGCAATCGACGCCGGAGATTTTGAAAAAGCCGACGATCTGGCGGAAGATTTAAGCAATCATATTTTGCTTGGCACAGTTCTTTCCGAAAAATATCTGCACAAAGATTATGTCTCAAACTATGCCGAACTGAAGGAGTGGCTCAAAAAATACGGCGATTTGCCCGATGCTCGGCGCATTTATAATCTGGCGGTGCGCAAAGGCGGTGCCAAGGGTCTTGTCAAACCGGACGCTCAGCAGGACCAAAGTTTGATTAACGGCTGGAAAAACGAAGATATCGCCCACCTCAGCCTGGCCTCAAAACGATACCTGCAGCTGCAGGTTTCCAAATTTCGCCGGGCGCTGAATCGGGGCAAAACCAGACGGGCCCGCCTGATTTTGGAGCAAAAGCGCTTTCGCATGGAAGCGCCGGATAAATATTGGGATGAATTGGCCGCCAGTCTGGCACTAAAATATTTTGTGGACGGTTATAACAAACTGGCGTGGCAATGGGGGGTGCGGGCTTCCCGCCGGGGCACTTCGGGAACGGCGCCCTGGGTGGCGGGATTGGCTGCCTGGAAAATGAAAAATTATAAAAACGCCGCGGCTTATTTTGCCAAACTGGCTCGTTCCGGCAATCCGGATCAATGGTTGGTTTCTGCCGGCGGTTATTGGGCGCATCGGGCGTACGGCCGCTTGGGAAACAAGGCTAAGGCAGCGGAAATGCTGCGGGCCGCCGCGCGTTACAAACATACTTTTTACGGCATTCTGGCGGCGTACAAATCAGGACAGCCGCTGCAATACAACTGGGACGCCGTGGCTTATCTGAACAATTTTAACGGTCAGGAATATATTTATGAACTGCTGGCGTCGCCGTCCATCCGTCGGGCAATAATCTTAATCCATGCCAAACGGCCGGATTTGGCCGAGCGCGAACTGCGTTTCGGCTTCAACGGCATGAACCGCAAACAGCAGGAGGCCACAATTTACATTGCCAACCAATACCAAATGCACGCGCTGGCGATTTATGCCTGCAACAACACGGTGAAGGAACCGGACGAGTCGTATGACGGCGTGGCCTATCCGATACCGCTCTGGATACCGGACAGCGGCTGGAAGGTGGATAAGGCGCTGGTTTTGGCACTGATACGTCAGGAATCCGGTTTTAAGCCCGAGGCCAAAAGTCCGGCCGGAGCGAGGGGCCTGATGCAGCTGATGCCCAATACGGCCTATCACATCACCAAAGACGCCGGCATCAAAAAAGATAAAAACCGCCTGCTGGACGCGGAATACAATTTGAACTTGGGACAACGCTACATAGATTATCTGATGGCTAAGCCGTTTATTGAAGGCAATTTGTTTTATATGGCGGCGGCTTACAATGCCGGCCCGGGAAATTTGGTCAAATGGCAAAAGACGGTTCGCGGCGGAGGCGACCCGCTGATGTTTATTGAGGCAATACCGTCGGCGGAAACCCGGATTTACATTGAGCGGGTAATTGCCAATTACTGGATTTACAACATGCGCTTCGGGCTGAGCAATCCGACCCTGCAACAGGTGGCGGAAGGTAAATGGCCGGTGCTGGAACGCCCGTAGCAAAGAAGGCGTTTATTCTCTTATCGAAATTTTTCTGAAAAATCAGGGAGAATTTTGGTTCCTGGCGCAATAGACGGTGGACAACGGCGCAGATTCATGGTATATTGTAAATGTTGATTATATGTGTTGTTGATTATTGTCTAACCCCCGCAGGGAATTTGTTGTTGTCTTCGGATGAGAATAAAAACCTGGGCGGGATAAATTTTATAATATGATAAATTTTTTCTTAGGGATCGGGACATGTCTCGCGGCATTCCTGATTGTTTACGCTTTGCGTAAACTTTCCCTGAAAGGAATAGCAATCACGGTAATTTTCATTGCTGTGGTTGCAACTGTTGCCCTGCTGTTTGCTAATGCGGCAGGGAGTGATTACAACCCTTATTACGCAGAATTCGGACCATTCCCGGTTCGCTACTGCGTAATCCTGCCACTGCTGGTGGTGTTGGTGTTCTGGAAACAGATCATCTATATCCTAGTAGCGTTGGGACTGGGGTGGTTAATCTGGAAGTTTATAGGTCCTTTTTTGTGGGACTGCTTCCAGATGTTTGTCCATACCTGCCCTGTAATCGCAGGGGCGGGGTTTATCTTCATTCTGGCGGTTTTGGCTTTGGCCGCCATGAATATCATTGATAAGGCTAAGGCAAAAGCGTAATGTCCCTCGGGGCATTGCGCTTTTCCTTTCTTGAAATTTTTTCTTCCGGGATTACATCTTTGTCAAACCTGTATCCGAAGGAGAAAATTATGGAATTATACCTTTTGCTGTCGTTTGTTTTGTTATATGTGGTCACGTCCGTATTCACCGTCCGCAGCATCCGTTATAAGATTTGGACCGTTTCTTTTATCATTGCCTTTTGTGTTACGGCAGCGGCCATAGGGTTTTTGCGGGTAACCGGGCAGGATGTCATGATGTCGGCCGGCCAGCTGAACTGGTATTATGTGCTTTATTTGTTTGGCTCCATTTCGGTCGTCCTTGGCGCCATCAATCTCTGGATGTACCGCAAACCGTTGTGGCATATTCTGTTTGACGGCGAAGAGGACGAAGAAGAAACGGCATCGGCCAAATAATCACCATAAATTAAGCGTTTGACGCAGCCTTTTGCCAAAAGTGTTGAAATTTTGCAACCACAGAATAACTTTTGGTTTCTTCTGTTCGGCTTCTTTTATCTCAATAATTTTTTCCGCCGAGTTTCTTTTGGCCGATGCGTAAACTTCTGCCGGCGTCAACCCCAGAATATATCGAATATTCTCAATTCCCTCGGCCTTGGTATCACTGCAGTGGATGAAGTTTCTTTTTTCAAACCAGCTTCGATACATCTGTTTGGCCGAAGTCAGATTGATGTTTTTGCCGTCTTGATAGACCGGATGCGTGTCTTCCACAACAATCGCCAAAAAACTGCCGCAGCCGCATTCCCGTTCTTTTTTACAGCCTTTCGGCAGGCTTTTGCCGTAAAACTCGGCCAGTTTGCGGCCAAAATCGTTCTTGTTCCAACTGACCTTGAATTTTTGTAAAATTTTGAATTTTGCTGCAATGTCATTGCAAATCGGGTTGGCCAAAAACAGGCCTTTTTCCCATATAATAAAGAGATGTAGTTCTTTTTGCATAGTCCTTAACCTTATTTAAAAATTGAGAATATTTTTAAATCAGGTCAGGCAATCGGAGGGCGGCACTCGTTTTGGAGAACAAACGAAAACAACAATGTCTCTCCGCGGGAATAAAAATTTTCCTTTTGTTTGGGTGCAAACGGTTTTGCCGTAATCTTATCCGGCAGAATCATCGGAGCCATAACCGGAGCATGAGAAATACTGAGCTGATCCAGGTCGTCATTTTCTTGATTTGAGTACACATTATCGGAGGAAAAAATTTCTTTTTCCCCCAGGCACAAATCCTTGACGTCCACGATGTCAAACAAAGACACCGCAAAAGCAAAGATTAAAAAACAACTCAAAATCTTCCTCATAGCATGACAATAATATAACATTTTTGTCATTTAGCAATCTTTAATTTAAAATTTCTTTCAAAAAACTTCCATTTTTTCTCAAAATCGGATACAACAAAAAAAACAGAAAGGATAACAATGCTTCGCATCAGCAGTCTGAAACTGAATCTGGGCGCCTCGGCGGCCCAAGTGCGGGAAGAATGTCGCCGGGTCTTGCAGACAACGCAGCCGTTCAAATCGTTTACCGTTGTCAAAAAGGCCTTTGACACCCGCAGCCGTGGCCATGGATACGAAATTTACACGATTGATGTCGAATTTGAAACGGAAGAACAAATTTTGGCTGCCGCGACCTGGCCGCATGTTGAAAAAATAAAACCTCTGCCGCCGCTGTCCGTCCCCCGGCTCAAAGCCTCCGGGCTTCGCCCGCTGATAGTCGGCAGCGGTCCGGCGGGAATGCTTGCCGGACTGATTTTGGCCGAAGCCGGGCTTAATCCTCTGATAATCGAAAGGGGGCGTCCGGTTGCCGAACGTCAGCGTGACGTTAAAGATTTTTGGAATAACCGGAAACTAAATCCTGAATCCAACGTCCAATTCGGGGAAGGCGGTGCCGGAACCTTTTCTGACGGCAAGCTGATGACCGGTATCAAAAAAGATGCCGTCACCGCCAAAGTTTTTGCCGAACTGGTTGAGGCCGGAGCGCCGGAAGAAATCCTTTGGCTGGCCAAACCGCACCTGGGCACCGACAAGCTGGCCGAAATAGTGCCGAATATCCGCAAAAAAATTATCTCCCTTGGGGGAGAATATCGTTTTGAGCATAAGCTTGAAGGCCTGATTGTCAAAAACGGCAGATTAGTCGCGGTTCGCATTGCCGAAGGAGGAAAATCAGATGAACTTCCGGCAGAAAACGTGATTTTGGCAATCGGACATTCGGCCCGCGACACTTTTGAAATGCTCTTTGCCGCAGGCGTGCCGCTGACCGCCAAACCGTTTTCCGTCGGCGTGCGGATAGAGCACCCGCAAGAATTGATTAACCGCGCCGTCCATCATAATTTGGCCGGACATCCGGTTTTGGGCGCGGCGGATTATAAACTCTCCGTCCATTTGCCCAATGGGCGTTCGGCATATACTTTTTGTTTGTGTCCGGGCGGCGAGGTGGTTGCTGCGGCATCGGAACCGGGAAGATTGGTTACCAACGGCATGAGTTGTTACGCCCGGAATAAGGATAATGCCAATTCGGCGCTGTTGGTTGGCGTTGATGTCAGCGATTTTGGCGATGAAACACCGCTGGCCGGAATGCGTTTTCAACGCCGGCTTGAGGAAGCCGCTTTCAAAGCCGGCGGAGCCGATTACCGGGCGCCGGCACAAAAAGTATCCGATTTCTTGGCGCATCGGCCGTCTTCCGGCTGGGGAAGTGTCAAACCAAGCTATTCCTGCGGAACGGCTTTTGCCTGTCTGGACGACTGTCTGCCGGATTATGTATGCAAAACGCTGCGTTTGGCGCTGCCGGAGCTTGATAAAAAGCTGCACGGCTTTGCATTTCCGGATGCCGTGATGACCGGGGTGGAAACCCGCAGTTCTTCGCCGCTGAGAATGATACGCGGCGAAACGGGAGAATCTCCGCTGAAAGGCCTTTATCCCTGCGGGGAAGGGGCCGGATATGCCGGCGGAATTGTTTCGGCCGCCGCAGACGGCGTGAAAACCGCTTTGCAAATTGTTAAAAAGCTTGAATCCGCAGCCTGATTGTTATATTTATAAATTGTTTGGTTCCTTTACAAAGAGGTGTTTCTATGAAAGAAGAAAACGAAGTCTGCCGCTGCCGCAACCGGTTGCCCGCGGCGTTGATTGTTGCCGCCGGTTTGGTTCTTGGCGGCTTTTTTCCGGGATATTACTACTATCAGTCCAAAATTAATGCCAATTATGTAACCGTCAAAGGATTGGCGGAAATGGATGTCAAAGCCGATTTGGCCATCTGGAACATCAAATACGTTGTCACCTCCGACAACCTTACCGCCGCTCAGGCGGAAATTGCCCGTCAGCGCGGGGTCATTTATGCCTTTTTGCAAAAGCAGGGGATTCCCGCCGCGCAAATTATTGAAGGACGGGTAGAAACCAACGATTTAATGGCCAATCCGTACCGCAGCAACGAAATGACCGGCAGCCGCTACATCGTCAGCCAAACGCTGACCGTTCAGTCGCCGGACGTCGACACCGTTGATAAAGCGCTGCGCAACAACGGTGAATTGGTGGCTCAGGGAATTATTTTTGAAAATCAGTACGGCTCGCCGGTTTCGTATGTCTTTACCGGATTGAACGAAGTCAAACCGCAAATGCTGGAACAGGCAACGAAGAACGCCGCGGCGGCCGCAGCCGAATTTGCCAAAAGCTCCGACAGTGAGGTCGGTAAGATTCGCCGGGCCAGTCAGGGAGTCTTTTCCATTTTGCCGCAGATTGACAACAATCAGCCGGAAAATTATTCGATTAACAAAAAAATCCGGGTGGTTTCCACTATTGAATATTGGTTGAAGTAAGCAAAGGGCGGAATTTCCGCCCTTTTTCAAAGTTCAAAATTGTTCTGCCTTCTGATTTGCAGCCACTTGAAACCCAAAAGATAATAAATCTTCAGATTGTCCCAGATTTTAATTTTAAGAAGCGGCAGGCCGCAAAAAGTAATGCGGATGAGCGATGTTGCCGGAAATTTGTCTTCCCTGACGTCAATATGGTTCAATCTCAAAAATTTTTTAGTCAGAACAAAGGCTTGTTTATAATCCTGCAATGTTTTCTCCGTCAGGCGGTTTGCCAGGGAAGCACTGTTTTGGCGGTAATAATAAACCGCACCGGGAACGGTAACCAGATCTCCGCAAAAGTGCAGAGCCTTGTGCGACCACTCGACATCTTCAAAGCACATACCTTCGGCAAACTGCACGCCGGATTCCGTCAAAACCGTCCGCCGGTAAATCTTATTCCAAACAAAATTTTGCCGCGGCATGCCGCAGGCCAGATATTTTTCAAGGGTCGTCTTATAAACGGCAGATTTTTTTAATTTTAGAAGCTGCTTGTTCTTATTGTGCTTGATATAAATGATTTCTCCCGCAGCAATATCGGCCTGTGCGGCAACGGCGGCCTGATAGAGCTTTTCCAGAAAAGAGTCGCAGATATAATCGTCGGCGTCAACAAAGCAGACAAAATCCCCGGCAGCTTCCTGCAGGCCTCTGTTGCGCGCGGCGGAAACGCCGGAATTTTTTTGTGAAATAATTTTAAGCCTTTTGTCAACGGCCGCTGTTTGTTTTAAAATTTCGGACGAACAATCGGTTGAACCGTCATTAACCGCAATGATTTCAATATCTTTAAGCGTCTGCCTTCTCAGACTTTCCAGACAGCACGGCAAAAATTTTTCGGCATTATATACCGGAACAATAACAGATATACAGGGCATAATCGCCAAACTCCCGTTTTTTGGTTTAAACAACAAAACCACCTTTAAAAGGTGGTCGGAGAGTTGACAAATCATGTACTAGAAGATGATCCTCCAGTCTTTAAAGCCGTTAAGCTTCTGAACATACACTGAAGCTCCCCGACCTTCAAAAATCGGGGATATACTGCCGTTTGCACAACGGCTAACGACGCATATCCTGCGCCGTCTAGTACCAAGAGCTTGTCAAGGCTCCGTACCTTTTGAGGTACTTGGTCTGCAGCAACAGACCATAAACCGAAAATATAATATATTTTGCGCTTTGTAAATTGTTTAATGATTTGTTATAAAACAAAAGTGCCGTTCTGCAAAAGAACGACACTTTCGTAGTTTTTGACCAATAAAACGGTTATTTACCCAAATCGGCAATAACGGTCAGGCTGATGATTTCGTCAGGATTGCTGACGGTTCCGTTCGGGCCGTCGCCGCGCTTGATGGCGTCGACATGCTCCATTCCGGAGGTAACCTGGCCCCACACGGTGTATTGTCCGTCCAGCCAGTCGCAGTCGTTAAAACAAATAAAAAACTGGCTGTCGGCAGAGTCCGGCAGCATGGAGCGAGCCATGGAAACCGTCCCCCGGGCATGATGATTGCGATTGAACTCTGCTTTTAGCTTTTTGCCCGAGCCGCCGGTTCCTGTTCCGTAAGGGCAGCCGGTTTGCGCCATAAAACCGTCGATAACGCGGTGAAACTTCAAACCGTTGTAAAAGCCGGCGCGCACCAGCTCTTTTATCCGGGCAACATGATTCGGAGCGTCTTCCGGAAACATTTCAATCACCACATCGCCGTCTTTCAGCTTTAAGAGCAGAGCGTTTTCGGCATCTTTAACCGGATAGGAATGTTTAATTTTCTTTGCCCGGGTTTTACTTACGCCGAGCTTTTTCGTTTCGGCGGATTTCAAACCTTTGGTCGTTGACTTGCCGAGCTTCTTGGCCTCGGTGTTTTTAAGCAGTTTTGTTTCGGATTTTTTTGTTTCTTTAGTCATGCCATCCTCTTTTTCAAAAAATTATTGTTCTGAACTTTATATAAGAATTGCCGTAGCCCTTTGTCAAAGCCGACACGCAATAAATTTGAAATTTGCCGGTATTGATGTCAAAATAAAACCTAACGCTGATATAAGAAATTATTTTTCAAAATCAACGCCGCTCAGCACAAACTCAACCCGTTCTTCCGCCGTCAGGTTTGTCGGATAATATTTTTCCACCAGTTTAAGCTTCCGGGCCAGACCGCAGCCGTTGGCAATCTGAATCGCCAGTCCCGGCCGGGCGTTAAGTTCCAGCATCATCGGTCCTCTTTTCGCGTCAAGCACAATATCCGCGCCCAGATATCCCAGTCCGGTCATATCAAAAGCCTTGGCGCCGATAAGCAGATGGTCTTTCCAGTAGGGAACCTGAATGTTCATCAGATTTGCGCCGGTATCCGGATGCTTTTCAATCGGCCTGTTGCGCTGAACTCCGTGCAGAGCGTGTCCGGTCCGGATATCAAGACCAACGCCGACCGCCCCTTGGTGCAGATTGGCGCGTCCCTCGGATTCGGCCGTGGGCAGCCGGGTCATCGCCATCACCGGGTAGCCGTTATAAACAATCAGCCGCACATCGGGCACGCCCTGATAACTGTAATCCTTAAAAATATCGGAAAAATGCACCAGTTCTTCAATCACGGCAGAATCATAACGTCCGCCGAGACTGTACAACCCGCTTAAGATATTGGAAATATGCTGATAAATGTGTTTGTATCCGACCTTTTTCCGGGAGGCCGTCACAAACCAGCCGCTTTCGGAACCGACAATAACCATAACACCCTTGCCGCCGCTTCCCTGTGCCGGTTTAATCACAAATTCTTTGCGCCGTCCGATAATCTTAAAAATATCCTTTACTTCATATTGATGGGCAATCACGCCGATAAGCCCCGGCGTATTGATGCCGTATTGCTTTGCCAGTTCCTTGGTTTTGACCTTGTCGTCCACCAGCGGAAACAATCGCCGGCTGTTATGTTTTGCAATAATGTTATAATTGCGGCGATTCATACCCAACACCCCGGCAGCCCGGAGCTCTGAGGGTTTAGCAAAATGTTTCAGCCAATTCCACATGTTGCGTCAGCCCTTTTTAAGCGGTTGAAAACGCTTCAGTTCCGTCAATCGGTAACCGGTATAAGTTCCGAGCAGCATCACCGCAAACAAAATCACCAGATTAAGCTCGTTAAACGCAAACATAACATGGCGGATATATTCGTCGTTGATTACAAAATAAGTCACAATAGCCACCAGAACGCTGAAAAAGATTTCCTTTCCGGCATTAAGAGGCCCGTCTTCTTCCCAGGTAATAGAGGCTCGTTCAATAATCCACGCCATAATGATAATCGGGAAGAAGACCGCGGATTGCGCAATATTCAGCTTAAACTGAAAGCCGAAAACCGTAAACATCTGCATAATCAAAATCACAAAAATAACCACCGCCGCAATTCTGGGCACCAGCAGCAAATTGAGCTTGGACAGTACAAAGCGCAACAAGAGGCCCACGCCGACAATCAGTGAAAAACAGATGAGGCCGGCCCAAAAACCGGTTTTAATCAGCGCCATGGCCAACAGCATCGGCGTAAATGTTCCCATCGTCTGCACGCCGACAACATTGCGCATCAAAACCGTCACCAGGATTCCGAGCGGAAAGATTGAAAGCCACTTCAGGGTGTTCTGTGCGGCCAGCGGCAGATTGTAAATCGAGTAGTCAAACAGCGACTTTTGTCCGGCCAGCTGAGCGCGTTTACCGGCCAATCCCATAGAAGAAGTTACCGATTTTAAGACTGAGAATTTTATGCTTGAGTTTTCGCCGCCTTCCACATCAATCAAAGACTTTCCGCCGCGTTGAAAGACCGCAAAATTTTCCGGAAGCCCTTTGTCGGCAGTAGTCAGATTGTACATCTTCCATTGATTGTCGATATAAGCCTCCAGCATCAGGTCGGGAGCAACCGATTTGCGATTCTCTTCCAGACGAAAGCCTCGCACGGCGCGCGCCGGAATACCTTTGAGCGCAAGCAGATCCTTAGTCATCTCAAACATGTCCGACTGTGTTTTTTTGAGCGGCAGATAAGATTGCACGGTCGGATCGGCCGGCACCAGATTCAACAGACGGATAATTTGTGCCACCGCGTCGCCTTCCTGCTTTTGGGCTATTTCTAAAATTTGATTGGCGGCGGCCAGACGTTGTTCGTCAAAAATCGGTTTTTGGGGCTTTTCGGGGCTGGGGGCTTTGGTTTTGCCGCGCGTGTCAATATTATCAAACAGCATCACTCTGTAATAGATATCCTGAGATTTTTCTCGCGCCGGAGACTGCAAAACGAGTTGAGAAACTTCTCCGTTGATTTTTTTAGATTTATAGCCATCGGCAATGACGTTCTCTTCCAAAATCTTAAAAGCGTTGCTGTCCTGAGGCGTCGTGAGGGTAACCTTAATCGGCTCGCCGGTCGGTTCAAAGGCAATATGCGCTTCAATGGTCCAGACGTCGGAGTTTTGTCCGGGAGCAAAGTTAAAACCCCAGTAAGTTGTTTTGTAATAAATGCTGTACGCCGCGAAAATAATTGACATCACCAGCAAAACCGAAAGGCTGAAACGAACTGAGGCAAATTTTTTTAACATGGGTAATCTTCTCAAAAGTTAGTGTAAGGTGTTTTCAACCGACGGATCGACGATAAAGCGTCCGTTGAGAATATTGCGGCCGATAAGCACCTGATAAGTAAATTTCGTGCGGTCGGCGAGGGTGAATTCGGTACTGATCAGTTCTTTGCCGATTTTGACGTCCATGTTGACCACAATGCGGTACTCGTCTTTACCCGCCCGGCGGATAACGGTACGGCGGGCAATTTTTTTCTCAAAACGGTGCTTTTCGCCGTTGCCGTCATGGTCAAGGTTAAACGCCACCCATTTTTCGCCGTCGCGTTCAAAAGTCTTTACCCGGGTAACATCAATTGAGGAGGTTTCGGCGCCGGTGTCAATCCGTGCCGGAAAAGGAGCTTTAATCGGCAAAACATAAACGGGCTCCACGCCGCCGATAACGTCAAGCTCATGCTTGACCGGCTGTTTGATCTCGACAGCCGGCACGATGGTCGGCTGCACCTGAGTATGGCATCCGCTGCTCATTATCAGAACTCCCGTATAAAAAAGTGCTTTGCAAATCTTGTTCATAACCCCAATTCCCCAAAAAATACAATCAGCCTTATTTAGGCGCAAATTCGGTCTTTTGTAAAGAAAAAATTAAGTTATAGCCTCAGGTTGGGATAACTGGTCATTTAAAACAAAACCGGCTTATAAAAAGCCGGTTTTGCATAAAATAAAAATTTATTCTTCGACTAAGAGGCAGACCTCTCCTATTTCGTCGGAGAAAACTTCTGCCACTCGGTCCTTGTCCAATTTAATTTCTTGCTGCATATCTATCATCGGCGTATAGCGCAAACCGCCGGCGTAGATATACAAGCTTTTGGACTTCACCTCAAAAATGGCATAGTGAAGGATGCGTCCTTCGTTTAATTCCATTACCCAAACCGGTCCGTCAACATGTTTGATGGTTCCGAGCTGGGCGTTTGAGGTGTAGGCATACGCTCTCAGTCTGTGGCCGAGATGGGTATGCATCATTCTTGTAATGTTTTGCGGGTTTTGAATTCTTATCATGATTAGAAATTATTTAGAGTTCAACAATAGCATTATAGATACGGTGGAAGGCAAAAGCCTGACGTCCTTTCAATTCCTTCACCTCAAAGTCGCCGCGCTTGGCGGAAAATTTTTGCCCGATCAGATTAACCGGCTGGTACTTCAGCCCGGAGGCCAAAATATAATCGCCTTTTATGGGAAAATAGACGATATGGTCAATTTCACCGGTTTCCTTGTATTTTACCGGAAAAACAACTCCTATTCGGTACTTGGTTTTATTGTTTTCCAGCAATGCCACGGTTCCTTCGCCAAGCTCATAATAAGTCGGCACATGAGGAAAAGTGGCCGTAATACCATCTTTGATGGACTCCAGGGTTTCTGTCCATGTTTTTTCAACAACCCGTTGTTCTTTTCTCTGTTCCATAAGAAAAAATTTTTAATTAATAAATATGTTAATAATTCTCGAATTAACGACAACGCTAACACGTTTTAGACAAAAGTCAAGAGTTGTTTGCGTCATCTGTCCAAAAAAAAGTACTTTAAATTTTGCCGAATATGAATATATCCGTGGCAGCCATTGTTTTTTCAAGGAAAACGGAAATGAAAACAAAAAAATATTTACTTGCTTCAGCTTGTATTTTAAGCGTTATTTCGGCAACGACGCCGGTTACGGCCCAAATGTCGCCCGACTCCGAGTCGGTGCAAACCGCCGCACATAAAAAAGCGCGCAGCGCCGGCCAGCGGGTTGCTGCCGATAAAATCCGGCGCAATCATTCTTTTACGGATTTCGGCAACGATTATGTCGAGTTCAAGAACCGGTTGCAAAAAGAATACGGACTTGGATATGCCGTTGATGTAACTTATATGCCGCAATACGGTGCTCCCAGCGGTAAAAAGACGGCTTTTCAGACAATTATAGCACCGTCGCTGACTTGGCAGGCTTTTGACAACGAATACGGAAACCTGACGTTAAACGCGGCGTTTACCGCCGTCAGATATTCCGGGCGCACCGCGGAAGAAGTCGGCAGCCGCATCGGCGCCGTTACCGGCATCAATGACTATACCGCCCAGTCAAATTCTTATAACGAATTATATTTCAGCTACCGGTTTCCCGGCAAAATGGATTGGCTGACCGTGGCGCTGGGACAGATAACCTTGTATAATTTTGACGGAACGGCTTACGATTCCAACCAGCAGGTCAATTTTATCAACTATGCGCTTTCTCAAAACGCCAGCGCCACATATCCGACGGCGTCACTGGGCGGTTATGTTCAGATAGCGCCGAATAATGAATGGAGTCTGGCTCTGGGCGCGCAGGACGCCACCAATATTGACGGCAACAGTATTTCCACGGCTCATCTGGATCAAAAGCATTACACCACTTTCGGGTCTTTGAGCTACACGCCGACAATCAAAGGGTTGGGATCCGGACAATATTCAATCATGGTGTACAATCAGCCGTATACTTTTAAGCAGCAGCAGAGTACAAACGGCTGGTCATTAAATCTCAGTCAGGATTTGGGCGAAAAGTGGACGGTCTTTGCCAGAGTGAACGGGGTATCCGGCAGTCAGGCCGAAATCGACCAGTCCTGGGTGCTGGGCGCGGTTATAAACGACCCGTTGGAGCGTAATCCGCTGGATCAGATAGGTTTTGCCGGCGCCTATAATAAAATCAACCGGGAAGCGGTGGGGCAGGAGCTTAGTCACGATGCGGAAAAAGTTTTGGAAGCATATTGGGCGTGGGGCGTCTCCAAATGGATGACAATAACGCCGGATATCCAGTTTTATTTTGATCCGGCGTTGAATCCGAAATCGGATTACGCAACGGTAGTCAGCCTCCGCGGCACAATATTTTTCTGATCAAGAAAGAAGGCCGGGAACAAAACTCCCGGCCTTTTAATCATCCCATCTTAGCGTTTGGAAATTTTAGTTTATGGTTTTTATTCCGGTTTACCATTATGGCAGACCGGAATTTTTGTTTGTCCGTTTTGTCCTTGACAAAATGAAAGTTGTGATTTAGGGTGATAGCCAGAAATGAATTATTAACTTAAGTAGAATTATTATGAAGAAAAATGAAAAATTAAAAGCATTAGCGACCGTAGCAGAAGGTTTTGGCTTAACGGCGAAAGAAGTTATTGCATATTTTGGCAAAGCTTACGTTCGTGTTCAAAGAACCAAAACGACAAAAGTTGTTCAGTCTGGAATGTACTATTATTCCGATGGGACAATTTCGGCAGATATCCTTTCTGATAAACAGATTTCCGGGGTTGTCGGCTGGGTTGATGACAGCGGGCAACATGGTTTGGTTCTCGGGCTGAGGGAAACAAGGTTGCC
>CASFLC010000093.1 GCA_949295475.1 uncultured Pseudomonadota bacterium
AATAAAAGGCCCAAACCCAAAACAGTTTGAACCTTCTATTTTACTCTCAACCTATACCATAGCCGTAGAAAAGTGGAATTCTCTTCACAGCCGCTTAGGTTATGCCTCCAGGCGCTGCCTGGCAGCCGCTTAAGTTATGCCCGTGGCGCTGCCACCGCTCCCGGCGTCCGGGCCACCGGCGACTTGCCTGACAGACATCAGGCACGGAAGAAAAGGCAGACATGAAAAAGCATCGCGCGCCCACCTAAAGATTATTTAGGCAGCCAGTCTTCGCTCACGCCGTGCGTGCCTGATTAGTCGGCCAAACCGACATATTTATATTTAACGCGTACCTTAAAATTAGAGGCATAGGCATCAACCAAACTGTCCGCTGCGGTTTGTCCGATTTCAGATTGGGCTTTTGAGCGCAACACCTCCGTTTCGTTTTCGGAAAGGTTTGTATCCGCCTGAACCACCTTTGTCGGAACAATAATCAGATAAGCGTCATCCTGATTGACAAGTTTGGGCGAACCGACTTTTTCCTGAAACAGCTCAGCCATTTGCAGACCGTTCAGCCCGGCAAAACTTTCATTGCGTTTGATAGCCCGGGTCGTTTTAATCGGCAGATGAAAGCGGGAGGCCACGCTGGCAATGCTGTCTCCGTTTTCAATGTCATGGGTCACATCATTGATAATTTCCTGTGCAATAGCGCTTTTCTCATTGGTTTCCCACATTTTTTGAATTTCGCCGCGAACTTCGGAAATATCCTTGATGTGGGAATCTTTAATGCTGTCCACCCGGACAAAAACAAAACCGCCGTCTGTTTCAATAACCTGACTGATTTCGCCGGGGTTGTAAGAAAAGGCGGTATCGACAAAGTCTGTCGAGGAGGTCAGATCTTTAAATTGAGAAGCAACGGAAAAAGCTTTGCCGTCTTCGTTCAGGCCGACGACTTTATGAATACGGACATGTTGTTCGTCGGCAATCTCTTCAAGTGTTGCTCCCGAACCCAGTTCGTCTTCGATTCGGGCAACGGTTTCATAGGCGGCCTCATAGGCGCGGTCTTTGCGAATGGCGTCAATGATTTTAGCGCGGGCATCGGAAAGTTTGGTTTCTTTCTTCGGAGTAACGGAAACGACTTTCATGATATGCCAGCCAAGCTCGGACTGCACCGGCTCGGTATATTCTCCGGCCGCAAGGGCAAACACCGGCTCGCTCAAATCGGCCAGCAGCATATCCTGGGAAACTTCGCCGAGCTCGGTGTCGTCTTTGTCCTGATTGGCGAATTCTTTGGCCGCGGCGTAAAAATCCTTGCCGGATTGCAGCGCCTGATAAGCTTTTGAGGCGTCTTCTTGGTTGTCAAACACCATTTGCAGAACACGGCGCTGTTCGGGGATGACAAATTGCGAAATATTGTCCTGGTAATAAGCCGCTATTTCGTCCTCGCCGGGAACAATCTCGGAAGCCAGCTTGTCAATCGGCAGGTCGATGAAAGAAACATTGCGGCTTTCGGGTTCCTCAAACTCAACCGCAAAATCCTGATAATATTGTTCAAGTTCCTCATTGGAAATTTTCCGGTCGATTTTGAGGGCAGAGGGGTTGATGGTGATATATTGGAAAACCTTGCGTTGATTTTCCAATTGAGCCAGATATTTGGTCATAAAATCCGGAATGTTGATGCCTTCCGTCGGATTCTGAATCAAATGTTGCTTGATAATATCCTGGCGCAGGGTTTCGATGTATTTTTGCTCGCTCCAGCCGGAAGCGGAAAGTAGACGGCGGAATTTGTCCAGGCTGAAATTACCGGACGCGTCCGAAAATTCCGGCTGAGAATAAATAATTTTGCGGATAAGCTCATCACTGATGCTGACATCTAAATCTTCGGAGG
>CASFLC010000094.1 GCA_949295475.1 uncultured Pseudomonadota bacterium
AATGGAGCCCAACATAATCGTCATGATTTTGGTGGAATTCTCCATCATTTCCATCATCTGGGTCAGATTGCGAATGACAAAATCATCTTCTTTATTGCTGCCCAAATTGTGACGCTGCCGAAGCAAACGGCGAATATCGTCCTGAGCGGTATAAGTGCTCTCCGCATCAACGGCCTGCACCATGATAAAACGCACCTGATCGGGAAAACTTGTGCCCATAACTTTTTTCTGGGCCGTCGTTATCGGAATAAACACGCTGTCATCCTGATCCTGCCCCATACCGCTCTCGCCGCGTTTTTCCAAAACCCCGATAACCTGAAACGGCATCCCCTTAATGCGCACCACTTTTCCCAGCGGATCGACGTCGCCGAAAAGCTCGTTAACCACGGTTTGTCCGAGAATTGTCACCTTAGCGGCATTTTTAACGTCCGCTTCGCTGAAAAAACGGCCATATGCCAACTCCCAATCCTTAATCAAAAAATTCCGATTGTCGGTTCCGGTAACGCCGGTAGACCAGTTGGCATTGCCGTAAACAATCTGGGTTGTTTCTTCCAAAACCGGCGCCGCCAGTTTAATCTGACTGATTTTTTCCTGTATTGCATCACCGTCCGCCGCCTTCATGGTCGGCTGGGAACCGTGTCCGCCGCGGGCGCCGCTGGAGGTTGCCACCCCGGAACGGATAATCATCAGATTGGCCCCCATGATTTTCATTTCGTTCTGGATAGAAATCTGCGCCCCGTTGCCGATAGCAAGCATCACAATTACCGCAGCCACACCGATAATAATGCCGAGACTGGTCAAGATAGAGCGCATTTTATTTGCCTTGACGGCGCGAACGGCAATGCTGAAAATCGTCCGAAAGTCTGTCATCGCTCATTCCTTTCGTCGCTGAAAATTTCCCCGTCGACGATTTTGATAATCCGTCCGGCATAGCGGGCAATATCTTCTTCATGCGTCACCAGAATAATCGTCCTTTTAAGTTCCCGGTTCAGACGGGTAAACAAATCCATAATTTCAACGCTCATTTTGGTATCAAGATTGCCTGTCGGCTCATCGGCAAAAATAATCGGCGCATTATTGACCACGGCCCGGGCAATGGCCACCCGCTGCTGTTGTCCGCCCGAAAGTTGATTGGGCTGATGATACATCCGCCGCTCCAGACCAACCTGCCGCAGGGCTTCCCTGGCCCGTTTTTCCCGTTCCTCGGCCGCAACATTAGCATAAACCATCGGCAACTCAACATTTTCAAGCGCCGTCGTGCGCGCCAGCAGATTAAATCCCTGAAAGACGAAACCAATCTTCTGATTGCGGATTTCCGCCAATTCGTCGGAAGAAAGTTTTTCCACATTGCGCCCATCCAACACATAATGACCGCTTGTCGGCTTATCCAGGCACCCCAGAATATTCATCAGAGTCGATTTTCCCGATCCGGAAGGCCCCATAATGGCCACAAATTCCCCGTTTTCGATTTCAAGCGAAATTTTTTTGAGAATCTGCAGGTTAAAACCGTCCAGCGGATAACTTTTGCAGATATTTTTAAGCTCAATCAAAGCCATTAACGAGGCATCCTTATTCTGGTACGGCGCCGCTCGGCTTCTTTTCGGTCTTCAATAATCACATTGTCATTCTCTTTAAGCTTGTCGGAAATGACTTCCGTCCGGTCCTCATCGGCCACGCCGATTTTAATCACGATTCTTTGTGGTTGTCCCTTATTCAAAATCCACAAGCCCTTGTCCTGATAGCGTTTGGTCTCGCCGTTTTCGTCCGTAATATAAAAGCGCAGCGCTTTGTTGGGAACCAGCAAAACGCCTTCTTTCTCCGCGGTAATAATTTCCACGTTGGCAGTCATGCCGGGTTTCAGTTTCAAATCGCGGTTGTCAATTTCTATAATCACTTCATAGGTAACGACGTTTGAGGTGGTAATCGCCTCATTGCGCACCTGGGTCACAATTCCGTAAAATATTTCATCCGGAAAGCTGTCTACGCCAAACTCAACCGTCTGTCCTTCCTTAACCTTGGCAATATCAGCCTCAACCACGGAGGCCTCAATCTGCATTTTGGTCAAATCCTCGGCCACGTTAAACAAAGTCGGCGTCTGAAAACTGGCGGCAACGGTCTGTCCGACCTCCACTTCTTTGGACACCACAATACCGTCGACCGGAGAAACGATTTTGGTATATTTCAAATCAATTTCGGCCGATTTCAAAGCGGCTTCCGCCTGTGACACCTGAGCATTTTTCAAAGCCAGCTGCGCTACGGCGTTATCATAGTCACGCTGTGCCGACTCGAGCTCCTTATCGGCCGAATAGCGGGAAGAATTCAGTTTTTTAATCCGTTCCAGATGTTTTTTGTAATAAACAATATCGTTTTTAACAACTTCGACTTCGGCCCTGGCAATATCCAACGCTGCCCTGCGCTGAGCCACCGTCGCCTCAAACAAGGCCGGGTCAATCTGTGCCAATAGCTGATTTTTTGTCACCAGAGAGTTATAATCCACAAAAATTTCGGCAATGGTTCCGGACACCTGCGTACCGATATTAACGGTAGAAATCGGATTGATAATACCCGAAGCGGTCACCTTTTCGGTAATATCGCCGCGCTGCAGCTTGCGCGTAACAAACGCCGGTTCCGTTTCCCTGTCTGCTGTCAGGTAAAACGCCGCGCCGCCCAACAAAACGGCAGCCAACGTTATTTTTACAATCTTGTTCATCGGCTGTATCCTGATAAAAAAACAATTTTGATATAGTATAAACTGCAAAGAATAAAAAAAGTTTAAAAAAATCAAATTAATTGTTGCCAAAACATGTTTTTTTGTCTATAGTAGCAGACGCATATAAATTTTAATTAAATTATTAAACCCGCCTAAACATTTAGTGACGTTATGCAACATTAAAGGTGAAGGCACAAAACCAAAAAGCGTATGGCTAAAAAAAATCAAAAAGCTACAGCTGGTGCTGAAAAACAAGGCGTAACAATGTTGGCAAAAATCAAAGAAGGTCTGCCTTCCGGATGGATTGCCACCAACAAAAAGGAAGCCTATCAAAAAGACCTCCGCAAAACAGACTCGTTTAACAACGAGACCGTGTGGACGTCTTGGGCCAAAAACATCGAAACCGGAGAAAAAGGATTAGCCATCCTCGGCGGAAAAGTTTCCGTCATCCCGGCGGCAAAATTCGGTGGTTACACCTTAAACGGCCACGAGCTGAAGTAAAAAAAACAAAACCCAAAAAAAGAAATTACCGGAAAAGGACAGACGGCAGAAACGTTTTCTCCCCTGTCCTTCCGGCTTAAAAAGTATTTATTATTATGGAACAAAAAAAATTGTTAAAAAATCTGGCCGGGAAAACCCCCGACGAAAAGATTCTCCTGCTCACGGCTTGGGCGGAAAGTGGTTTGATTGACGCAGATATGGCCGGCGAAATGACGTCAAAAATAGAACAGCGTCAAAATCAAAAACAGCGACAGCTGAAACAAATCAAAGAGTTTGAGAAAGACGTTCATGCATTTGACGCCCTTTTCAAAAGTTCGACTGCCGGGGCAAAAGAGATGGCTCTGGAAAAGCTGCAGCAAGTTTTGCGCCTTAAGCGCAAGGCATATCTGACGGACCGGTATTTTAATGCCGAACTGTCGCCGACAGAACGCTGCGCGTTAACGGCCGCTCTTTCCATCCCTCCGACCGCCTTCCAAATCCAAGTCGGAGACATTTTAATCGAGGTACTCAAATACCCGATTAAAAAAATAAAAATGAGAGGGAACGAATATTTGAATCAAATCCTAGGAAAAGGTATCATTGATATCTCTTTCTGGGTACGGCTGTTAAACCGCAAATATGTGGCAAAACGCCAGTGGCAGCAGCTGATTGAATATGCGCCTCTTTTCAAAGGATACGCCGGGGTTGCGGTTATTGTCCCATACATCAACGAATGGGCAAAGAAAGGCGATCCCGGAGCCATAGAGGCTCTTAAAGCATACCAATAAGACGAATCCCCTTGCGGCAAAACAGCCGCCGGGGATTTTTTTTGCAAAAATCCCTTGTCAATCCAAGATTTTGAGCCTAAAATATCTTTCAATAAAACAATTATTAAAATACGCATTATGAAAAAAAACAAAGAACAAATCAAACAAACCCGTCCTTTAACCAATTTAGAGCGTGTTTATCTGAAAGGCCTGCAAGGCATCTTTCGCAAAGAAGCGTTTCGCCTGTTCATGAACAATGTCGACTTTGAAAGCGTTTCCCGCCATGTCTGTAATCTGCAGCAAAAACAAAAAATCAAAGACATGCGGCGGCCGGCCGTGGAAACAATGATTGATACCGTTTTGGAACTGCAAAAAAATAAATTTCCGATTCCGGAAGAATACTACAAAGTGGCGTTAGACATTGACTTTGCCGACGATTATGAATTATTCGGCAAACAGGCGCTGATTATGCTTCAAAGTTACAATCCGAATGGCTGCGGCGTAGAATACCGCAAACTCAAAACCTTTATGTATGACACCATTCACCGGTGTTTTGCGCGCAATATCGTGCCGCATCCCCTGATGTTTCAATTCATTCTCGAGGGCGGCTGGATAAGCGAAATGAGTTTTGTGCTGCTGCATCGCCACATTGCCCAGATTGAAGAACGCGGTCTGAACGGCATGCTGCTGTCCCCGCTGCGCAAAATGTTCAAAGCTCGCAAAAACGCGGTCAATCCGACGCCGCCCTTCACACAGGCGGAAGAAAATTATTTTCTCTCTTTGCTGGCATTGCTCAGCCGCCGGCAAAAAAAATGAACAAAAAAAATCCTGAAGACATCAAAGCTTCAGGATTTTTTTCATCTTAAGCCTGCAAAAGGCTCCCTGGTTCAAAGCGAAAACCACGCAACAGCTCGGCGGCACTCATTGCTTTTTTGCCCTGCCGCTGAATTTGAGTCACCAGCAGCATTCCCTGCCCGCATTGAATCAAAATTCCCGTATCATTGGGCACCAGACTTCCCGGCGCCATCCCGGCATCGCCGTCAAGCGCCTCCGCCGCCAGCATTTTGAAACGTTCGCCGCCATATTCAAAATAAACCGCCGGATAAGGGTTAAAGGCCCTGATTTTACGCTCCAGAACAGCCGCCGCCTCTGAAAAATCAGCACGGCTCTCTTCCTTTTCCACCTTGGCGGCATAACACGCCAGATTATCGTCCTGCTTTTGCGGGGTTATCTGATCCCATTCGCGCAATGCTTTAACAATCAATTCCGCCCCCTTGGCGGCCAAAGCGTCATGCAGCAGTCCGCCGGTTGTTTCGGGCGTAATGACAACCTCACCTTGCAGCAGCATATCTCCGGTATCCAAACCTTCATCCATTTTCATGATGGTAATTCCGGAACGGTCGTCTCCCGCTTCAATCGCGCGCTGTATCGGCGCCGCGCCCCGCCAGCGCGGCAGCAGAGAGGCATGAATATTGATGCACCCTTTCGGAAAAGCTTCCAAAACCGGTTTAGGCAAAATCAAACCGTAAGCGGCCACCACGGCGGCATCGGCATCAAGTTCCTTAAATTTCCGCTGTTCGTCTTCATGACGAAGCGTCTTTGGCGTGCGAACTTCGACACCATGCGCTTCCGCCCACAGATGAACCGGCGACTTGGTTTCTTTTTTACCCCGGCCGGCTTCCTTGGGCGCTCTCGTATACACGCAGACAATTTCATGCTCACGGCTGAGAGCGTCCAACGCCGCCACCGAAAAATCCGGCGTTCCCATAAAAACCAGTTTCATCGTTTGCTTCCTTTTCCGCTGTTTTTTAACTTCTTTTTTCTTTCCGGCTCTTTTCAAGTTTTTTGACCAGCATTTGCCGCTTCAGCCGGCTGACATGATCAATATACAAAATACCGTCCAGATGATCCAACTCATGCTGAATGGCCACGGCCAGAAAATCTTCCGCCAACAAGTCGCACGCCTTGCCGTCATAATCAAGATACTTCACCCTGACGCTGGCCGGACGTTCCACTTCCGCCCGCAGTTCCGGAAGCGACAAACAGCCCTCTTCGCAAATTTCCTTTTCATCGGATTTCCAGATAATCTCCGGATTAACCAGATACATCGGCGCCGGCTCTTCCCCCTCCCGGGCAATATCAATCACCACCGCCCGTTTGGACACGCCGACCTGAGGAGCCGCCAATCCGCAGCCGTTGGCCTCATACATTGTTTCCAGCATATCGTCCAAAAAACGGCGCAACTCATCGTCAACACCGGAATAATTTTCCGCTTTTTTTTTCAATATGGGATGCGGATATTCATAAATTTTAAGCTTTGCCATATTTTTACTTTTCCTCAAAAAACAGACAACCGGTTTACGCTCGTCAGGCGGCGCGCACTTCTTTGGCTATCTGATCCAGCAGCGCGTTAACCATCTTCGGCTCGTTTTTATTAAAGAACGCATAGGCCAAATCGACATATTCCTGAATAATGACTTTGGCATCAACGTCTAAGGTGTTGATTAACTCGTATGCGGCACACAACAGCAGCGCCCGCAGCGTTCCGTCAAAACGGTCAAACACCCAGCCTTCGCGCAAAAAATGCGCCAAAGACTTTTCCATAAATTCCTTTTTGGCATGCACGCCGCGCACCAGTTCCGCAAAATACGACGTATCCATCTCGCCGACCTCAACCAGCTCCTCATGCCCGAAATCTTCTTCGTCAATCACATAGCGTCCGACCTCGCCGTTGATAAAATCCTTGATTACTTCGTCAACCGAAAGTTGGCCGTATTCAATCATATAGGTTGCCTGAACGGCAGCCAGACGGGCCGCGGACTTCATTTTAATTTTTTCGGAAACAAACTTTGCCATCAATTTTCTCCCTGCGGTTTTGCGAGTTTGTCAATCGTATCCACAAAATCCTCAAAATCTTTAACCTCCCGAAAATCCCGATATACCGACGCAAAGCGGATATAAGCGATATGATCGAGATTAGACAATGCATCCATCACATATTCGCCGATAACCTGCGACGGAATTTCCGCCTCACCGGAACTCTCCAGCCGCCGCTGGATTGAATTGACGATTTTTTCAACCCGGTCGTCGGAAACCGGACGCTTGCGCACGGCCACCTGAATGGAACGCGCCAGCTTGTCCCGGTCAAACTTGGTCTTTTCGCCGTTTTTCTTAACCACGGTCAATTCACGCAGCTGAACCCGTTCAAAAGTCGTAAAACGCGACCCGCATTCCGGGCATTCGCGGCGGCGCCGGATAGCCGTATTGTCTTCGGCCTCGCGGGAATCTTTCACCTGCGTGTCATTACAGCCGCAAAAAGGACATTTCATGATTAAGCTCCCTGTTTAATCAGACTTTCCGTCACCTGATAAAGTTTTGAAGAATACCTGGCTCCTTTTATAAGGACAATATCATTATTTTGCAACAGTTTATTTAGCAAAAATTCATCCAAACCGTCCTTATTTTCAAAATAATATTGTTTCACGGACGGCGGCAGCTGCGCCAGCATATCCTTCATCTCCGGACAGACGCCGACCACAACGTCAATCCCGGCCGCAGCGGCCGTTCGTCCGATTTCTATATGGCGCGCCCGCGAAGTTTCGCCCAGCTCGGCCATCTTGCCGAGCACGGCAATTTTCCTTCCGGAAGCTTTCAT
>CASFLC010000095.1 GCA_949295475.1 uncultured Pseudomonadota bacterium
ATTAAAAGGCCGGGAGTTTTGTTCCCGGCCTTTTTGAATTAGATTTTGAAGACTATTTTTCATCATCATCAAAATCATCATCGGAGCTATCAATATCGTCATCGAAATCGTCGCTGTCATTAGCGCTGCCGTTTTCCAGCAGCAGGGTATCGTCTTCCTGCAGTTCATTCTTTTTGCGGCGGCCACGGCGTTTTTTGGCCGGCGTTTTCTTCTTCATGGCATCAAGGACATAATGCCCCACAACCTTGTATAAGTCGACCAGATGATTATTGTACATATGGTCGGCATCTTCTATCATGGCATAGTCCACCGATACATTGCGCTGCGTGTTGAGCCGTTTGACCAGCGTTGTGACGCTTGACGGTGTGACGATTTCATCTATACAGCCCTGGGTTATCAATCCCGATGTCGGACACGGCGCTAAAAAAGAAAAGTCTTTTTCATTGGCCGGCGGCGACACGGCAATAAAATTATTGATGTCCGGGCGGCGCATCAACAGCTGCAGGCCTATCCAGGCGCCGAAAGAATAGCCGGCAATCCAGCATTGGCGCGCTTCGGGATTGACGGATTGCAGCCAATCCAACGCAACGGTCGCGTCCGAAAGCTCGCCAGGACCGTCCTCAAACTGTCCCTGAGAACGCCCGACGCTGCGAAAATTAAATCGCAGCACGGAAAAACCAAGATTCTGAAAACAGCTGAACAAGGTGTAAACCACTTTGTTGTTCATGGTACCGCCGTATTGGGGATGCGGATGCAAAATCAACGCTATCGGCGCGGAAGGATTGCTGCTTTGATGATAGCGGCCTTCCAGGCGGCCGGCGTGTCCGTTAAATAAAACTTCGCTCATTGTCTTTAACCTAAATTTAGAACTTTTGATATTATATAGTTATAATATTGTATAAATTGTTAATTTTTCAGGAATGTATCACAAAATGAAGTCAAAATTCAAGATGTTTCTTTCGGACATTGACGCTGTTATTGCCCGAGATCCCGCCACCAAAAGCCGTTTGGAGGCTCTGCTTTGCTCTGCCGGGCTGCAGGCCGTGCTTGTTTACAGAGGAACGCACTGGCTGTGGGAACATGATTTGCATCTCGTTGCGCGGGTTGTAGCGCAGATTGCCCGCTTTTTGACCGGGGTGGAGATTCATCCCGGCGCGCGAATCGGCAGCGGTTTTTTTATTGACCACGGCATGGGCGTGGTTATCGGCGAGACAACTATCATCGGAAATAACTGTACGCTGTATCACGGCGTTACGCTCGGCGGCTCTACCGTCTTTTCCAAAAAAGGCAAAAACACCAGCAAACGCCACCCCACCCTCGGCAATGACGTTATTGTCGGCGCCGGAGCCCAGGTTTTGGGGCCGATTGTCGTCGGAAACGATGTGAAAATCGGTGCCAACGCCGTTGTTTTAAAAGATGTGGAAGACGGACAAACCGTGGTCGGCGTTCCGGCTCATCCTGCCCGGAAGGCCGGACGAGAGCCTAAGGGCTTTATGGCTTACGGCGTTTGCCCGACCGATAAAGATCCGATAGAGTGCCAGCTGGAAACCCTGCAAAAAGAAATCGACAAACTAAGCGCAAAACTGAAGGACGGCAAAAAAGATGGAACCAAACAGTCTGGGACTGACTAAGCTGCCCGCCGATACCAAGGTCTGCGTGGCCATGTCGGGCGGTGTTGACAGTTCGGTAACGGCTTATCTTCTGAAAAAACAAGGATATGATGTTTTTGGCGTCACCATGGATTTGCTGCAGCCGCCTTATGCTCCCGCAACCTCTTCCGTCGCCGATGCGGAAAAAGTTGCAAAAAAGCTTGGTATTCCGCACTTTTTTCTGGATTTGAGAGACGCGTTTAAAAAACGAGTGGTTGATTATTTTGTCAGAGCTTACTCGGAGGGGCTGACGCCTTCCCCCTGTATTATGTGCAATCAGGCTATCAAGCTCGGTTTGCTGGCCGACAAGGCGTTTGAATACGGCGCGGACCTCATTGTGACCGGTCATTATGCCGATATCCGTCTATCGCCGCAGGGCGTCGAACTCCATAAAGGCAAGAATCCCGCCAAAGATCAAAGCTATTTTTTGTTTAATATCCGCAAAGAGGTTTTGCAAAAACTCCGTTGTCCGCTGGCCGGTTATGATAAAAGCGACGTTCGCGCGCTGGCAGCGGAAGCCGGATTGGAAATTGCAACCAAAGCCGACAGTCAGGACATCTGTTTTGTGCCGGACGGCGATTATGCGCGGCTGATCGGTATGCTGGCGCCGGATTTCCGATATGCCGAAGGCGATATTGTCCATGTCGACGGACGGGTTTTGGGTCGACACAAAGGTGTTGTCAACTACACAGTCGGACAGCGGCGCGGTCTCGGCATCGGCGGCGGAGACATTCTCTATGTGGTCAAAATTGATGCAGAAAACAACCGGGTTATTGTCGGGCCGCAATCCGCCCTTTTGCGCCGTGACGCCGTGATCACAGACGTCAACTGGCTGGGAAACGACCTTCCGCAGAGTATGGAATTGTCGGTCAAATTCCGTTCCCGGCAGAAAGAAGTGCCGGCGCAGGTCTTTTTTGACGGACGGAAAGCGACGGTTCGGCTGTATGAAGATTTTGCAGGCATTGCTCCGGGCCAAGGCTGTTGTTTTTATGACGGAAGCCGGGTTATGGGCGGCGGAATTATCGCCAAATACTGATTTTTATCAAAATATAACAATTTTGTAACTATTATTCTGCTACGTTTTATAGTATTATAGTCTTAATAAGGAGCACTCCGGGAGGTTGTCATGAAAAAATACGCATTGCTTTCTATCGGAGCCGCGCTGATGTTTTCAGCGGCGCCGGCTTGGGCTCAGCTTCCGTCCAACCCTTGGGAAATCAACCCCAATGACGGTTATATGGGCGACAATGTTGCCAATACCGAAATTACGGAGGCTCCGGTTTATGAAAATACCGCCCACGGCAGTGAAATTCTGCCGGTCGATCCCTGGGCCAGAGCCCGCGACAAAAGCGGCGTCAAAACCTGGCGCGGCAGCGGACAGCACGGTAAACTGAACTATATCGGCGAAGCTACAACTTACGGAACAGCCACGGGGCAGGAAATGATCGCTCCCGAAGTCAACCGCCATAATATGCTGGTGATGACGCAGCATTTGCGCGATTTGGGGTACGACATTCCTGCCGATTATGATGAGAAAATCAAAAATCTGCCGCAGTCTTATGCCAAACATCTGAGGGAAGCTTATGACGGCCTGGGTCACCAAAACAACCCTTTTGACACGATGTTTTCAGGCTTTATTGATGTCGTGGAAGATCAAACGGGTTTGGATATGGAAAATATCCTGTTTAACAGTATCGACCTCTTGTCCACCGATTAATCAGGAAAAAATTTATGCCGAAATATTCTTTTTTGACAATTTTAACTTTTTTGATCTGGGTCGGCTGCGCCGAGGCTCAGGTTTTCACAAAGTCCCAAGCTTCCGCACAGCCCGCGGTGAAAAATCAGGCTGAGGAGCAGACATCTCCGTCGGCAGCGGAAATTTCCGCCACTGAGAATTCTGCCGACGAGACTCCGACGGACGAACAGGCCGCAGCCCTGCCCTATGAGCCGGATTTGACCGCAGAAGAGCGGATTTCGGCCCAGCGGGGATTAATGTTGAGCATAAATAAAACTGCAGCCTCTATTGAAACGGACGAAGCCAACCGTTTGGTCGATACCATATCCACGCTGGAAGAAATTCAGGTGCGCCGTCAGAACCGCAAGGCCGAATCCGGGCAGAAAATTGATTACAAGCCGCAGAAAGTTAATGTTGAAAACAAAGCCGAGCTCGGGCAGTATTTGAAAGACAAGTTTGTAAAACCGATTGACGCTTCTCTTGAACTTCCCCGACAAGAAGCGGACGAAAAAACAGAAAACACCGAAAAGAAATGACAGAAAATAATCTTCCTTATGTGATTTTGGTAGAACCTCAGTTGGCGGAAAACGTCGGCATGGCCGCCCGGGCCATGATGAATTGCGGTCTGTACCATATGCGGCTGGTCAATCCCCGGGAAGACCATTTGTCCGCAAAGGCCGTTTCCGCGTCTTCCAATGCCGAAGAAATTTTGTATACCGCAGAAGTTTTTGCCGATACAAAAGCGGCGCTGGCCGATTTGGAAACGGTCATGGCGACCACGGCCCGCCACCGCGACCAGACCAAACCCGTTTATACCGCAGACAAAGCCGCTTCGCTGCTATCAAAAGAAACCGCCGCCGGGCACAAGTGCGGCATTTTGTTCGGGCCGGAACGCACGGGACTTACCAACGAAGATATTTGTCTGGCAGACGCCATTATCAACGTTCCGCTTAATCCGAGGCATTGCTCTTTGAACTTGTCACAAGCGGTTTTGCTGACGGGATATGAATTTTACAAAACCCAGATTGACGCGCCGCGGGAACAGTTTGTGGTCAACCATACCCGCCTGGCAGAAAAGGAAAAAGTACTCGGTTTTTGCGACTATCTGGAACACAAGCTGGAAAATTGCGGCAACTATAAAATTGACGCCCAGCGGGAAAAGCTGGTGATTAACATGCGCAATATTTTTACCCGCAACCGCCTGACCGAACAAGAGCTCAACACCCTTTACGGCATTGTCAATTATCTGGAAAAGCCTAAAGTCTGAGACGAAGACTTTTTTTTGACGCCTTGATAATTATATAGACTTCCGTCTGCGGCGGAAGTTTTATTTTATCCGCATTAAGAGTATTTTAGGAGCTTTCCGGTTATAAATCAGACGTTGTTTTAACAAAATAAGGAATCAGTATCATGCATGGCGCAGATTTGTCCGAAGTTCCGCAGCTGGTCTGGGGGCTGGACGCCAAAATAGTCGCCTCGGCCATTGTTATCATGGCTTATGCGATTTTGTTTACGGAAAAACTGAACAGGGCCGTTGTTGCTCTGCTGGCGGCTTCGGTTATGATTTTTGCCGGAATTCTGACTCAGCATACGGCGCTGCAAGGCATCGACTTTAACACTTTGGCTTTGCTTATCGGAATGATGTGTATTGTGGGGATTTCCGAAAAGACCGGAATTTTTCAATATGTGGCGATTTGGTCGGCCAAACGCGTCAAAGCCAATCCGCGGGGAATTTTGATTGTTTTGGGAATTGTCACTGCCGTCTTTTCGGCCTTTTTGGATAACGTTACAACGGTTTTGCTGATTGTGCCGGTTACTTTTCAGATTACCCAAAAGCTTAAGATTCCGACATATCCGTATTTGCTGATGGAAATTTTTGCTTCCAATATCGGCGGAACGGCCACGCTTATCGGCGATCCGCCGAATATTCTTATCGGGTCGGCGCTTAATTTGTCCTTTATGGATTTTGTATATGAGCTGACGCCGATTGTCGTTATCTGCATGATTGTGCTGATTGCAATTTTTGACCTGTTGTGGGGACGCAAACTTTCGGCCGCGGAGAAACTTCGCAGCGAAGTGATGGCGCTTAACGAAAAAGAAAGCATTACCGACAAAAGCCTGCTGATTAAATCTTTGTCGGTGTTGGCGCTGGTGATTGCCGGATTTATTTCGGCCGAACATTTTCATATTGCCAACGGAACAATTGCAATGTTCGGCGGGGCGGTGCTTTTGATGCTCTATACGCTGGGAAACCGGCACGAAGAACGGGAACACAAAATCGAACAGGTTTTCGGTATGGTGGATTGGACGACTATTTTCTTCTTTGCCGGACTGTTTGTGATTGTCTACGGTTTGGAAGTGACGGGTGTGTTGTCCATGCTCGGACAAAAATTTATTGAACTTACCGACGGCAGTATTCAAAAAGCCAGCCTGCTGATTATCTGGGTGTCGGCATTGGTTTCCGCGGCCATAGACAACATCCCGTTTGTGGCAACAATGATTCCGATGATAAAATCCATGGAAGAGGCTCTGGGCGGGCGCGAGGCCATGATGCCGGTCTGGTGGGCTTTGTCCCTGGGAGCCTGTTTCGGCGGCAACGGCACCTTAATCGGCGCCTCGGCCAATGTTATTGTTGCAGGCATGGCCAGCCGAAACGGCAGTCCGATAAGTTTTCTCGGCTTTATGAAATGGTCGGTTCCCATTATGCTGCTGACGGTGGCCATTGCCACGGCCTATATTTATACGGAATATTTTATTCTGCACGTCGGCTGATTTTTCGCCAATCAAACAAAGTCCGTCCGCTCCGGGCGGATTTTTTTTGCTGTCCATATTGTTCAAATAAAAGTTGCTTCCGTTTGGACAATCGCTTAAATTAAAGGCGATATAACCCCTTTGCGGAGGTATAATGCAAGATTCCATTCTCAGGCTCGCTGACAAGGCCGGGATTGTTTCTTTTGATGTATTTGACACCTTGCTTTACCGCCCGTTTCTTCGCGGTGACGATCAGCTGCTTTATTTGGAGCTGGCGCACCATGCCGACGGATGGTTGAAAGCCAGAAAACAGGCCGAAAAAGACATTTTGGCCGAAGGAATAACCGAATCGCCTTGTCTGGAAGCAATTTATGAACGTCTGCCGCAAAAATGGCAGTTTATGTATGAAGAAGAACGTCGTTTCGAGCGGGCTATTCTGCGTCCGAATCCGGAAATGGCAGAGGTTTTCCGTCATCTGAAAGCTGCCGGAAAGCGGTTGATTGCCGTCTCGGACATGTACTTGAAAAAAGAAGTTATTGCTGACTTTTTGAAAAATTGCGGCTTTGAAGGGTTTGAAGATATTTTTGTTTCCTGCGACTGGGGAAAAACCAAGCGCAGCGGTGCGCTTTATACAGCAGTGGCCGCAAAACTCGGGTTGGCGGGAGACAAAATTCTGCATATCGGAGACAACCGCCGTACGGATGTTGACGCTGCCCGCAAGGCCGGCTGGCAGGCCCTGCATTATCCCAACGCGGGAGAAACCTTCCTAAAAGGACACCGTTTTGCAAAGGATTACTGGCGTCTCCGCAACAAAGAAGATCCGGACGAATCCTCTTTGCGTTCTTATCAACTGGGTACTCTGGTTTTGATGGAAAAAAACGGCTTTTTGCCCACGCTTGATATTTATGGAAAATTCTTTTGCGGCGGCATTGCTTTTTTGCTTCAGGCTTACGCCGCCTTCATCAGGGACAAACTGACGCAAACCGGTCTGGAAAAAGCGGTGTTCGTGGCACGGGACGGCTACCTGCTGCAAAAGTTTTTTAATGCTCTGTACAACAGGGACAAACAAATCCAAACCGTTTATATTTACGCGCCCCGTCTGCTTATTAAAATTATAAACCTTGATTTTTCGACTTTGGCAGAAAAAAAACGCCGGGAAGAAATCTGCAGCATTCTTCAATATTATATCGACAAAGAACCGGAAATTGCCGCTTTGTTCGGCACTCTGCCCTGCACGCCCGAAAATTTTGACGACGTCCGGCTGATTTTTGAGAACAATAAGCCCCTTTTTGAAAAATATGCGGCGGAGTACCGGCGGCTCTATCAGGAATATTTGGAAGCAGCAGGACTTTACGGCAGCGAAGCTTTGTGCATAGACACCAGCGCCGCCCATTTTACGGCTCAGCGTTTTTTATCTGACTTTTTCAAACGGCTTGACGGCTGCTATATTTATTGCGAGGACGCGCCGCTTGACTTTTTCCGGATGTCAAACAAACCGCTGACATGCCATTTGCTGCTGGAGATGTTCATCTCCTCTCCGGAGCATCCGGTGGCCGCAGTGGTCAAAGACAACGGACAATTTGTTCCGGTTTATAAAAATGTCGGCGAGGAAGATTTTAAAGCTAAAATGATTGCCTCTTTTGTTCCCGTTATAAACAAATTTATAACAGAATATTGCTGTGACGCCATCAATCCTTCCGTGTGGAACGGCGTAAAATTTATGGATATTTACAAATACGTCATTTGTCATCTGAGTTACCGCGACATCAAGAAACTTTCAAAAATTAAGAGCTGCGGTTCCGTTGCTCATAATCCCGGAGATTACGTCAATGTCTGGAACTCTCTGCACGAGGTAAAAATACGACGTCTGACCATCGGCAATTTTACCCTCTATAAACGGGTAAAAATCGACGGGAAAAAAATTCATTCATTCTTCACAGACGGGTAGTACATCGCCGCTTAAGTTATGCCTGTGGCGCCGCCACCGCGTGCTCACTTAAAGGTCATTTAGGCAACCAGTTATGCCTATGCGGCTCGCACCGCCGGGCGGTTTCGTCCAGTCCATGCAAATACTGTTTGACACGTTGCAAAGATTATGTTAAAGTGAAAACATAATCTATAGTGTGTTGGTGAATATTTGGAGGAGTTGTGCCCTTCAAGTCTATGGATTGCCTCAGCAGAAATCTGTCTGTCCGCCGTTTGCGGACGGATTAGTGTGGTTAATCTTGTCTTTTCACTTCCCTGTAGATTTCGTTTGCCGGTTTTAACAAGAAGGACTACGGAAATGACGAAATCATACATTCTCTTAAAATATCTTGTTTTAACATGTTTGTTGA
>CASFLC010000096.1 GCA_949295475.1 uncultured Pseudomonadota bacterium
TCGACATCAGGGTCGACTTGCCGACGCCGGAACCGGCAAAAATCCCCATACGTTGCCCTTTGCAAATCGTCAAAAACGTGTTGACGGCCTTAACGCCGAGGTCAACCTTGCCTTTGACCCGGTCGCGGAATTGCGCCGGAGGCGGCGAAGATTTTATCAGATACGGCGTGTTGCCCTTAATAAGGGGACCTTTGCCGTCAATGGCTTCGCCGAACGCGTTGATGATGCGCCCCAGCCACGACGGATGCGGATAAATCACCGGCCGGGCATTTTCCACTTCCACCCGGCAGCCCGGTCCGATGCCGTCAACCGAGCCGTAAGGCATCAAAAGCAGTTTGCTGTCCTTAAAGCTGACCACCTCGCAGGGCACGACTTTGCCGCCGGCGGCAATCACGTTGCAGCGGTCACCCACGGCCAGCTTGGCCAGAATACCCCCGGCTTCGATAAACAAGCCCTGCACCCCGGTCACGCAGCCGTAATAAGAAGCTTCGTCCAGCTTTGAAATCTCCTGCAGAATATTGTCGGTATAATCGGACACGCCCAAACTCTCATCAATTTATAGAAACAATAATACATTTGTAATGCTTTATAATCTTTTTGCAAGCGCTTATCAGACTTTTGCAATATTTTGTCTGTGGTGTCGGCGTATTTTGAATTTGACATTTAAGGCAATTCAAACTATTAATAACCCGATGTTTTTTTATTTTTTCAACAAAGAGGGAATTATGACAGCTCGTACTTTACAGGGATTTATGGAACTTTTGCCGCAGGAACAGATTGTGATGGAGCATATGAAGTCCGTTATCCGCCATACTTACGAGCTGTTCGGTTTTGCGCCGCTGGACACGCCGATTTTGGAGCTGGCGGAAGTTTTGCTGTCCAAGTCCGGCGGAGAAACCGAAAAACAGATTTACGAGTTCAAAAAAGGCGATACCGATTTGGCGATGCGGTTTGATTTGACAGTGCCGCTGGCTAAATACGTCGCGCTTTACAACAACGATCTGACTTTCCCGTTCAAACGGTATCAGATTGGCAAGGTATACCGCGGCGAACGTCCGCAAAAAGGGCGGTTTCGCGAGTTTTATCAATGCGATATAGATATTATTGACCGCGATGAGTTAAATATTGTTTATGACGCCGAAGTGCTGGCGGTTATTTATACCGTGTTCAAAAAGCTGGAACTTCCGGCGTTCAAAATTTATCTGAATAACCGCAAACTTCTTTCCGGTTTTCTGGAGAGTCTGAACATTCGGGACAAGACCGTCGATGTGCTGCGTCTGGTAGATAAAATCAAAAAAATCCCGGAAGCGGCTTTTCTGGAAGAACTCCGGGATTTGGGACTGCCGGAAGAGCTCAACCGCAAAATTCTGGAATTTATCACCGTCAAAGGCAATAATGAGGAAATTTTGCAGGCCCTGGCCGCATACAATATTGATAATGAAAGCTACCGCGCCGGACTGGAGGAATTGCGGACGGTCATTTCTCAGGCGCGCAATCTGGGCATCAATCCGCAAAACATTCAGGTAGATTTAAGCATCACCCGCGGTTTGGATTATTACACAGGCACGGTTTACGAAACCTTTTTTGACGATTATCCGGAATTTGGTTCGGTTTGTTCCGGCGGCCGGTACGAGAATTTGTCCAGTGTATTTATGGACAAGAAATTTCCGGGCGTCGGCATTTCCATCGGCTTGACCCGTCTGTTTGACCAGTTGCGCGGCAAAGGATTGCTAAAAATCGGCGGTCCGACCCCGAACAAGGCGTTAATCGTCGTTCAAAGCGCGGCGTATCAAACTCAGGCGGTAACGCTGGCCGGAGAGCTCCGTCGACATGACATTGCCGCGGATGTTTTTCTGCGTGAATGCAAATTCAAGAAAAAAATGGAATATGCCAATAAAATCAAGGTGCCTTACCTGATAATCATCGGCGAGGACGAGGCCGCGCAGGGGAACTATACGCTCAAAAACATGCAGACCGGTGACCAGCAGCGCCTGAAGCTGGATGAGTTGATTAAAGCCGTTGCTGCTTAAAAGAAATGCCCGCTGAATTCAACGGGCATTTTTCTAAAACGCGAGGACGCAGCGAGTGAGGTGGCTCTGATTTTTTCCATCACTATAGTGGACATCGCCGGTTGCGAATTTTGCATACCAGGAGGTTCCGGCTTCTATTTCGGACGAGGTCCAATAATAGTCGGTGCTGAGTTTTGTTTTTGATAATTTTTGAAGCGCTGAGTTGATTGCGTTGTAATTAGAACTGATTCCGTTTAATTCACCGGCAGCCGGCAAATACCAGCCTATGCTTCCCGCACCGCTTGAAACAGGTTTGTAAGAATTGCAATATTCTGCAGCAGGGCGATTGCCTGCGTTTACCAAACATAATGTGTTCATCAGGCCGTTAAAATCTGTCTTGGCGTTGTCAGAACTGCCGTAATCCGTCAGACAAGCTTCATTTACGGCATAACCGCCCCATAATTTGGATTGTTCATCAAATGCGATAACAAGTCTCCGATTTCCATTCATATACGCAACGATGCCGACGGCATTTTTCTTTGGATTAAGTTCTGTTGAGAATGTTCCGTCGGAATAATATATAGCTCCTATAGCCGGAGCCATTGTTGAAACGTCGCTTCCTTCCGTACACCAGACTTTATCAGTATCAAAAGGGCATTTAATCATATCGCTGCCGTCGCAGTCGGAAGCGGATTTGGTGTAGCCCAACGTATTGCAATTGGCCGGCACACAGGATGCCTGCGTATTGAATGATGCCAACACTAGGGCAGAGGCTCCGGCCAATAATTTATTCAACTTTCTCATTATCGTTCTCCTTTAGAAACATGCAAATTTACTGTTGTCAAACGGACAGAGTATCTTGCTCCTGTCTGTGCAATCATTTCCTGACTTGTTATACCCCAAAGCGCTGCAGTCCGTCGTCTCCGGAACGCTGCACCAGTAGCTTTCCGTATCCGCGTAGCCGCTGCGACACTCCCAACCGGTACAGATATCGCAACTGTTGGTAATTGAGCAAACAGCATTTGCAGGAACACTGACCGGCGTCACCTTGCAGTCATTATGTTTACAACTGTTGCCGTCCTGATAGTAATTAGTATTACATTTCCAATCCGTGCAGATGTTGCAGCTGTTGGTAGTGGAGCAATAA
>CASFLC010000097.1 GCA_949295475.1 uncultured Pseudomonadota bacterium
AAAACGAACGGCCCAGGGCACATTCGTCACCCGTCCCCACAATTCATCATTCACAAAATTTGCCAGCCGTCCCAAAAACAAACCGATAGGCAGATACAAAACCACCAAATCAGTCAACAATAAAAAGCGGAACTGATACTTGCGGGCAAACAACCAGACTGCCAGAATCACGCCGAGAACCCCGCCGTGAAAAGACATGCCGCCTTTCCACAATTCCAAAATATGCCACGGTTCCAGCCACATTTCCCGGCCGCCGTAAAAAAACGCATACCCCAAACGACCGCCCAAAACGACGCCCAGCGTCAGATAAAAAATCAAATCTTCTATATGCTGCGGCGTTAATCCCGTCCGGTATTTTTCCGCATTACGGCGAATAAGCCACCAGCCGGCTAAAATACCAACCAGATACGCCATGGAATACCATCTTATCGCCACCGGTCCGATGGAAAACATTATCGGTGAGATGTCAGGAAACGCCAAACCCGTCATTTTTTCCTCTTTACCAACGTTATAATATTTAACATTATATTAAGCTGACTTCAAATATCCACACCAAAAAAATTTTTCTCCCACAGCAAAAAATAAAGCATTGTTTTTCAACAAAAATAAAAACAAAAACTTATCAACAACTGTGAATTAAGTGGAAAACTGCGACTCGCCCCTTGTAATTCACGACTCGGCATTGCAAGCTGAAATCATCGTTGTCGTTTTGCCCGTGTGGAGATATTAAGGAAATGGAACTGGCAAAGAATTTAGCCTCAAATTACAATCCGATTGACATTGTCGAAAATATTTTTGCATCTCAGTCATACGAACTGGAACGCCGCAATATCAATGAAATCGCCGTCGAAGTACAGGGAAAATGGAATAACATGCTGCTCTTTTTTGCCTGGGAGGCCAACATGCGCTGCATGCATTTTTCCTGCCTGATGGATATTGAAACCAAAATTGAAGACCGCAGCAAAATTTTTGAGCTTCTGGCTCTGGTCAATGAAGAACTCTGGGTCGGCCATTTTTCCTACTGGGCAGAACAAAACACACCCGTATTCAAACACTCGATTATTCTCAACGAAGAAGAAGAACTTTTCGAAAGCAAAATATCCCAAATCGTCAACATCGCCATTCGCGAATGTGAACGCATGTATCCGGTGTTCAAAGTTGTCCTGACCAAGGGCATGGACCCGCATCAGGCGCTTTACCCCATGCTGATGGACACCGTCGGGCAGGCTTGAAAAAAGAGCTTGAATCCCGTTGATTCAAGCTCTTTTTTCATTAGCGTTTAATCCTCGACAAAACCGTTTCGACAACATCGTCAACGTTTTTCCAGTCCCGGATTTCCCATTGCTGAAATTCCGGTTGGATTTTGAATTCTGTTTCCAACATCATGGACAATTCGATAACATCCAAACTGTCCAAGTCCAAATCGTCTTTCAAAGACGCTCTCGGAACAATTTTGTCTTCATTGGTAGACGTCGTACATTTTTCAATGCACGTTTTAACTTGTTCAAAAATTTCTTTTCTTTTATCCATAAAATTTTTTTTAATAATTAAATTCCATGTGACTCTCGCCAAAAACAATCAACGATATCGCCGATAGTTTTCGATTTTCTAATAATATCCGTGAGATCTCCCGGAAGATCAATTCCCGTGTCTAATTCCAACGCTGTCATTAGCAAAAAAACATCGGAATGATCAAACTTCAAATCTTCCCGCAACCGGGCGCCTTCCCATATTTCATACTCCGAAGGCGAAGAATCCCAAGAAAGGATAATTTTTTTCAGCTTTTCTAAGATGTCTTCCTTTTCCATAGCTTTAATAATAAAAAATCAAACACATACGCTTCGTTCACTTATGCCGTACACCCCTGCGGTTGTAATTGGAAAACTTTCCTTTTTCACACCTTTCGGCATACCGCAATTTTTTCCTCTTCTCGCACAATTCACGCTTCAGACTGAAAGAAGGCGGAACCAGTTGCCTCATTGGAGCAACAAAACGCAAACACTCTGCCACATAGGCAAGCCTTTGCAAAAGAACACTCAATTTCATACGCGTTAAATTTTTAAAATGACACAATCGTTTCTACATAATTTTTTTGTAGAAACAAAATAGAACTCTTTAGACAAAAATGCAAGCTATTTATTTCCGTTTGCGAAGCTTACGCCACTGCGCCACATTACTGTTGTGTTCATTCAGGCTTTTGGCAAAATTATGTCCGCCGTCACCGGACGCCACAAAATATAAATAATCGGAAATTTCCGGATTAACCGCGGCTTCAATGGAGGCGCGTCCGGGATTGCAAATCGGTGTCGGCGGCAAACCATAATATTTATACGTATTAAAAGGACTGTCGACATCCAGATCTTTTTTCAACAGCGCACGCCCCAACTCTTTCTCTCCTTTGGTTAACGCATAGATAACCGTCGGATCCGTTTGCAGTTTCATTCCCTTCTTCAAACGATTGACAAACACCGAAGCCACCAGTCCCCTCTCCTCCGGAACGCCGGTTTCCTTTTCAATAATTGAAGCCAGTACAATCATTTCCTGCGGCGTTTTCAACGGAACGTTTCCGTTTTTTTTATTCCAGGCCTCTTTTCTAACCTGACTCATTGCAGCCTTCGCGCGCCTGATGACATCGTCACGCCGTTCACCCCGGCTGAACGAATACGTCTCCGGAAGCAAATCGCCTTCCGCGGCTGTTTCGGTAATCTCTCCGGACAACATCGGCTCGTTGTTGATAATTTCAAGCATCTGCCGGGTGGTTAACCCTTCCGGCAGCGTAAGTTTGCGAAAAAAAACCTCACCTGCCACCATCTTTTGAATAACGCCGCGCAGAGATATCCCCGGCTCAAAACGATATTCGCCGGCTTTCATCAGCTTATCCGTTCCGTTCAAACGCATTGCCAGACGCAGCAACAGCGGATTGTCGATAATTCCGGACTCGTCAAGCTTAAAAGCCACCGTACGGGAGCTTGCGCCCTTGGGAATAACCACATAAGCCTCTTTGGACAACGGCCCGGGCTGTTCCATTTTTTTCTGAACAAAATAACCTCCGCTAATCAAAACAATCAGAGCCGCCGCTGCCGGCAAAAAAAATTTTTTCATTTATCTCTTCCGTAAATTTTACGCTTTTTTGAATTTAAATCTTCCGCACTGCAGAGTCAACCGCCGCCGAATTTTGCTGACAGATAAATCAGATAAAAAAATCCCCGCCTTTTTGAGCAGTCCGAATTTCGGAGAACAGCTCATTTCGACGGGGATGCCCCAAAGCTTATAAACTGCTAAGCTTCATATTTTTTGAAAACAAGCGATGAGTTGGTTCCGCCAAAGCCGAACGAGTTGCTCATTGCTGCTTTAATTTCGCGCTTTTTGGCTTTTAACGGCACCAAATCAAAGTCAGCCAGCTCATCTGCCGGATCATCCAAATTCAGAGTCGGCGGGCAAATCTGATCCTGCAGCGCCATAATCGTATAAACAGCTTCAACCGCACCTGCCGCACCCAGCAAATGTCCGACGGCCGATTTGGTGGAAGACATCGAAACATGCTTAACCCCTTCGTCGCCGAACAGTCGTTTAACAGCCAGCGCCTCACCGACGTCGCCGACCGGCGTAGACGTACCGTGAGCATTTATGTAGCCGATATCTTCGAGCTTAACGCCGTGCTCGGCCGCATGATCGACAGCCATTTTCATCGCCCGGTAACCGCCGTCTCCGGAAGGCGCCGTAATATGATACGCATCACCGCTCATGCCATAGCCGACGATTTCGGCATAAATCTTGGCACCGCGCGCTTTGGCATGCTCAAGTTCTTCCAAAACCAGAGCTCCCGAACCTTCGCCCATAACAAAACCACTGCGGTTTTTGTCCCACGGACGGGAAGCTTTTTCCGGTGCATCATTAAAATCGGAGGTAATGGCCTTCATTCTCGCAAAACCGGACAAACCCAAGACATTCACCGCCGATTCGGCACCGCCGGCCACCATCATATCGGCATCGCCTCGGGCAATCATGGCCGCCGCGTCGCCGATAGCGTGCGTTCCGGTAGAACATGCTGTCACGCAGGAGTGATTCGGCCCCTTTAACCCGTATTTAATAGACAGGTTGCCGGAAATCAAATTAATCAAAACCGACGGAATAAAAAACGGAGAAATCCGCTTCATGCCGTTCTCGTTAAAAGAAACCGAGTTGTCGTAAATAACCTGCAAACCGCCGATTCCGGATCCCATCATCACACCGGTGCGGCATTTTTCTTCTTCGCTGGCCGTTTCGGGATTCCATCCGGCGTCTTCCAGAGCGTCGCCGCCGGCCGCCATGCCGTACAAAATAAACTTGTCATTTTTCTTCTGATCTTTGGGCGGCATCACCGTATCGGGATTAAAGTCATTTTCCCCTTCGCCCCAAGGAACCTGTCCGGCAATGGACACCGGAATATCCTTGAGATCGACGCCTTCAATTTTACGAATACCCGACTTTCCCGCCAACAGGCTTTCCCAGTTATGCTTTACGCCGCGTCCCAGCGGAGAAACGATGCCAAGTCCCGTAACAACAACTCTTCTCATAAAAAGGTCCTCATAAAATTAAACATCTTCTACCTTATATACAACGAAACTCGCTTAGTCAAGCGAGTTTCATAACATTCCCAAAGCCAAAAGACTTAAGCGTTTTTGGACAGATAATCGATAGCATCTTTAACAGTGAGAATCTTTTCAGCGGCTTCATCCGGAATTTCGCAACCGAATTCTTCTTCAAAAGCCATAACCAGTTCTACTGTATCCAAGCTGTCAGCGCCCAAATCGTCAATGAAGCTGGCGTTTTCGGTAACTTTGGATTCTTCAACGCCAAGGTGTTCGGCAACGATTTTCTTGACGCGGTTAGCTACATCAGTCATATGATTAACCTCAAAAAAGTTATAACAAATTAATCGGACCGTCTCAGCCCGTGATTGATTTGTTAGCACATGTTTATACGTTTTGACAAGCATTATTTTCAAAAAACGCACAAAGAGCAAAAATAATCCTTGCTAAAATCGGCTTAAATCTTATACTTTTCGCATAACTGACAGGTGGATAAAATATGACTGATATAATCAAAGTTGACCGGCTTTGCAAAAAATTTCGGCTCAAAAAAAACGCGGCGGGACTAAAAGGGCTTTTTCACCCCGAGTACAAAACCGTAACGGCCGTTGACAGACTTTCTTTCAATATAAAAGAAGGCGAGCGCGTAGCTTTCATCGGCCCCAACGGCGCCGGCAAATCCACCACCATTAAAATGCTGTCGTCCATTCTGCACCCCACTTCCGGCACTGCCGAAGTCATGGGACTGATTCCTTGGGAAAACCGCCGCCGGCTGGCATATCACATCGGTACCGTCTTCGGACAGCGTTCCCAGCTGTGGTATAATCTTCCGGTTCAGGACAGTTTCGGCCTCATCGGAAAAATTTACGGCCTTGACGACATAGAATTCAGACGCCGTCTGTCCAAACTTGTCCGGCTGTTTGAAATCCGCGACCTGCTCGGTCACCCCACCCGCAGTCTGTCGCTCGGCCAGCGAATGCGCTGCGAAATTGTCGCCTCGCTGATTCACCGCCCGCAGATTCTCTTTCTGGACGAACCGACCATCGGCCTTGACGTTACGGCCAAAGAAATCATCCGCAACCTTGTCAAAAAGCAGGCACTGGAAGAAAACACCACTCTTTTGTTGACATCGCACGATACCGACGACATGGAAAAAGTCTGCGACCGCGTCATCATCATCAACAAAGGCCGGCTGATTTTTGACGATTCCATTCACGCCTTAAAAGAATCTTACCTCAATAAAAAATACATTGAAGTCACCGACGATTCCGGCGCCAAAATCAAAACCGTGGTTGATACCAAAACGACCCCGGTAAAAAAAGCGCTGGACGAACTTGTTCAAAAATACCACATAACCGACATCACGGTAGAAAATCCGCCCATGGAAGAAATCATCAAGGAGATTTACCGTCGTGACTGAAACCCTTTTAAAATACGGCGCATTTTTTCGCGCGGCATTCAAACAGGGCCTGCTCAACCGCGGCATGCTCTCGGGCTTGTTGTTTTTTCTGTTTATTCTGCTGTTTATATACAACCGCCTGTGGGAAGTTATCGGCATTCAGGACAACAATAGCAGCCTCAACACAATTTACATCTGGTACCTGCTGTTTGCGGAAATGATTATCCTTTCCCTGCCCAAACCGGATCGGGTTTTGACGGATGACATCCGTTCCGGAACCATGGCTTATTATATCAATAAACCGATATCGTTTTTTTTGATGCGTTATGCCGAAGCGCTCGGCTCAATGACGGTCTCTTTTTTGGTTATGGGCGGAGTCGGCAGCCTGATGACGCTGTCTCTGACCGGCGTTCCCCCTTTTGAATGGCGTTATTTTCCGCTGATTATCATCATGTGCTGGCTTTCTTCCGCCATCAACGTTCTTTTTTACTGTGGCATCGGCCTCAGTGCGCTGTGGCTGGAAAGCACCCGCACCCTGGCCGTGGCAGTGGAACGTCTGGCATTTATTTTCGGCGGGGCGATTTTTCCGCTGAGTATTTACCCGGACTGGTTCGTGGACATCGCCCGCTGGACGCCTTTTTATTCCGTTTACTACCTGACCATCAAGCTGGTTTACGATTTTTCCTGGACCAACTTATTTGAGGCGGCGGTTCTGAACAGCCTTTGGACCGTTCTTATCGTCGGCTTTGTCGGATTTGCCTACCACCACTTAAACAAAAAGGTCAATATCTATGGCGGATGATTTTATCAAAACCCTCAAATTGTTTTTCTACATCCAGAAAAGCCATTTTAAAACCGCTTTTCTGAGCGTCGGCGATGCCTTGAGCAATGTTGTCATCATGCTGATAAACAATTTGTCGTTTATTTTCATGTGGTGGGTTATTTTTCACAACAAAGGCAGTATCAACGGTTGGGATTTCAGTGACATGCTGCTGCTCAATGCCGTTATGAACAACGCTTTTGCAATTTTCGCGCTTTTTGCCCGGGGGATTCAGGCTCTTCCCGAATATATCGACAACGGCAGTCTGGACAATTATCTGGTATCGCCACAGCGCCCTTTGTTTATGATAGCGACGTCGGAGTCGACTTTTGCCAACTGGGGAGACCTGCTGACCGGACTTATTTGCTGGATACTCTCCGGCTATACGGATCTCCTGTCCTTTGCATTGATGATATACGCCAGCCTGTGTGCCACCGCTGTCTTAATATCTTACCGGCTGCTTGTTTCTTCCTTGGCTTTCTTTGCCGGAGACACCCAAAAACTCGGCGACAACATTTTTATGGCGTTCATCACCTTTTCCAGCCAGCCGGCCTCTATTTTTACCGGATGGTACAAAGTAATGTTTCTGAGCATCATTCCTGCCGGCTTCATCTCTCTGATACCTGTTATGCTGATAAAAACGGCGGCTCTGCCCGTCTTTTTGTTCCTGAGCGGCGCGGCCGTCCTCAGTATTGTCATTTCAGCCGCATTTTTCCGCTTCGGATTGAAAAGATACGCGTCCGGCAACCGCTTCGGCGTAAGATAACCCTGAGAATGCTGTTGACAATTAGCTTTGATGTACTAGATTAAAAGTACATTAGATTTTTTGCAGGAAGGACAGGAATATGAAAAAATTTCTTTATATCGTTCTGGTAATTATCGTTTTGCTGATTATTGCCCGTCTGGTGAAAAACGAAGCGCCGACCGCCGAACCGGAAAGCGTGACCGTTGAAGAAACCGTCGTTACGCCGGACAGCGTCGAAAGCGAAATTGACGCCGTTGTTGCCGAACCGGAAAATGCCGACATGCTGGGCGACGGAGAAGTGGTTGACGAAAACATTGAAGAAACCAACCCCGCCGAAACCGCTGACGAAGACGAAACCATCGTCAAAGAGTAATATTCGGAAAAAAAATGTTACGAAAAAGGCTGTCGGAAGGCAGCCTTTTTTATTGTATTTCACAGAAAAATTCTTATATATATTCACGGATTATATTAATAAGAAAAATCGAATATAGAGTTATTTAAGGAGAGATAAATGAAAGTAGGTATTATCGGCGCCGGATCCGTCGGCTCGGCCACCGCCTTTGCTTTAGTTATGCGCGGTATCGCCCGAAAAGTTGTTTTAATCGATTCTAACGAAAAACGCGCGCAGGCAGAAGCCATGGATATCGCGCACTCCTCTCCTTTTGCCGTTGCCAGCAAAATAAAAGCCGGAACCTATCAGGATCTGGCCGGAGCGGAAGTTGTCATCATTACCGCCGGAGCCAACCAGAAACCGGGAGAAACCAGAATTGATTTGCTGGGACGCAATGTCAAAATCTTTGAAGATATTATTCCCAAAGTTGTAAAGGCCGCGCCTGACACCATTTTGCTGATTACGGCCAACCCGGCGGACATCATGACCGAAGTGGCTCTTAAGCTTTCCGGTTTCCCCAAAGAAAGAGTTATCGGCAGCGGCACCGTGCTGGACACTTCCCGTTTCCGGACGCTGTTGGGATACTACCTCGGCGTTTCGCCCAAATCAATTCATGCCAACGTCTTGGGCGAACACGGCGACAGTGAGGTCTTAATCTGGTCCAACGGCGATGCCGGAACCGTCCAGATTGAAAAATTCGCGGAAATGATTGGCAAACCGTTCACTCCGGAAGTCAAAGCCCACATTGACGATTGCGTCCGCAACGCCGCTTATCAGATTATTGAAGGCAAAGGAGCAACTTTTTACGGCATTGCCGGAGCGCTCAGCCGGATTTGCCAGGCTATTTCCACCAATGAATACGCAATTTTGACAGTTTGCTCACATCATGACGATGTTGAAGGGATCAAAGACGTCTGTCTGTCCCTGCCGACGGTTATCGGCAAACGGGGCATTCACAGCGTAATTTATCCCCGCTTTTCCGAAAGCGAAGCCCGCGACCTCAAATTCAGTGCCGAAAAAATCAAACAATATTCGGAAGAAGCCATGGCTCAGCTTTCTTCAGACAAGCAAAATTAAAAAATCCGCAAACAAAAAAGGCTTCCGAAATTTCGGAAGCCTTTTTTTCAAAGTATGAATTAGAATTCAACTTTGGCTCTGAGACCGGTGGTGTAATCCTCGTCGATATCACCGGAGCCGGACAGATAATAATCACCGAACAGACCCAAAGCCAGATTGTCAACCGGATAATAGTCAACTTCAGCCTGAGCATACAGCGCATTGCTGTTCTTGCCGTCGGTATTGAAGTCATAACGGAAGCCGCCGTCAACAGCCCAGTTTCCGGCATATTTGTGAACACCGGCAAAAGCATACTGGTCAAATTCTCTGTCAGCAGCGTCAATCTGTCCTTCAAAACCATACATCATATACGGAATCAGGCCTTCACCCATATCATAACCCAGTTTGATGTCGGCATTGAGATATTTCTGCCATCTGTCATGAGTATTTCTTTTACCTTCAAAATCTTTCGGATTATAGGTAGCATACGAACCTCTGATCTGAGCCAGCAAACCATCCTTGCTCATATTGTAAGCAGCACCGATTTCATAATCATAGTTATGATCGTTGTTATACTCGCCTTCGCTGTCGAATTCGTTCTCAATAGAACCGAAAACGGCCAGATTGTCGGTTACGCCGTAAGTAATTTCTTCTTTGGCCGACCAAGCGTCATCTTTACCTTTAGAATGATCAAACTCGGTGCGGTTATAAGAAACCGTGGTGTCCGAAGCAACATTGCCCTGAGAAGGCAGATAAAACGGATTGGTTAAATCAGCGGCGGCTGCCGAACCGGCAAACATAACGGCTGCTGAAGCTAAGAGCATAGTTCTAAATTTCATCAGGAGTCTCCTTTTTTGTTTAGTCTCTCTCGCGATTTGACGGTTGCCCGCAAAACCGCGATAGGCATATCATATTCGATAAAAGTTAATAAATCAATAAGTTAATTTGCATATATGCAAATCTTTTGCTTTTCAGTTGTGACTTGCGCTTTAAACGTTTTGGCTTTATAGTGTGGCAAAACAATCATTCAGAGAAGATTTTCATGGCTCAAATCATCACATTCGGCTGCCGCATTAACTCCTATGAATCCGAAATTTTAAAAGAAAAGCTGGCTGCCGTAGACAACCTTATCGTCATCAACACCTGCGCCGTCACCGGCGAGGCCGAACGTCAGTGCAGGCAAACCGTCCGCAAACTCCGCAGGGAAAAACCCGACGCCCGCATTGTCGTTACCGGCTGTGCGGCACAAATCGCGCCGCAGAAATTTGCCTCCATGCCGGAAGTCGATTTGGTGCTTGGAAACCGGGAAAAAGCCGACATCGAAAAATATCTGACAACCCCGTTGACCGAAAAAAACATTGTCGGCAACATTTTCGACTACGATTCCTATGACCGTTACCTGATTACCGGATTCGAAGGACGCCACCGTGCCTTTGTGCAAATTCAACAGGGATGCGACCATCGCTGCACTTATTGCATTGTTCCTTATGCCCGCGGCCATAACCGGTCCGTACCGGAAGAAGACATCATCCGCCAAATCAAAGAACTTTTGCACCGGGGATTCGCCGAAATCTGCCTGACCGGCGTCGACGCCTGTTCTTATCGTCCGTCGTTCAGCCGGCTGGTCAAACATATTCTGGAACAGATTCCGGAGCTGCCGTCCCTGCAATTCGGTTCTCTCGACCCGGCGGCAATTGATGAGGAATTTATCTCGCTGCTGGCCGGCCACCAAAATATTCATCCGTATTTTCATTTTTCCGTGCAATCAGGGGATAACTTGGTATTAAAGCGCATGAAACGCCGCCATACCCGCGAAACGGTCATCGCCCTTTGCGCCAAAATCCGCAATGTGCGGCCGGATGCCGTTTTCGGCGCCGATTTTATTTGCGGTTTTCCGACCGAAACGGAAACGCAATTTCAAAACACCGTAAAACTGGTCCGCGAAGCCGGCATCGGTAAACTCCATGTTTTTCCGTATTCCGAACGCCCCGGAACCCCGGCTGCGCTGATGCCGCAGGTACCGGTTGAAATCCGCCGGGAGCGCGCCCGCCTCCTGCGTCTTGAAGGAGAAAACATCAATGACTGACTGGTTCAAAAGACTCAAATCCGGATTGCGCAAATCCTCCGCCGGTCTGAGTTCCGGTATTGACGGCATCTTCCGCAAACGAAAAATAGACCGGGAAACCCTTGACGAACTGGAAGAGCTGCTGATTTGCTCTGACATCGGCACCAAAGCCGCCGCCCGGATTATCAAAAATTTTGCCGCAAAAAAAATGGACAAAGATGCCGGCGACAAAGAAATTAAAATTGCTCTGGCCGAAGAGATTTCAACGATTCTCTCCCCTTGTGAAAAGGAATTTACCCTCTCCGCACGACCGACGGTCATCTTAATGGTCGGAGTCAACGGCGCCGGCAAAACAACCGCTATCGGTAAACTTGCCGCCAAATTTAAACAAAACCGCGGATTCATAAAAGCAAATGCCCAAGAAATGCCGCAGATTTCCATCTCCAATTTAAAGAAAAACGGTTTTAACGAGGAAGATACGGTGCTTTCCACGGAGCGCAAAACCGGAGCGTACAAAGAGATACGTGAGGATTTGAGCACCGGAAAAGTGCCGCAGATTTCCGCCTCTGATTTAAAGAAAAACGGTTTTAACGAGGAAGATACGGTGCTTTCCACGGAGCGCAAAACCGGAGCGTACAAAGAAGTACGTGAGGAT
>CASFLC010000098.1 GCA_949295475.1 uncultured Pseudomonadota bacterium
ATAGCCATGTTGACTTCATCGACATCGGTTACGGCCAGCAAAAGATCCGCCTCGCCGGCGCCGGCTTTTTCCAAGACATCGGGATGCGACGGTTCGCCGGCAACCGGCAGAACGTCATATTCCTGAGAGACTTCGTCAAGGTCGCGCTGATTACTGTCGATGACGACAATGTCGTTGTTGCCTTTGACCAAGTATCCGACAATGCTGCGTCCGACGCTGTCTGCGCCGCAGACGATGATTTTCATTTTTTATTCCTCTTGTTCGGCACAACCGTCAAAATAACGGTTAATTTCAGCTACGGCATCTGAAAAATTGTCAAGACGCACATAATTTTCCCTGAATTTGCGGGCATCACGAAGATTTTTGCAATACCAGCAGACATATTTGCGCGACAATCCCAATGCTATCTTTTCGCCATAATATTCTATTAATCCTTTAATATGTGTTAACAAAGCTTCTTTAACAAGAGGAAGCGGGATCTGACGCGGTTTTTCGCCAAACTCAAGATAACGGTGGGTTTGCCCGATTATCCACGGATTACCGAGGGCGGCCCGTCCGATCATAACGCCGTCGACGCCGGTGTATTCAATCATTTCGGCGGCCTTTTGCGGTGACGTCACATCACCGTTGCCGATAACGGGAACCGAAACAGCCGCTTTTACGGCGGCAATACAGTCCCAATCGGCCTTTCCTGAATACAAATCGGAACGCGTCCGCCCGTGAATCGTCAGATACGACGCCCCGCAGTCTTCGCACATTTTTGCAAATTCAACAGCGTTAACGGAATTATGATCCCAACCTTTGCGAAATTTGACGCTGACCTTCAGTTTGGTGGCAGCAACAACAGCTTTGATAATTTTTTCCGCCAAGGGCATATTTTTCATCAAATACGAACCAGATTTGTTGGAAACGATTTTCTTGACGGGACATCCCATATTTATATCTATGGAATAAGCTCCGAGTTCCTCTATCAGTCGAGCTGCTTCGCCGAACAGAACCGGATCGCTGCCGACCAGCTGAACCGTTACCGGATAGGGTTCGCTCCGCACATCGGCAATGCGGTATGACTTGGGATTTTTTCGGGACAAGGCATTAATCGCCACCATTTCAGATATCAGGTTGCCCTCGCCGCAAGACGCCGTCAGACGCCGCAGGGGCATGTCCGTTATTCCGGCCATCGGCGCCAAGAAGACCCGGCTTTTGAAATCCAATATTATCATTTATACCTTAAAATCAAATTCGCGGTTATATTCAAACATAAAGTCAATCAAAACCGTCGGCTCGCGATTGACCTGACTGGCTTCAAGATAGCTTCCGGCGGCATAGCCGGCATCATATCCCTGCGGTGAAACTGACGAATTCAACTGATAAGACAAACCGGAAGATAATAAATTATAAGCGTAATTCTGTACCGAATACGGATTGTAACGCCCGGCTTCGGCTGCTGCAGATTCCGATTCAAGTCCGGCGGTTGCGCCGTTTTTTTGTTTCAGGCGCTCCACCGAAGCGGAAATCTGCCGCTCCAACCCGGAAAGATAATCATCCAAATGCAGTTGATTCATGCCCTGCCCTTATTAATTTATCTTATCCAGCGTCTTTGCCAGAATATAATAAAGTTTACCGATATCGGCACCGGAAATGACCGACAACAGCACTCCGGAATGTTCATGTTCTTTGGCCCGGGAAACCAGCACTTCAAATTCGGACAGGTAGGTTCCGACCAGAGCCCTGAATTCGCCGCTTTTTTCATATTCTTTACGAATTGAGGCAATTTGCTGTTTGGTCATGTTCTTGGCCAGATATCTTGTGAATACGCCGGTATCGCCGTTGTAAAACTTCTTCCAGAGATCATCCTCGTCTTTGGGATTGAAAACACGATTAATGTCAACCGAGAGCGCTTCAAGTTTCTCAATAATTCCGGAAGCATACTGCAGAAAACCGTCAATCTTGATATCGGAATATCCCTTGGTCAAATCCTTGAGCGTGGCATCGGCCTTTTTGGTATTATCCGTCAGAAGCTTAATCTGCGTATCAATCACATCGTTGAAATGCAGGGTCTGCTTGACGATATTATCACCTTTTTCGCTGAATTCGCGCCCGGTTTCGACCAAATTATTCATTGCCGTATGGACTTTGCTGACCGTGTCTTCGGTTGCCGCCACCAAAACATTGGACTGTTTGATAAAGACCTCTCCCGAAGACCGGATTTCGTTTGAGATGCGTTCGGCATTGGCGGAAATCTCGCTGATTGTCGCCCGAAGCTTGTCGCCCGAATTTTCGAAATGAGCCGCGCTGAGTTTGGTGGCCTCTTCCAGCTGAAGGCTGAGGTTTTTGAGGTTTTCGCCCAACCCTTTTACCTTGTCATAAGCAATGTTTGCCCGGTTGGACAAGACATTTGAAGTCTCGTTAAGCACGGTATTGAAACAGTCAACCAGCTTTTTGGTGTCTTCCGAAATTTTAACCATCTTGTCACTTTGTTCGGTAATCAGATTGTTAATTTCAATCACGCCGCTGCTGGTTTCGGCCGTAACGGTGTTAAAACCGGCAATATACTTCTCATAATCCTTGAAAACGCCGCCGATATTTTCAACCGAGTGATGAATGGTGGCGTCCAAATCTTCGCCGCACTGGCTGAGCGTCATATTAACCTGCTCAATGTTTTTAATCGAGGCTTTGGAACTCTTGGCGATATCTTCACCGGCTTTTATCAGACGGTCGCCGAGCACGTCGAATTCATAAGCTATTTTGGTAGACGTGTCAAAAACCATATCCGTATTGTTTTTGAAGGTGTCGTTAATTTCCTTCATTTTCTGAGCAACCTCAGTAGTGGTATCGGTCAGATATTTATACTGTTGTGCCATTGAGGCTTCGCCCAGACGTGTCTGAGTGGCCAGCGTATTGATAACTTCGGTCAGGCTCTCCTGCTGTTGCGCAAAAATCTGCCTGATGTCCGAAGCCTGCATTTTTGCTTTTGTCAGGGCAACATCCATTGCTTTGGCCTGCTCATCCATCAGCTTGACAGCGCCGGAAGTTTCGGATGCAATCTGGTTCCGGGCGGTTTGCAGCTCTTTGCAGCCGGATGTGATGGTTTTGACGGAGTTTCCGGTTTCTGACACGATGTTTTTAACCGTTGTGTCAAACAAATTGACTTTATTTTGAATTTGTTCAGCCATACTCTCGAAATTACCGCCGATGACATTGACAAACTTGGCAATATTATCATTTTTGGCGCTAATTAAATCCTCCACCTCGCTAAGCCGGGCAATGGAACGACTGCTGTTGGCGGCAACGGCTTCGGCATGCTTGTTGGTATCCTCTTCCAGCAAGACAATCCGAGAGAAGACCTTGTCGGCGCTCTGTTCAAGAGTAGCGATGTTCTTTTTGAGAGAGGCATTCATGTTGGAGGTGTTTTCGTTCAGCTTGTCGCTCATGGCGATAAACTCGTTCTCCTGCTGGCGGAACAAGACGTTCAACGCCGCAACCTTATCCTCCAGCGTCTGCGAAACCTCGGCCACATAATCCGCGGCGCTGCGGGAAACATCATTCAGCACCTGATTCTGCGTTTCAAAAGAAGCAACGGCTTTTTGCATATTTTCCATGGACTCTTTGGTCGATTTTTCCACGGCCGTATTCTGCCGGCTCAAAATTTCATCTATGACGGCAGAGCGCTCGGAAACTGTCCGGGACAGGGCATCAATATTCTTGGCGTGCTCCTGCAAAACGCTTTGCAGCTGCGTTACCTTGGCCAGAGTCCGGTTGGTGCTGGTGTCAAAATTATCCGACTGAGCCGCCAGATTATCGTTTATTGCCCGGCTCTTGCCGATGACATCTTCGCAAGAATCTAGCATAACGGATATCTGGTTTTTGAGTTTATCGACAGCCAAAGAGGCATTGCTTTCGAGACTGGCGGATGCTTTGGACAGCTCCTCTATCTGGAGTTTTAATTCTGCTTTGATTTCTTCGACACGATTGGCCGACAGGGTAATATTACGCTGCTGCTGTGCCAAAGAAGCCTCGCTGACTTGGCTTTGCGCCACAACAATGGATGTGGCTTCATTCAGCGCCTGAGTATGGCGATTCATGTTTTCAGCCGTTTGGTTCAACATTTCTACGGAAGTTTTGGCTTGTTTTTGCAATTCTTCCGCACTGTCCTCACACTGACGGCTCAAGTTTTCCATTCTGTCGCTGATATCGTCAATTGCGCCGTTCAATTCACTGTGGCGAACCACAAGATTATCGGCAACCGCAGAAGATTTTTCGAAGATTACCGCCGCTTTTTCCTCCAAACGGGCAGTGTTTTCTTCCAAATTTTGCAAATAACTGCTCAAGCTGCCGCCGGCCGCCGCCGATTTTTCTTCCAAAGCGTTGACGCTGACGGCTATGCCGTCGCTGACCTTTTGCATGGACGCGGCAATGTTGTCGGAAACATTGGACAACTCATCGACCTGGATGGCGATGCTTTCCTGAAGATTGCTGCTGCGTACCATGATTTTATCAATTTCCTGAGCCAGGTTTTCACCGTGGCGGCTGAATTTCTGATTGACGGTTTCCGACTGCTCGTCAAGCGCCTTGACCAGGGAAAGCAGTTCATGGCTGTGGCGGGCCATGGCGTCGTCGACTTTTTTAACCTGCTGGGAAACGGCGGCGTCAATCCCGGACAAGCCTTTGACTATATCCGCATTGATTTTGCCGCAATTTTCCATGGCGTGACGAGTCAGTTCATCAATTTTTCCTTTCAAGTCGCTGCCGCTGTCTTTTAAAACATTGCGCATTTCGGACGTCTGACGTTCAAAAGCCGCATTAATGGCCGTAAATTCGTTACTGATTTCTTTTCTGACCGAAGAGCAGGAATCGACGGCATTTTTTGATATTTCCTGCAAAGCCGTCGTTTGCTGCCCGAGGGTTTCGGACAAACTGTTCAGATTGGCCGCCGTTTCCTGATTAAAGCGGGTCAGCAGTTCATTCGCCCGCAGGATATTGTGATTGCTGCCGTCGGAAATGTCTTTCAATATTTCGGCGGAAGATTTGATTTCCTTAATCCGGGGAAGAAGTTTTTCAAACAATTCATTGAGATTGTTTTCAATATCATTGGCGCCGTCGACAAAAGAGCGATTATAGTCCGCAATGGTCTGCGCCGAATTTTCGGCCTTGGAAGAAATGGTTTCAAAATTTTTAACTAAAAATTTAACTCCTTCGCTTAACTCTACGATTGTTTTGGAAGAATATGTATCCAACGTGGCTATTAACTTGGAAAATTCATTAATATTGTTTCCGATTTCGTCTTTAATTTTGGCGGTTTCCTGCGTTGCAAGCTTGGTAACCTGCTGCAGCTCGACAACTTGCGAACGAATGGCATCGGCCATGGCTTTGGCGGTTTGAGGAGCGCCGTCCTCAGGGTAAACCAACTGATTCATATATGCCCGCAGGAACTTAGCCTCCTGCTTAAAGGAGGTTCCCCTGTCAATGTAAGCCATCACTACCCAGATGATAGCCAACGGCAGCGTAATTCCGGCCAAAAAGCCGCCAAACTCGTCCGGCATCATCAAAAACAGGTTTGACCATCCGAAAAACTGGGTAATATAAATCAAAACAATGGCAAACCAAACCGCACTGACCCCAATCATCAAACGATGCAGATTGTTGGTCAGCCACGACTGTCCCACATCCATTTCACTGTAGGACGGCACGTTGTTTTCGTTCATAAATTGCGGAAGGCTGCTGCTTTTTGACGCAATATTCGTATCATTTGCCGGTAAAGACATATAATATTCCCCTGAGTTTTTCCCTTTTATGTCTGCTTCCCCTCACAGACAGAAGCCAGTCTAATCCAAAAAATTTAAGTTTTAAATTGATAAAATCGCCAAACTCCACTTATCCACAGAAGAAACCGGATTAATCAACAATTTCCCTGCTGTAAGCCGTTCCCGAAAAAAAAGGGACAAAACCGCATTGCCGGCACCACCCTTCAAGCGACACTTTTTCCGGAAGCTGCAAAAACAATTCTCCGCCGCCCAATTTGCGCCAAATATCAATACAGCATCCTAAAGCCATTTTTGCCATACCGCGGCCGCGATATTCATCAAGCGTGCCAAGATTGTAAATGCCGCCGCAATTTTCACAGTATCCCAATGTGGCGACGGCCGCCGGCTGCCCGCTGCTGAATATTATAAAATTATAATAATTCGGATATCCGAAAGACTGCCGCAAAGCGTCCGGATATGAGCTTTCTCTGGTTTTCAAAACAGACGGTATCCGTTTGCCGCTACGGGTTGCTTTGTTCAGCCGGATAAAAAGTTCCATCTGATCTGCGTTTGAAACCAAAACCGCTTTTTCCGCCCGAGGCAGCAGCAATTCCTTTTCATATTTAAACCACGTTTCTTTAAAATCTTTCCGGTACTGCTCTGCAATCAATTCGGGGATTGGTTCGTTTTCGGCAAAATAAAAGCATGATTTTCGTCCCAGACGGTGAAACAGGGTTTCCGCTTTCCGGATTGCGGCATCGGCATCCGTTTCTCCGCTTTCGCGCAGGCGGGCATAATTCCAGCGCGGCGTCTCCAATATGCGGCTGTTAAACAAGATAAACCCCGGCAAGGTCATCTTTCCGGAGAAGAACATTCCGTTTTGGATTTTATATTGTTTTTCTATAAACTCCGCAGGCGTCATGCCTCTTCTTCCATTTTTTTCAAAACATAGCGAAGTTTGCCCAGCGCCTGAAGTTTCATCTGCTCCTGACTGAGCGATGCCGGTACGACAACGCTGGCTTCGATTTTGGTTTCTGGCTCAATTGCCGTTACTTTGACATAAGCTCCGTTGCGGACATATTCAAACAAAATTTCCGCCATGCGTTCTCAATCCTTCAAAAAACGGTTGTTTTTCGGAAAACCGAACGGCGCCAACTTGCCAACCTGAGCCCTGTGTCCGAGCCAATTCAGCAAATCAGTCTCGGTTTTGGTGCCGCCGGCGCGGTTATAAGTAAAACCTTCCGTTTCATTGAATATCTGTATATCCGACAAACCACCGTCCTTATATTTTTGCAGAGTTACGCCGCGGCCGCGAGCCATTGTCGGAATTTCCTCCGCCTTAAAAATCAGCAGTTTGCGGTTATCGCCTATAACGGCCACCATATCTCCGGTAATCTTTTTGCAGAAAACGGTCTTTTCACCTTCGGCGACGTTCATTATCTTGCGGCCGTTGCGGGTTTGCGCCAGCAGGTGATTTTCATCGACGATAAATCCCCTGCCCGTATCGGAAGCTATCAGATATTTTGCGCCCGGCTCAAAAACAAACATTTCGGCTATATTATCATTATTGCCCAAATCTATCATCAGG
>CASFLC010000099.1 GCA_949295475.1 uncultured Pseudomonadota bacterium
CGGGGGTTTTCATTTGCGGGCAGTGTTGTATGATGAGCCCGGAGGAATAAGATGATTGTCGGAGTTTTGCTGCCATTGCCTTTTAACGAGCCTTTCGACTACCGGGTCGAGGGGGAGGCTGCGCCCGGCGATTTGGTGCGGGTGTCCTTCGGGCGGGAGGTTTTGCCCGGTGTGATTTGGACAATCGGAAAATCTTCCAATCTTGACGATTCAAAAATCAAAACAGTCATTGAAAAGTTTAACTTGCCGCCGCTAAACGCTGAATTGCGAAAATTTATTTCTTTTGTCGCGCAATATAATATGGCGCCGCTCGGGCTGGTTTTAAAGATGGTTATCAGCGTGCGCGGGGTTTTTGACGACCCGAAGATTAACGTGATGTATGAGCTTTCGGGCAAGACGCTGGCCGAGGCAAAGCTGAAAAATTCGGATGCGCGCTGGCGGGTTATGGATTTTTTGAAATTTGCACCGTTTAACCGTCAGGAAATCGCTGCCGGCGCCGGCGTGGGGCAGTCGGTTATCAAGGCGATGATTGATGCCGGCGTTCTGCGGCCGGTTTTGGCGGAGGTTAAAAAAGATTTTTTGGTGCCGAATCCTGTGTTTCAAAAAGTTAAACTGACAGATGAACAAGAAGCCGCAGCGTCGCTTCTGGCCAGCGAAATCGGCAACGGTTTTAACGTCACGCTGCTGGACGGGGTGACCGGTTCCGGTAAGACAGAGGTTTATTTTGAGGCGGTGGCAAAGGCTTTAGAGCAAGGGCGGCAGGTGCTGATTATGGTGCCGGAAATCGGTCTGACCGCGCAATGGCTCAAGCGTTTTGAAAAAAGATTTGGCGTGGCGCCGGCAAAATGGCATTCGGCACTGGGCAATCGGGAACGGATAGACACCTGGAAGGCGGTTGTCGAAGGGCGGGCGAAAGTGTTGGTCGGCGCAAGGTCGGCTTTGTTTCTGCCGTATCGGAATTTGGGACTGATTGTCGTGGACGAAAGTCATGACCAGTCTTTTAAGCAGGAAGACGCGGTTAATTATCAGGGGCGGGATATGGCGGTGGTGCGCGCCAAGTATGAGCAAATTCCGATTATTCTTTCAACTGCTACGCCGGATTTGGAAACGGTGGTGAATGTCGAGGAAGGCAAGTATGATGTAGTGGAACTGCATCATCGTTTTGCGGCGGCGGTTCTTCCTGAAATCAAGATTATCGACCTTAAACGGGACAAGCCCCTGCGGCTGATGCGTCCGGACGGCGGCGGAAGCGAACCGTCGTGGCTCTCGCCGACTTTGACGGAAGCGCTGAAGGAGAATTTGGACAAAGGCGAGCAGTCTATGTTGTTCTTAAATCGTCGCGGGTATGCGCCGTTGGTAATTTGCCGCGACTGCGGACACCGGATTCAGTGCCCAAACTGTACGGCCTGGCTGACGGAACATCGCAAAGCCAACAGACTGATTTGCCATCATTGCGGTTATATGGTGCCCGTTCCTCAGGAATGTCCGGAATGTCATTCGCCAAGCGGGCTGACGGCTTGCGGTCCCGGGGTGGAACGGGTTGCCGAGGAGATTAAGTACCGGTTTCCGCTGGCGCGGACAAGAGTGCTGTCCAGTGATTTTACGACCAATTTTCAGGAGGTTTCTGAGGTTATTGCCGCCATGGAGCGGGGCGAGGTGGATATTCTTATCGGCACGCAGATTTTGGCAAAAGGACATCATTTCCCGGCGCTGACTTTGGTGGGCATCGTTGATGCCGATTTGGGACTGATGGGGAGCGATTTGCGGGCGGCAGAGCGGACGTTTCAATTGTTGTCACAGGTATCCGGACGTGCCGGCCGCGGAGAAAAAAAAGGAACGGTCTATTTGCAGACGCTGTATCCGGAAAACGCGGTTTTGCAGGCTTTGGTGACTAATGACCGGTGCAAGTTTGTGGAACTTGAAAAGAAAACAAGGCGGATTTTAAAAATGCCGCCGTTCGGCAAGCTGGCGGCCGTTATTGTTTCCGGGCCAAATCAGGAAGAAACCGAAAAAACGGCAGTCCTTTTGGGACAATGCGCGCCGAATACCGCTTATATTTCCACTTTGGGACCCGCGCCGGCGCCGATTTTTATGCTGCGCAACAAGTATCGGTATCGTTTGCTTTTGAAAACCGCAAAAAATATCAGAATTCAGGACGTGGTGCGTGATTGGCTGAAAAGAGTCAGAGTGCCCGGCCGGGTGCGGGTGGAAGTGGATATAGATCCGTATTCATTTTATTAGTTTTGTATTTGGTTAATAAGACAGGCGTATTTGTCTATTTTGTCCTTGACAAGATGGAAGTTGTGATTTAGTTTGTTGGACAGAAAACAAATTATTAACCAAACTGTATAATTATGGAAAAAAATGAAAAACTAAAAGCGTTAGCAGCCGTTGCAGAAGGTTTTGGCTTAACGAGGGAAGAGGCGGCAGCGTATTTTGGCAAAAATTCCGCTCGCTCCGAAGAAACAGAAGACGCTTCCGTTCAATCAGAAGAATCTGTATCCGCTGATGTTGTTTGTCCTGGAATGTATTATCATTCGGACGGGACGATTTCGACACACGTCATTCAGGGGAAGCAGATTTCCGGTGTTGTCGGCTGGGTCGATGACAGCGGGCGGCATGGTTTGGTTCTCGGGTTGCGGGAAAAATTGTTGGCGTGGTCGTATCACTGTCGAGAGAGGGGAGTTTTACAGGTGAATCTTCCTCGAAATGCTGATGGACGAAAAAATACCCGTTTGATTTTGGATGCCGTTCAAAAAGAAAGTAAAAGGGCTTGTGCTGCCGAGTGGTGTGCCGCGTATGTTTTTGATGGAATTCATTTTGAAGAGGCTTTTTTGCCCAGCAGAGATGAATTGATCAAAATATTTAAAAATATTAATAGGATTCAAGCTGCATTGGAGAGGATTGGCAGGCCGTTGTGCAGAGATGCGGTGTATTGGTCTTCGTCCGAG
>CASFLC010000100.1 GCA_949295475.1 uncultured Pseudomonadota bacterium
AATCTGGATTGTAGTCATCAAAAAAATCAAAATTTCCGTTAAAATCGAATCCGAAATTATATTTAACCCGGCCGTTGAAGCTAAAACGGCGGCGTTGCCCCCCTTGTCCGGCATTTTCCGTTTCTTCGTCAAGCCCTTCGTAATAATTCCAGCGGGCATTATATTCCTGCACATGTTTGAGGCAAAACCAATAATATTCTTTTAGGCGGCGGTCTTTGGGGGCGCGGTATTCTCCCGCCTCTTTGCAGCCAGGATGATCGCACGGCCGGCGCGCCCCCTCGTTTTGGGGCGCAAAATATTTGCTGCGGCGTTTTGTTTGTTTTTTCATTTCCGGCTTTATCTTCGTGAATTTAAACAATTGATTTAATATATCCTATCTTACCGGCAAGCGCAAACAAAATCTAGCCGAGCAGCAGCCATGCGCCAAGGATTGCCAGCACCAGCAAAAGAATGTACCGCGACGCGGATTTTGCAAACTGCGGATCTTTTTTTACCTGACTGGCGTTTAACAACCCTACGGGTTTGCGGCTGCCGCGGTTTTCCATTTGAAAAGACGGCGACAAAAGCATTCCGTGGTCGACATAAAGGGACAAGGTCTGTTCTTCAAAAACTTCCGGTGCCTTGACCGGACGGGGATGTTCCCGAACGAATCCGTCAAAATTTTTTTCTCCCGTCAAATGACGGAGGCGGTTCAATGCAAGAACCAGCTTGTGCTCCAAATAACTTTTGGGCTGTCTTCCCTGCTTCAGGTGTTGCCACAAAAAATTCTGCAGAGAAGAATCGACCGGATACAAACCGTCAAAAGCTGCCGGACAGACTTCCTGCCGGCGGTTGACCCATACGCCTTCCAAATCGGCCGGAAAAATGTGCTTCTCATAAAACAGTCCGAACCAGAGAGAAAGAAGATTGGCGGCGGCCTGACGCGACGGCACTGTCGTAAGGATGACGGAATTTACCAGGTTTACCATCAAATTTTCGCGGTCGGTTTTAACCCAGTCGATGTCAAAAGAAAAACTCCCCGGAAAAGAGGCCGCATGTTCCTGCAGAAGTTCAAGTTCCGATGCGTATAACCGCATATCGCCGTTTAAATCCAAACGTTTTTTCAGATACGGCAGCCCTTCCGGCAAATGAGGGTAACGCGGCGCTGCCCGACAGAAGACGTTCCACAAGAATCCGGCATTGCGGAAGCCGGCAGAACTTTTCAGGCAGACTTCTCCCAGCGCTTCCTTTTCTTCCGGAAAAGGCAGTTTATCCATCCATTGCTGAAAAGCTCCCGTAAATTCACGATAAATAACATTTAGCGCCGGATTTTGCTCCTCCTTGAGAAGAGCCGCAATTTTTTCTTCCGGCGACAACTCGCTGCGGCGAACCAGCGGACGGCTCAGCCAGCAGACCAGTTCGAATCCTTTCAGCCCATGAATGACAAACAGCGAATCGAACCGGGCCAACAAACGCCCGAAATTAAATTTTTTTATAAATTGTAATCTGTCTTTTTTCATTTATAATGCTTTGCAATTACCAACCTTAACGAGACTGCCATGCCGGAACTTCCAGAAGTTGAAACAATTAAAACCGCTTTGAGCCGGTCCGTCGGCTCTTGTAATATAACCGATGTCATTATAAACAACAACAAGCTGAGAGAAAAAATCCCCGATGATTTGCGACAAAAGGTTGTCGGCGCCAAAATAACCGCTTATCGGAGAATCGCCAAATACATTATCATGGACCTTGATAACGGCCTAAGCCTTATCTGGCACATGGGAATGAGCGGAAAAATAAAAATTACCGATACAAAACCGACTCCGCCCCAAAAACATGACCATGTTATTCTGGAAACCTCCAACGGCTTTATTACTTTTAACGATCCGCGGCGCTTCGGCCTGCTGACTTATACTAAGACCTTGAAGCTGAAGGAGCACCCGCTTCTTTGCCGGTTGGGACCGGAACCGCTGGAAAAAGCATTTTCGACCGACTATCTTTTTGAACGACTGCAATGTAAAAAAGTTCCGATTAAAACGGCGCTGCTGGATCAGGAAATCGTGTCGGGAATCGGAAACATCTATGCTTCAGAGGCCTTGTTTGAAGCGGGAATTTCACCGCTGCGTCCGGCCGATGAACTTAAACGGCGGGAATGCTCCGCGCTGATCAAAAGCATTCGCGACGTTCTTCTCAGGGCCATTGCCGCCGGCGGATCGACCTTGAAAGATTATCAAAAACCGGACGGAAATCTGGGGTATTTTCAAAATATGCATTGCGTTTATAACAAAACCGGGCAAAAATGTCCTTGTTGCACTTGTGACATCAACCGAACGGGCGGTATTCAAAAAGTTGTCCTGGCCGGACGCTCGACGTATTTCTGTCCCGTCAAACAAAAGTGAAAAAATCATGATGAAGCGTTTATTTATTGCCATTGTTTCCCTGTCGTTCATGAGCGCGCCTTTGAAGGCCGCCGGTTTTATCGAGGGACTCGAAGATGTTCCCGTTCTGGAGGGCATGTCTCAGATTCCGAGTGACAGCATTTCTTTCGGCAACGAAGAAAGCCGTCTGGTGGAGGCCGTGCTGACCAGCAATAAAGTCGGCTTTAAAAAAGTTGAAAAATTCTATCAGGATACACTGCCGCAAATGGGATGGACCTATCAGGGCAAACGCGATAACACCCTGATTTTCGAACGAGAGGGCGAAGTTATCGAAATCTCAAGAGAATCGGTTAAACCCCTGATGGTGCGAATTACCGTCAAAAGCAAAATCGAGTAAGAGGCGGCAATGGAAGAAAACAGCAGCAATATCCTTACGGAAGTCCGCGGCAATGTCGGAATTATTACTTTAAACCGGCCGGAGGTTCTGAACGCCGTCAGCCTGGAAATGCTCAACGATATTTCTTATCAGGTGCAGACTTGGGATTATGACGAAAATATCCGGGTTATGATTCTACAGGGAAACGATAAGGCTTTTGCAGCGGGAATCGACGTAAAAGAACTGAGTTTCGAAATCAGCCAGCAAAGTTTTGCCCTCAAAACCTGGCAGGAAGAATTTTCCAAAATTGCCAACTGCAGCAAGCCCCTGGTGGCTGCGGTTTCCGGTTATGCCTTGGGACTCGGCTGCGATTTGGCTTTGGCCTGCGACATCATTCTGGCAGCAGAATCCGCCAGATTTGCTTATCCGGAAACCAGTATCGGCGTTATTCCGGCTTTCGGAGGCTGCACCCGTCTGGTTCATACCATCGGACGGGCTCAGACGATGGAAATCATGCTTACCGGCAAAGCCCTGACGGCAGAAGAAGCCGCCGTCGGAGGCCTTATCAGCCGCGTTGTCCCGCTGTCTGACCTGAAAGAAGAAGCAATCCGGGTGGCGATGAGAATCGCCGAACAGCCGTTTCAGGCCGTGATGCAGGCAAAGGAAACCATCAAACAAGTCGAAAACATGTCGCCCCTGAACGGAAGCGATTTAGAATCGAAAAGCTGCCGTCTGACCATCAATACTCAGGAATTTCGCGATTTGCTGGCAAAATTTATGCAAAAAAACGGCTAAAACGCCGTTGAAGGCAAAATTATTATTGACTTTGAAAGGGGTTAGAGTTTATAAACTGAATACATTTAATAAATTTGGTAATAACTTTTGTAGAATGGAATAAGAAAAATGGCCAATCATAAATCGGCAAAAAACAGAATAAACCGCAACAATAAAAGAAGCATTATCAACGGTGCCCGCAAAAGCCGCGTCCGCACTTTTGTAAAAAAAGTTGAAGCTGCTATTGCCAGCGGTAATAAAGAACAGGCTGCCGAAGCTTTCAAAATTGCAGAATCCGAAATGATGTCTGCCGCCCGCAAAGGTGTTTTTAAACGGAATACCGCTTCGCGTACCGTTTCGCGTCTATCAAAGAAAATTAAAGCCCTCTAATTTACGCTTTAACTTTAAGATAAAAAGACACAAATTGACTCTCTTTTTTACTTGACAAGAGAATTTTCGGTTTGTGTTTTTTTGTGCCCAAAGCGAAGGAATCTGGGCGACTCTGCAAAGAATCTGTGTCAAGAAAATTAATTTAAATGTTCTTAAAATGTTCTGTTGTAATTCATGAGGGAAGCTTTTAGTATTCGAATCACTTTTTGAGAGTTTGTTAAAACGACTCAGTCGGAAGATTGAAAATCATACGGCAAACTGTTTTTGAAAAATATTGTTTACGTTGAGATGCGCAATTTAAATATTTTCAAAATTTTTGCCTTAAGAGTTTTGAATCGTTTTTAAGAAACTGCCTGAAAAGCAGATGATGTCATGTCCGATTGCTGTCAGATTGAATCTGCACGGATACAGACAGCCGGTGATGAGAAAATTTGCAGTCCGGAGAGCAGCTTGAAAAGCTTGAAACAACGGGGCAAAAAATCTTTAAAACCGGGCAGGGTTTCGTGAGGCCTGGCGGCCGGAGCGATTTGCGGATGATAATGCTTCCCTAAAACGGCGGGCAATTATCAAAACCACAAAAAGCCGGCGGAAGACATCAAAAGCGAAGAGATTGAAAAACGGGGAAACATATCGTGCCCAAGAATTATTCCGCAAAACAGGGAGGTTTTGGCGGAAAAACAATAAAGCTACGGCAACGATTTAAGAGCCAGACGAAACGGCATCATGTTTAATTTCAATCCTACGGCAGCCTTAAAAAAAATTTCCCGCTGAGATAAAAAGGGGAAACAGTTGCGTGAACAATTCGTTCAGTGCTTTTGGAGATAGCAAAAAACAGGAGCGGACGGATTGTTAGTAACGAAAAGGGTTGCACGGCGACGGTTCGTTTTTTTGAAAATTATGAATCTTTTTCAAAAAAAACGGACAAAGACGCAGGAAAACCCGGGCGGCACGGACAATTACCGAAACAGCTTTACGGTTGCGGAGCGAAGTGCCGATGCGTAATTTGTTTATGGTTTAACTTATTATAATTAATTGGGGAGTAAAAATGGCTGAAGAAGCAATAAAAGACAACAATTCTGTTCAAGACCAATGGGGGCAGATTTGCAGCCAATTAAAAAACGAAGTCGGGGAAACAGCCTTTGACAGTTGGTTAAAACCGTTAACTCTGGGGTCTTTTAATGATGGTGTGATGAACATCTGCGTTCCGACCCGCTTTATGAGAAACTGGGTGATTACGCATTACAGCGATCGTATTCACAAAATCTGGGAAAAGAAAAATCCCGCCATTAAAAACGTTAATTTTGTGGTTCAAGCGGTTCAGGAAGACGGCCACGGCCTTTACAACCCGACCTGCCGTTCCCTTTTGAAAAAGATTTCTTCAACGCCGGCGCCGCAAAGCATTTATCAGTCCGGGTTTAATTCTCTGGCTGCAAACGCCAACGAAACGGCTTTGAACGATACGCTGTCCGTACCGCTTAACCCTCAATATACTTTTGACAATTTTGTTGTCGGCAAGACCAATGAATTTGCTTATGCCGCCGCACGCAAGGTTGCCGAATCCAGAAACGTGTCGTTTAACCCGTTGTTTCTGTATTCCGGCGTCGGCCTCGGCAAAACCCATTTGATGCATGCCATTGCCTGGCATATCAAGCAGCAGGATCCGACCCGCAACATTGTTTATCTTTCGGCGGAAAAGTTTATGTATAAGTTTGTCCGCGCCCTGCGTTACAAAGATACCACGGCGTTTAAAGAACAATTTCGTTCGGTAGACGTGCTGATGGTGGACGATGTTCAGTTTATGGGCGGCAAAGACACGACGCAGGAAGAATTTTTCTACACTTTCAATTCCCTGATTGAGGAGGGCCGGCAGATTATTATTTCCGCGGATAAGTCCCCGGCGGATCTGGAAGGCATCGAAACCCGCCTGAAGTCCCGTCTGGGATGCGGTTTGGTGGCGGACATTCATCCGACCGATTTTGACC
>CASFLC010000101.1 GCA_949295475.1 uncultured Pseudomonadota bacterium
TATAATTATGGAAAAAAATGAAAAATTAAAAAAGGTACAGGCCTTTATTTCAAGTTTGGGTCTGACGGCGGAAGAGGTTATTGCGTATTTAGGCAAAGCATCCGTTGAATCAGAAGAAACAGGAGATGCTTCCGTCCAATCTGAAGAAGTTGTATCCGCTGATGTCGTTTGTCCGGGAATGTATTATTATTCGGACAGGACGATTTCGGCAGATATCCTTTCTGATAAACAGCTTTCCGGGGTTGTCGGCTGGGTTGATGACAGCGGAAGACACGGCTTGGTTCTCGGGTTGCGAGAAGTAAGGTTGCCGTGGTCAAGTGATTATTTAGTGGTAAATCTTCCTGAAAATGCTGACGGCAAAGAGAATACCCGTTTGATTTTGGAAGTGGAACTGGCAGAGGCGGCTAAATGGTGCGTTGAATATGATTTTGACGGTGTTCAGTTCGGAGAGGCTTTCTTGGCAAGCAGAGAAGAATGGGTTAAGATATTTAGAAATCTGGGAGCCATTCAAGAAGCGCTGGAGAAAATAAGCAGGTGTTTGCTTAAGGAGGATTATTGGTATTGGTCTTCGTCCGAGTATGATTACTATGACGCTTGGGCCGTCAGACCATTCGACGGCTACATGAGCAGCAACTCCGGTAAGCTTTACAAGTACCGTGTTCGTTGTGTTTGGAAATTTTAGTTTATAGTTTTTATCCCGGTTTGTCGTGAGAGGCAGGCCGGGATTTTTTGTTTGTCTATTTTGTCCTTGACAGGAAGACGGATGTGATTTAGGTTATTGGGTAGAAAGCGAATTATTGATTTAAACTTTATAATTATGAAAAAAAATGGAAAATTAAAAGTGTTAGCGGCCGTTGCAGAAGTTTTGGGGTTGACGGCAGAAGAGGTGGTCGCGTATTTTGGCAAACCTTCTGTTCAATCCGAAGAAGCTGTATTACCTGATGTTGTTCGTCCGGGAATGTATTATTACTCTGACGGGACGATTTCGGCAGAGGTTCTTTCGAAAAAACAGCTTTCCGGTGTTGTTGGCTGGGTTGATGAAAGCAGCAAGCACGGTTTGATTCTCGGGTTGCGGGAAACAGAGTTGCCGTGGTCCGGCGATGAATTAGAAGTCGGTGCTTTCACAGAAAGCGGCAGGGAGAATACCCGCTTGATTTTGGAAGCGGCTCGGAAACAGAATAAAAAGGCAGAGGCAGCCGAATGGTGCGTTGCGTATGATTTTGACGGTATTCAACCCGGAGAGGCTTTTTTGCCCAACGGGGACGAATTGGTCAAGATATTTAAAAATCTTGATGCTGTTCAAAAAGCACTTAAGAAGATTAATAGGCCATTGCTTGATAAGTATAGTTGGTATTGGTCTTCGTCCGAGTACAGTAACTATAACGCCTGGGGCGTCAGACCGTCCGACGGCAGTATGACCAACTTCACCAGTAAGGATGGCAATTACCGCGTTCGTTGTGTTTGGAAATTTTAGTTTATAGTTTTTATCCCGGTTTGTCATGAGAGGCAGACCGGTTTTTTTTGTTTTTCTAATTTGTCGTTGACATAATGGAAGTTGTAATTTAATTTGTTGCCCAGAAAACAAATTATTAACCAAACTGTATAATTATGGAAAAAAATGAAAAATTAAAAGCGTTAACGGTCGTTGCAGAAGGTTTTGGCTTAACGCCGGAAGAGGTGGCAGCGTATTTTGGCAAAATTTCTGTTTGCTCTGACAAAACAGAGGAAGTTTCCGTTCAATCTGAAGAAGCTGTATTACCTGATGTTGTTTGTCCGGGGATGTATTATTACTCTGACGGGACGATTTCGGCAGAGGTTATTCAGGAGAAACAGATTTCCGGGGTTGTCAGCTGGGTTGATGACAGCGGAAGGCATGGTTTGGTTCTCGGGTTGCGGGAAACAGAGTTGCCGTTTTTTTCCGAGGACCTTACCAATGATTTGGGCGCGGATGATTGGTGTGTTGCGTATGCCTTTGATGGCGTCAGGGTCGGTAAGGCGTTTTTGCCCAGTAAAGATGAATTGGTCAAGATATTTAGAAATCTTGATTCTGTTCAAGAAGCACTTAAGGAGATAAATAAGCCATTACTTGTGGAAAACGATTGGTATTGGTCTTCGTCCGAGTGCAGTAACGGTTACGCCTGGGGCGTCAGACCGTCCGACGGCGGCGTGTACACCAACTACTACGTTAAGAATACCAGTAGCCGCGTTCGTTGTGTCCTCGCTTTTTAATGATTTAATTTTATCCCGGTTTGTCATGAGAGGCAGACCGGGATTTTTTTTTGAAATTTAAACGTTTGTTCTTTGGCCGCCCGGCCGTATCAGAGTAGCCTAAGCCAATAAAAAATCCCCTCTTTGGAGGGGCTCCGGCTGCAGATTGATAACTCGCAAAAATGTTTGCTCGTTATCTGCGGTTTCGGCGCTCACCAATGCCTTCGGCAAGCTTGAGCGCCCCACCGCTCGACAGGCTCCCTTTGGCCGTCCGGCCGTATCAGGCTCAACATCAAAGATGGGGGCAAGAGCAGTATCCAAGATTATAAAAAAGGATTATAATCAGTTCACCACAAACATTTTGGAGGGACTGCTCATGCCTATAGAGATAATACTAACAAATAATGCAAACATCAAGATAA
>CASFLC010000102.1 GCA_949295475.1 uncultured Pseudomonadota bacterium
ATCGGGAATCCGACCGGATTGAGACTCCTGAATATCTGGTGACGGCCGAAATTACCGATTATTTCATGAATATCTGTGATGAATTTGACTGGGATAACGTCAAACAGAGAAGATTGCGCAGCGGAACGTCGGAAATCGCCGTTGTTTGGAGAATCACCAATCTGCTGGGCGACGAGGTTTACTGCAAAGGCATGACAACCGGTTACGGTCAGGTTTCGGAAGGCGAACCTAACGGGGAAACGCTGCTGGTAGAGCGTGCTTTTGAAGATGCTTTGGGCAAGCTTCCGGAAATTCAGTGCTTTAATCAAACCGTGTCTCAGCGTATCCGGCCCGAGGAACTGCAGCGTCAGAAAGATATTTTGCGCGAGCGGGAAATGCGTTCGGAATCTTTTAAGGCTCAGTATGACAAAGAGCTTAAAGGGGTCGAATTGCTGCAGGAGTGCGCTTCCGGTCTGGGCAAGCCGGCAGGAGCCGTTACCGAAGATTTTGTAGAACAAACGGAGATTCCTTTGGAAACCAGAGGCGGCAAAGTTGATAAAGTCGTCTATCTGGAGGACGGCACCGCTATTGACGAAACTTCGGGCGTTCGCGGTTTCGGTTCGGTTATTGACAGCCGTTCGGGAATCCAAGGTTCCGGATTACGCGTTGCGCCGAACGGGCAGGTTGTCGACAGGGACGGAAAGGTGATTGAGAATATTAGCGTTGACTCCGAAGGACGCGTGTATGGTGCCGACGGCAAAGTTATTGAAGGCGTTTATGTTGATGCCGGCGGAAATATTATTGACAGCCGTTCCGGCGTCAACGGCTCTTCTTTAAAAGTGACCACCGACGGCAAAATTATCGACGAAGCTGGCAATATTGTTGAAGGAATGCGTGTTGATGCCGACGGAAAAGTTTATGACAGCGACGGACGGATTGTTGAAGGCGCTTTTGTTGATGCCTCCGGCCGCATTATTAATTCCGAGGGGCAGATTGTCGATACCCTTTATGTCGATGCCAACGGCGAGATTGTTCACAGCTGCGGCGGCGATTGCGTTACCGAGGTTGTAACGGTTACAACCGGCGGCCGCTGGATTAAAGGACGCAACAGCCGTACCGGCGGACTGACGATTGACGAGCGCTGCCGGGCTATTGAAATCGGCGGCGACGGTTGCACGGTGGTTAAAAACGTAAAGGAAAACGTAACGATTGCCGATGATTATTGGATTGACGTGCCGCTGGATACGGACGAAATTACTCTGACGCGGGCACGGCAGATGGCGGAAGATGCGTTTGCCGAGGGCAGCAGCAGCTTCTGCATCCGCAATCAGGCTCCGTATGATAATCTGAATCCTCAGAATTTGTATAAAGTCAGGGCGTCGGTCGTTTCGGTTGAAAATCAGAAGGGTAAAAAAGGCGCCGGACTGATTATTTCCGATAATATGATTTTGACGTCTGCCGATCTGATGGTCAAAAACAATAATACGTTTGATATTACGACGATTAACGGCAAAAAGATGAAAGCCGGCGCTTTCCGTGCAAATCCGAGCAAAAACGTGGCGCTGTTGTTGTTGGACAGTAAAACAAGTTATACGCCGCTGCCGCTTTCTTTGGAACTTCCCGAAGTTAACAAAGACGTTTTGATGACATTGGGGCTTTTGGATTTGGAAACCGAAGGCGAAGGCTATATTGATAATGAAGGCAAGGTTATCGGTTATCGCTGGACGGAGGAGCGCGGACCGGAGATTATTGTGGACACCTTTGTTCAGAGTGTTTCTCTCGGCGGTGCACTGATTGACAAAAACGGCAACATTGTCGGTATCGCTCATGAAAGTAAAAAGCTGGAAGATTCTCCGGATCTTTTCATTCCGATAGATACGGCCCTCAAGGCTCTCGGCCTTGAAATTTGCGGGCGGGCGGCTCCGGCCAGAAAACCGGCGGCCATAAAGACTTATGAAACGCCTTTGGCCGATGCCGTTGACCGTTCCAAAGACGATAAGGCGCCGAAGCCTATGAAGGGGTTGGAAAAGAAATAATTAAAAAGGCCGTCTGGCTGGTGTTTAATGCAGATTTAGCGGGACGGGGAAAAGGCTGTATAATGGCGAAACAGATCGTTTAACTGCGGTCTCGCGCTCGGTCACGTACTTCTTTGTACGCTCGCTCGCGTTCGCCTTGTGAAACACTCTGTTTCATCCATTCTCCAACCTTTTAACGTGCCTTGTGTTTGTTAAGATTTTCTTTGCTGCCCTAAAATCTTATTATCCACACACGCCATCCGGCCTTTTTCGTGTCCTGTGGCGGAGGGTGGTTCGTTTTTCGTGACCGGTCTCGTTCCGGGGAATAGCCGAAAGCAGAAAAAAGAAGATTTAGGAAGAGATAACAAAGTTTGTAAATCGAATGTAAATACGAAAAGTAAAGTCCGGTTCGGGCTTTATTTTTTTGAATGCTTGCAATGCCGACTTTTTTTTACTAGATAATAGCTATAACCTTTTTATGAAAGAGAAAGAATGACTACAATTTTGTGCATTAGAAAAGGCAATGAGGCGGTCATGGCCGGCGACGGTCAGGCCACGCTGGGCGAATCCATAATCTTTAAGTCAAAATCGGTTAAGGTTCGTCGAATTGGCGACGGGAGCATCGTGGCCGGTTTTGCCGGTGCTGCCGCCGACGGTATTACTTTGATTGAGAGGCTTGAAGCCAAACTTGAAAAGCATGCGTATCAGCTGAAACGGGCGGCGGTTGAACTGGCCAAGGATTGGCGGATGGATAAGTATCTGCGTCAGTTGCAGGCCTTTATGATTGTGGCGGATAAAGAGACCTCGTTGGTTATTTCGGGAACGGGCGAGGTTATGGAACCCGACGACGGGATTATCGGAATCGGCAGCGGCGGAAATTATGCCATGGCGGCGGCCAAGGCGCTGTATGACGTTCCGGGTATGAATTTGGAAGAAATAGCTCAAAAGGCCATGAAAATTGCCGGCGATATTGATGTTTATACCAACCATAACGTGATTATTGAAAGAATTGAAGCATGAGTGCAAATATGTTCAGCCCGCGGGAAATCGTTTCGGAACTTGACAAATACATTATCGGTCAGGAGGAAGCCAAAAAAGCGGTGGCTATCGCTTTGCGCAATCGTTGGCGCCGTATGCAGCTGCCGGACCGGCTTAAAGAAGAAATCGTTCCCAAAAATATCTTGATGGTGGGGCCGACGGGTGTTGGTAAAACAGAGATATCCCGCCGTCTGGCTCGTTTGGCAAAAGCGCCGTTTATTAAAGTAGAAGCGACCAAGTTTACCGAAATCGGGTATGTCGGGCGCGATGTCGAAAGCATTGTCCGTGATTTGGCTGAAATTGCCGTTAACGAGACCAAAAAGAAAATGCGCTGTCAGGTCAGCGTCAAAGCCGAAGCCGGCGCGGAAGAGCGGCTGTTGGAGGCGTTGGTCGGTACTTCGGCGGGAGACGACACCAAGGAAAAATTCCGTCAGTTGTTTCGGGAGGGAAAGCTTAACGAACGCGAAGTGGAGATTTCTTTGTTGGATAACAGTCAGGCATCCATGCCGACGATTGATATTCCCGGTATGCCCGGCGCGTCTATGGGTATGATCAGTTTGGGTGATTTGCTGGGTGGTTCCGCGCCTAAATACAAAACCAAAAAGCTACCTGTGGAACAGGCCTATAAGCAATTGATTGACGAGGAATGCGATAAACTGCTCGATAATGAGGCAATTACGCGGGAGGCCTTAAAAACCGTTGAAAACGACGGCATCGTTTTTATTGATGAAATCGACAAGATTACCGGAAAATCGGAAGGAGGCCGAGCCGATGTTTCCCGCGAAGGGGTTCAGCGCGACCTACTGCCGTTGATTGAAGGGACGACCGTCAGTACCAAATACGGAATGATTAAGACAGACCATATTCTGTTTATTTGTTCGGGAGCTTTTCATTTGTCAAAGCCTTCCGATTTGCTGCCGGAATTGCAGGGACGTCTGCCGATACGGGTTGAACTCAAGGCACTGACGCATGAGGATTTTGTGCGTATTTTAACTGAGCCGGAGGCCAATCTGATTGAACAGTATACGGCTTTGCTCGGAACCGAAAATTTTAAGCTGGAATTTGAAAAAGAAGCGATAGACAAGATTGCCGATATTGCCGTAGCCATCAATGAAAATGTTGAAAATATCGGTGCGCGGCGGCTGCATACGGTTTTGGAAATTCTGCTGGAAGATATCAGCTTTACGGCTTCGGACCGCAGCGGCGAGACGGCGGTCATTACGGCGGCGATGGTTGAAGAAAGGCTCAGCAAATATACCAAAGCCAGCGATTTGTCGAAATTTATTTTGTAGAGGAAAAGCAAAGTGGCCGGTTGCGGCGTTTATATTCACTGGCCTTTTTGCCGGAGCAAATGTCCGTATTGCGACTTTTTCAGCCGGGTATGGAAAGATGTGCCACAGGATAAGTTGGTTGACGAATATCTGAAGGAAATGGATTTTTATGCAGAGATGACCGGCCCGCGGGAAATTACTTCGGTTTTTTTCGGCGGAGGGACGCCGTCGCTGCTGTCTCCGCAAAATATCGAGCGTCTGATTGATTATATTTCCAAAAAATGGCGGCTGGCAAAAGGGGCGGAAATTTCGTTGGAGGCGAATCCCAACAGCCGTCATTCTTCGCTGTTTGCCGATTTGAAACAGGCCGGCATTAATCGTTTGTCTCTGGGTGTGCAATCTCTGCATGACGAAGATTTGAATTTTTTGGGACGGACGCATACCGCGGCGGAGGCGTTGTCTGCCATAGAAGAAATTCTGCGGCAGTTTGACAATCATTCGGCAGATTTGATTTATGCGCTGCCGAATCAGGATCTCGAAGTTTGGGAAAAGGATTTGCGTTTTGTCTTTTCTTTGGGATTGAAGCATTTGTCTCTCTATCAGCTGACGATTGAGGAAGGCACCGTTTTTGCCAAAAAGGGCGTTGAACCGATGACGGAGGAACCGGCGGCAGAGTTTTATCAGAGAACCGGAGAGGCTGCTGCCGCGGCCGGATATCCCCGTTATGAAGTGTCTAATTTTTGCCGTCCAGGTTTTGAGTGTCGTCATAATTTGTTATATTGGGAGGGCGGCGATTATATCGGTATTGGCGAAGGCGCTCACGGGCGTTTGACCTGCGGCGGCAATTTTTTTGCCACAACCTATCGCTGCCGGGCGGAAAAATTAACCTCCCGGGAAAGGGCGGAGGAACTGCTGCTGACGGGGCTGCGTCTGGAGAAAGGAATCGATAAAAAGAATTTTGAAAAAATATGCGGTCTGAAGTTTGATGATATAATCGGCGCCGCAAAGCGGCAGCAGCTGCGGCAACTTGGGCTGGTTGAAGATTCTCCGGCCCGTTTGAAGGCAACCTCTGTGGGCCGGCTGCTGCTTGACCGGATTGCCGAGGAATTGTGGTCTTAATCTTTTATGCCGTAATTGCCGGTGACCAGCAACATTATCAAAAATAAAAAAAGTATCATTGAAAAACCGGCTTTGACGGAGAGGTTGTCAGGTGTTTTGGTTTGTTTGTTAAGCAGATAAACAAATATCGGGGCGGTCAGAACCAGAGCCACCACATAACCGGGGTTGGGCGCCAGCCGCATGGCCATGTTCTTAGAGGTAATTAATGCGGCGCTGAAACTGATGAGGTAGAAGCCGATGCCGATAATTTCCGGCGCAAAAACGGTTTTGAAGAATTTTTTGATGTCCGGACGCTCGCTTTTGATGTACATGATTGTATTGTAGAGGCCGCTGACAAAAGTTGCCACCACCAGATAATAAGCTATGTTGTGCCAGACATTTTGTCCCATATCGGCAATTTCTTTGGTGATAACGCTCATGCCGGCAAGGGCAAAGACCGCCGGCGCGGTATAGTCCATAACTTCTTTGGTGACCCGGTCTTTTATCATATACCAGTAACTGACGCTGAAGCCGAACAGCACCAAAAGCAGGGTTATGAATACATTGCCGTTGCGCAGCAGGTTTAAAAACAGTTGCGGCGTTAAGCTCCACCACATAACAACGGTAAACAAAACGGTAATGCTCATGGAGCGGGAAGCCGCGCCGGCGCCGTAGCGGGCAGAGGCGAAGAACAGATGCGAATCGTAAATGCCGATAAGCAGTCCCTGTGATATCAGCAGAATCCAGTTGCGGATGTCGGTTTGCAGCGGCAGAAAAAACAGAAAGGGAAAAAAAACGACGGCGATGCCGAAACCGCGCCAGATGCCCAGGACATAGCCGTTGAAACGGTGTTTTTGGTTAACCATGGCATACAGGGCGGAAAAGAATCCGTAAACCAGTCCGTTGATAATCCAGAGCATCGGTCTTTCCAGCTGAAGGTGAACGTTCTTTTTGATATAGCTGCGGCGTTTGCGAATTAAAGGTTTTGTTTTTCAAATTTTTTGAAAAATTCTTTGCGTCGCCGGCGGTTCATCGACCAAAGGCTGCCTCTGCCGCAGATCGGTTGAACGGGGTGTCGTGCGGGCAGGTTGAAATCCCGGCGTATAAAAAGGGAGGTCGTTTTGGCATAGCAGTTCATCGGACAAAAGCCGTAAAAATCTATCTGAATTAAATCGGCGTCTCGCAGCGTTTTTACAGCTTTGACGTAATCTGCCGAGGTGTTGACGCGGTCACTGTCGTCGAGGATTATCATGCCGCCCGGCGCCAAACTGCGGACGGCTGTTTGACAGCATTGGGCGCGGCGTCGGCCGTCTATGGCAATGACGTCATATAATCCAGCATCTTCCAAAACGGCGTTTTCGTAACTTTCGTTGTCTTCCCGCAGGCGGAGGTCAAGATTTGCATAGCGGAATTCTTTCTGCCATTTATCATGCCATTGAAGGTCGTTTTCTATACTGACGACGCTTTGGGCCCGTTCGGCCCAAAATGAAGAGGAATAGCCGCAGCCGAATTCAAAGATTTTTTTATTTTGATAATCGAATTGCGACAAATATTCCGTTGCCGGGTATGTATACCACGGAAGCGGTCGTCCGTCTTTATCGCGGCAGATTTTTTTATCTATGGAAGCTTCCTGAGCAAATTCCGTTTGCCAGATTTCAATAAATTTCAAAAATTTTTCGCTGTACATTTTGATTTTGCTCCGGTTGAAAATTCGGCGAATTGCCATATATCATAACCGTTAAACTTTCTGAAAGCAATTTTAAACAAGGAGAGTAAAATGTTTTGGAGAAATCTGGCTTTGATTTTGACGATTATCGGGGGCGTCAACTGGGGTCTGGTCGGCGCTTTTGATTTTGATCTGGTGTCTTTCCTGTTCGGTCCGCTGACGCCGCTGAGCCGCATCGTTTATTTGCTGATAGGCATTTCGGCGCTGGCGATGATTTTTGTTCCGACCTGTTCGCTTAAGGAAAGCCTCAGCCACAAAATGAACTGAGCAGCCGTCCGAAGCGTTGACCGCAAAAGCCCGCAGATTTGATTTGCGGGCTTTTCCGATAAAGAAAATATTAAGACTGCCGTGTTAATACTTGTAAAAAATAAGCAAGTTTAAGGCGAAGGTCATGTTTGAAAAATGGATTAAGTCCGCGCAGGTGTACTGTGACAGGCGAATGCTGGCAATGCTGCTGCTGGGTTTTTCCAGCGGTTTTCCTTTGCTGCTGGTGTTCGGGACGCTTAATCTCTGGCTGAAAGACGCCGGCGTGACGCTGGCGGTTATCGGGCTTTTTTCTTTGGCAAAGACGCCATACAGTCTGAAATGGGCCTGGTCTCCGATTGTCGACAGGTTTCGCTTGCCTTTGTTCGGCAGGCTTGGCCGTCGGCGCGGCTGGGCTTTGTTTACTCAGATCTGGCTGATGTCGGCTATCTGCGGTATGGCAATGACCGATCCGGCGCAGACGCCGC
>CASFLC010000103.1 GCA_949295475.1 uncultured Pseudomonadota bacterium
CTGCTCCGGAGACTACGTCATCAAAACCGGCTGGTCCTGTAAAAGTAATTACTACAAAGACGGCAATGGCTGTAAACACAATGACTGTAAAGCTTCTGCGGTTTCTGTCCCGACAAACGGCTATTGCTCCAACAAAAACAGCTGCGGTATCTGTACCGCCTGGGCTTGCAACTCGGGATATGAAAAGTCAAACAACAGCTGTGTCGTTCAGTGCAACACCAACTTCACCAAAACTTGCGAGCAGATTATTGCCGGCGTTACAATTCAGACGCCTCCGGGATTTAGCGGCACCAAAAAAGCGGTAACAAGCGGAACTTGCAACGATACTTGTTCCATCGTGGGAACATATTGTCAGGAATTGCGGATGGCATGGAGTACCGAAGTCAGTAAAACCTGCAGCGGCAATAACGGTTCCAGCATTGCCTGTGACAATGTTACCCATTATGCGAATGATGCTAACAGCGCATGCAGTAAAACATATAAGCGCTATTAATAATAAAACCCCGGAATATTCTTGGCCTCTTTTCCTAAATCGGAAAATTCAAGAATATTCCGGGTTTTTATTTGAAGTGGCACCCGATTTACAGAAAAGTAAAATTCTCTCCACAGCCGCTTAGATATTGCCCGTGGCGCTGCCATCAGAAAAGTGGAATTCTCTCCACCGCTGCTTAGATTTTGCCACCGATGGCTCGCCGGCAGAAAAGTGGAAGCCTCTCCACCGCCGCTTAGGTAATCGCTCCCGGCGTCCGGGTTAGCGGAGTTTTTTGAGAGCAAGAACTTCGTTTGGAAACAACGTATAAACGTTGTAAACGATTCTGTCACCGATTTGCAGACCGGAATTGTCTTTGCTTTTTTTGACGGTAATCAGCGAGCCGTCCTCTGTTTCGATACACAAGGTTGCTATCGGCAGCAGCGGAATACCGTATACCATGCCCTGTTCAAACATGTCGACGATATCAGTTTCTATCGGGTCACTGGCAATCAAACTGCGGGAAGAGGCAGTCTGAGAATTGCTTTCGTCGGGAATGCCGATTTCGTAACCGTTGAGGGTTGAGATTTCATCGGGAACCAGACTGAATGTTTTATAATCAATCCGGTCGCCGACGTGCAAATCAATTCCAAGCGTCCAGCGCAAAACATGTTTTATTTTGCCGTCAGAAAGCTTCATGACATACATATCATAGCCAAACAGCGGCATGGAACGCCGTTTTTTGATTTCGTAAATTTTCACGATTTCGGCAGCGGGCTGTTCAACCTCTTCAAAAGGAGGCGTAATCCGCGGGGCATCATCGTTCTTGGAGCAGCCAAACAACATCAAACATAATACGGCAAGCAAAAACAGCAAAAGCAAATCAAACTTTTTCATAGTTATAACAATTTTTAATTTAACAATAATTCTTTTTCTTATGATTTATTGATAAAGCCAAATAATCAAAAACGCAAGACAAGAGTTTAATTTTTTTCCGTCCGGAATTATATTTGCGGGGATATAAGAAATTTGCGGGCGGAGGCAAACATGGAGACAGAAGACGCAAAGGGATATTTGATGGCTTTGGCGGCCATATTTTTCTGGAGTTTTAATATCATCATAGCCAGCTATTTTGCAACATCTCTTCAACCGTTTGAAATTGCCTTCGGACGCTGGGTGGTGGGGGCGGCGATTTTGCTGGCGGCGGCGTGGAAGGAATTGTGCCGGCAGTGGTTTTTGCTGCTGAAAAACTGGCAGCTTGTTTTATGGCTGGCCTTAACCGGGATAGTGTTTGACAATACCTTGATTTATTATGCCGGGCGCACGGCCTCGGCCGTAAATATGGGGCTTCTAGATGTAACCGGACCGATATTTTTGGTTATATTGGCGCGGCTGTTTCTGCATACGCCGGTATCGGGACGGCAGATTTTGGGGCTGGCAATAGCCGTCTTGGGGGTGATTACGGTTATTCTGCGGGGTAACTTTGATGGATTTTCAAAAATACGGTTGGCCGACGGAGATTTGATAATGCTGCTCAATACGTTTTTCTTTGCCGTTTATTCCCTGCTGCAGGCAAAACGTCCGCCGCAAGTTTCCCAAACCGCCATGCTGGCGGCCACGGCCGTGACCGGGGTGGTGATTATTATTCCTTTTTTGTTTGTGACGTCGGGACTTGGAGGCTTTTTCAGGCTGAAGGCAGTTGATTACGGCGTTTTTGTTTATTTGGGAATCTTTAACTCGGTTTTGGCATACCTGGCCTGGAATACGGCTCTGGCCAAAATCGGCAGCGTCAAAACCGGTATTATTTATTATCTGTTGCCGTTGTTCAGCGGGGTTGAGGCATATTTTCTGTTGCACGAAAAACTGTATTTCTCTCAGTTAATCGGCGGTATCTTGGTGATTTTCGGCATTGCGCTGACCAGCCTGAAAGGCGGAAAAGCGGCTGCTCAGCGCCCGGTGGAGCCAAAACCGCCGCTGCCGCGCAAGCCCGATTCGTCAAAGGCGTCGGCCGAAACTTCCTTAAAGACGGCCCGGTAAGGGAAGGGGAGTTCAACCTGGGCGATTTTGTCTCCGGGGCGGATGATATAAGCTTCGCCGGAAGGATTGGTATTAAGCAGCACGATTTTGATTTCGCCGCGATAATCGCTGTCAATAATTCCGGCCAGCGTAATGATACCGTTTTTAGCGGCCAGACCGCTGCGCGAATTTATCCGAAACCACAGCGGCGCTTGCGGCGCAAAACGAACGCCGGTCGGAACGGCAAAACGGTCACCGGGACGAAGCGACAAAGGCTCATCCAGCGCCGCACAGATATCAAAGCACGCGGCCAGCGGCGTCGCATAAGTCAAATTGGCCGGATTTTCGACATAATGCGGCAGTTTAACGACCTGAACTTCGGTTAAAACATAATTCATTGAGGCTCCTAGACGGCAACTTTGGCCTTAATGGTATCGTGACATTGATAACCGACCAGTTCAAAATCTTCGTATTTAAAATCGTTAATCTCTTTAACAAACGGATTAATTTTCATCTGCGGCAATGGGTAAGGTTCCCGGCTCAGCTGTTCGCGCACCTGATCAAAGTGATTATGATAAATATGCGTATCGCCGAGCGTATGCACAAATTCTCCCGGCTGCAGCCCGCAAACCTGAGCAACCATCATGGTCAGCAATGCATAAGAGGCAATGTTGAACGGCACGCCCAAAAACATATCGCAGCTGCGTTGATAGAGCATGCAGGACAATTTGTTGTTTGCAACATAAAACTGATACATCATATGACAGGGCGGCAAACGCATTTGGCCGATTTTACCGGGATTCCAGGCCGTGACAATCATTCTCCGGTCGTTAGGGTTGGTTTTCAGGCGGTTGATAACGTCGGCAAGCTGGTCAATGCCTTCGCCGTTCCAGTTGCGCCACTGCGACCCGTAAACCGGGCCGAGATCACCGTTTTCATCAGCCCATTCGTTCCAGATGCGCACGCCGTGATCCTGCAGATATTTAACATTGGTGTCGCCCTTGATGAACCACAGCAATTCATAAAGGATGCTTTTCAGATGGACCTTTTTGGTTGTTACCAGCGGAAAACCCTTACTCAGGTCAAAGCGCATCTGCCGGCCGAAAATCGAGCGGGTGCCGGTTCCGGTCCGGTCCATTTTATCAACGCCGTTTTCCATAATATCTTTCAGCAAATCAAGGTATTGCCGCATGTTTTTTATTCCTCTTCAATAGCTTTTACGATTCTTTTCAAAACTGACTGTTCCACAAAATCGCCTTTTTTGGCAAAAACCGTGGTGGTAATGTTGTCAAGCTCGTGTCCGGGCGTCATTTGACGATAATGTTTTTGCAGGGCTTCGGCGCAAGGTTGGATGTCAAATTTATCGCCCTTCAGCTCGGGATTCAGGGGGCCGTGATAAACGCAGTCAACGACAATGTCGGGCATCAGTTTGCTGCCGCCGCTCATAAAGGCCTTGTAGACGCTGGCGCCGCCGGCAATATACAAATCGCCGTCAAAATCCTTAAAAGTCCGGATATCGGTCACCACAAAATGGTTGGCCTTGTCCGAAACCTCGTAATCGGGGTTAAAGGTCAGCACATAAATTTTTCTGTCGGGCAGCGTCCGGTTGGGGAAACTTTCGTAAGTTTTTTCGCCGGCGACGATATTCTTTCCGCCGGTAATTCGCTTAAAGCGCCTGAAATCAGAAGAGACGTGCCAGGGTATCGACGATCCGATACCGATGACGCTGTCGTTCTCGTGGCGGCACCAGATGGCAACTTTGGTCATTATACAACATCCGTCAGGGTTAATTTGTTTTGGATTATAGCCATATCACTTTAAAAGAACAGCCGTAGCGCGCGATAATCCCCAAATTTTTATTATCCGTTTGATTATGGCCAATCTTAGCGCTTGAAATTTGCACAAAATTGAATATAATTAAAAATTGCCGGAGCAATCCGGCTATGACACTAGAGGCACTATGAAATAGATGCTTTGGACCCGGGGGCAGTACCCGGCACCTCCACCAATCGTGCCGTTGCTAAAAGACAAATCCGGCGGCCGCGCAAAGGGGCAAAAGATTTTTACGGGGGTGAGACAGGTTTGACAGGGTATGGTAAAGATAGCAAAATGCTGTGTCCGGTGAGATACCACCGTTATCGGTTCAAACAAAATGAATGCTAACGATAATAACGTAGCTCCTGTTGCAATGGCTGCTTAATTTGTAGTCGCAACAAATTCAAATTCTTATAGCTTTGGATAGCTGTAAGTGGGGTTTGGGCCACCCAGCAACAGGACGGCCCGCTTTTTTGTTTGTTTTGACAGAGGGTGCAGATGCATATGGATGATTTGGAAATTAATTATGACAAACTGGTGGAAAAATCGCTCAAGCATGTTGTGATTGAGGCCTTGCGCATAGCTGCGGAAGAGGGGCTTCCCGGGGAGCATCATTTTTACATCACCTTTAAAACCACGCATCCCAATGTCCGTGTTTCGGCGCAGCTTCTCAATCAGTATCCGGACGAAATGACGATAGTTTTGCAGCATCAGTTTGCCAATTTGATGGTTGGAGAAACCTATTTTGAGGTAGATCTCAGTTTTGGCGGAATTCCGCAGACACTTCGTATTCCGTATGATTCGATAGTTTATTTTGCCGATCCCTATGCAAAATTCGGCCTCAGCTTCAACAGCGGCGAGGCTTCTGCCGCAGGACAGAAAATTGATGAAGATGAGGATGAACCGGCTCCGACCCGCAAAGCCTCCGGCTCGGCCGAAGTTATTTCAATAGATGCCTTCCGCAAAAAATAATCATGCCCAAGCAGTCGGTCGTCATAGCCAATCGCCACGCAACCAGCATTTCGCTGGAAAAAGAATTTTTTGAAGAATTGAAAACCATAGCGGCAAAAGAGGGACTGACCGTCAATCAGCTTGTCACCCAAATTGACGCCGAGCGGACGATAGAAAATCTGTCCGGCGCCATCAGAGTATACATTCTCAATTACCTGAAACGCAGGGTGGATTAAAAATCCTTGTTTAAAATTCGACCGTTCAACCGAAAGTTCCTTCTTTCGGCCTTTTAAATTTTCAACCAACACCCAACTCACAAAAAAGTAAAATTCCCTCCGCAGCCGCTTAGGTATTGCCACCGGCGGCTCTCCGGCAGCCAGTTATGCCCGTGGCGCTGCCACTGCCTCCAGGCGCTGCCTGGTTTCGTCCAGTCTATGCAAATACTGTTTGACACATTGCAAAGATTATGCTAAAGTAAAAACATAATCTATAGTGGTGTGTAGATTTGCAAAAAATAAAAAAGCCGGATCGCTTTGTTTACAGGCGGAATTTGGGCTGTCGTTGTTATCCGCATGTTTCGTAACATGTTTGCGGAAACGCGTAAATATATATGTACGCTCCTCTATGGGTTTCGGATTTTTGCGCTAAACTCCGGAGGATATCTTAATGAAAAACTGTTACCGTTTTATTGTTTTTGTTCTGTTGATGTTGTTATTTGCCGGCAAAAACGTTTGGGCTCAGAATATTTCTGATGATGTTCTCCAAAACTACACCCACGGATTTACAGGGCAAATTCTTCCGAAACCCGCCTCATCAGAGATGACCTATTTGGTTGCGGGAATATACTGGCTGCCCGATTACCTGAAAGACAACACGTCCCGCATCAATCCTGATCCAGGTGATCCTGTTGATCCTGATCCGGATGATCCTGAAGATGATCCTGAAGATGATTCCAAAAGTTGCAGCACTTACGGATTTAAAGACTCTGTTTCGGTCGATACGTCTTTATACAGTTGTACAAAGGTTTATCCGATTACCGGTCTGCTCTGCTATAAAGATTGTGTCTGCAATTCCGACTTTAAATATACCGCGGATAATTGTCTTGCCAGCGAAGGTAAAAAACTTTCCGGACGCAGCTGTGACGACAAATATGAAAATTGCGTCTGCAAACAGACTGTGACCGTCAGCACAGGCGAGAAATGTGACCTGTATTGCGAAAACGCCTGCGTTGAAAAAAGCTGCAAGGCTTCGGTAAGTTTGGGAACCGGCGAGGAATGTTCCGAACGCTGCGCATCAGACCCCGACATTTGCACGGACAAAAAATGTAAAACCTCCGTGAGTTATGACACCGCCAAAGGAGAATACTGCGCGGAGAAATGCGCCTCAAACAACAACGTCTGCACCAAGAAGGGCTGCAATAAAATCTGCAAGGATAAGTTTACCGGCAGTGCCCCGACCAATGGTTATATTACGACGGAAAGCTGTTCAGACTGTTCCGGCTCTTATACCATCAAATCCAGTTGGGCCTGTAATAAAGGTTATCATAAATCCGGAAGCTCTTGTATTGCGGAC
>CASFLC010000104.1 GCA_949295475.1 uncultured Pseudomonadota bacterium
CGCCGCCATTATCATTGTTGCCGCCGTCAGTATTATAAGAGCGGGTGTCGCTTTGCCAGTCCGGCAGGAACCAGGTTTTGGCCAATTGATATCCGTCACCGGAAATGAGAGAAGACGGTTTCGGAGATGTGTGTGTTGGTGTTGTGCAAGAAGCAAAGTCCGGCCATAAGAAGCCGCTTAAAGTTAAACAAAACAGAATAAATTTAAATACCGGCTTTCTCATGGCTCTCGTCCTTTGCTGTTGAAACCGCTTCTCTATCCTCTATTATAGCAAAGCTAAAACCGCATGTCAATCACCAATTAAATCCTCTGGACGAAACCAGGCAGTGCCTGGAGGCATAACCGGCTGTCTGCACAATCGTTAAATGTTTTGCAGGTAATTATCTGGGGGTTGCATAATGTGGGACCTTAAATTGACAGCCGGCAGTAAATGTTTTAAAAAATAATGTCAAAGGAGATGACAATGCCTGATTTTTTGTTGGAAAATGCGTTTTCCGGATTGGTTGCCGGAGTAGACGAAGCCGGAAGGGGGCCCTGGGCGGGGCCGGTTGTGGCCGGTGCGGTTATTATTAAGGATCGGAATCTGGGTGATTTTTTGCTTAACGGCTTGGATGATTCCAAAAAGTTGACGCCTCATAAACGCGAACAACTTTACGAAGCCGTGCGGGAAGCGGAAAAGGCCGGCAAATTGCTGGTCGGACTCGGAGAGGCTTCGGCGGAGGAAATTGATGCCATGAATATTTTGCAGGCGACGTTTTTGGCAATGCGACGGGCAGTTGATGCCTTAGGGATTGTTCCTGAGCATGCTCTGGTTGACGGCAATCAAAAACCGAAAGATTTTCCCTGCGCCGTTACAACCGTCGTCAAGGGCGACTCCCGTTCAATGTCGATAGCGGCGGCTTCAATAATGGCAAAGGTGTCTCGAGATCGTTTTATGACGGAATTGGCAAAAAAATATCCTTATTACGGTTTTGAAACTAATGCCGGATATGGAACCAAAACACATGTCGAAGGTTTGAAAATCCACGGAATTACGCCGTTTCACCGTAAATCGTATCGTCCTGTCCGAGAGTTTTTGCAAGTTAAGACGGCTTAAAAAACATGTTGACAAATTTCTTGTTTTGTCCATAATGGCGGGTAGAACTCAAATTTTTATTATATGAAAGAAAGAAGCGGCCGAAGCCGATGAATATCTGGCCCGAAAAGTTCAAAAAAAAACGCTAATCCTTTATTAGAATCAAAAAAACTCGTCTTTTCAGCGAATTGCGTTTTTTTGATTTTGGCTGGACTTCTTTTTTTTATCGTGTTAATAAATTTATAACCAAATGTCGACCATACTGAGTTCAGTCGATTTTTTTTGAAACAAAATGGCTGGTGAAAATGAGCAGAAAGCAGGCTAAAACAATACTTAATACGATTATTAACGACGATTGTATCAAAGTAATGAATCAAATGGAAGAAAATTCAGTCGACTTGATTTTTGCCGACCCTCCGTATAATCTCCAGCTTGGCGATGCCCTGACCCGCCCCGATAACAGCAGTGTCAGCGGCGTGTATGAAGAATGGGACAGCTTTGAGAGTTTGTCCGCTTACGATGCCTATACCCGCGAATGGATGACGGCGGCCCGCAGGGTTTTGAAAGATGACGGCGCCATCTGGGTTATCGGTTCTTATCACAATATTTTCCGCGTCGGTTATATTTTGCAGGATTTGGGTTTTTGGATTTTGAATGACATTATCTGGAACAAAACCAATCCGATGCCGAATTTTAAGGGCACCCGTTTTACCAATGCTCATGAAACCTTAATTTGGGCCTGCAAAAATCCCAATTCAAAATATACGTTCAATTATGAGGCCATGAAGGCGCTGAATGAAGATA
>CASFLC010000105.1 GCA_949295475.1 uncultured Pseudomonadota bacterium
CTGCCAGCTGAGTTTCCAAAAACTCATCCAACACTCCGGAAAAAATTTCATCTTGCATTTCTCCGGTATAAGCCGCTGCCAAAACCATACTGCGATTCAGCCAGTAACGATCAAATTCATTACCCTCTTGCGCAACCCAGCGGGAAACATCTCCGGCTTTTCTCACAAAATCATCTTCCTCGGGATTAAACAAAACCCGTGCTCGGGCAAAATTTTCATTTTGTCCGCTTTGCGCCTCAATCTCCCGATAAAGATGATAAAAAGCCTCCGCCGCAGGAAAAGCCCTCTTAGGATTATCCTCGGGAATACTGACATGAAAACCGCAATTACGGTTCAGTTCCGCGGCAGCAAGTTTCAATGCGGGATAAAGTCCGGCAACGTCTTTGGCCGAACGCCAGTACCACATATCCCGGCCTTTCTCAATCTGCAAAACTTTCATCATAACGCCAGCCGTATGAATAAAAGTCTTGATAAAATTAATCCGCCCCGAATTATCAGCCATAAAAAACACCCTTTTGTATATTTATGCCAAAATATAAACAAAAGAGTGTTTTTTGTCAAACCATATTGACAACATTAACTTTTGAGATTAATCACCGTTTGGGTCATTTCGTTTGCGGTCGTAAAAGCCGTTCCGTTCAGATTATAAGCTCGTTGTACCACAATCAGATTGGAAAATTCCGCCGACGGATCAACATTGGAATCTTCCAAAGATTCGGAACGAAAAGCCGTATTATCGTTTGATGTGGAATCAACAACGAAAAAGCTCTCTCCTGTATCATTCGAAGCCTCAAAAAGCGTTCCGTTAATCGGAATCAGATTTTCCGGCGACGTAAAACCGACCAGCGCCAGTTTTCCGCTGGCAATTGTTTCGCCGTTAGTGTAAAGAGACTGAATAACACCACCGCTGTCAATGTACGAATACCGATAATCTCCGCCGATGCGGCCGTCTTGCGAAACATTAACGATTTCGGAGCTCCCGGCATATTGCGTCATATGCGAAATATCCATTGCCACGGTGCTTGCCGTTCCGTCCGGCCAGGTAACATTGACGCTGAACGTTTTCGGCGAAAGAAGACCGCCCTTTTCGTCAAAAACCACTTCCAGAGGTTCCGGCGTTGTTACCGTCCCGCCTTCCATATTAAATGTCACGTTCCAAACATTATTCTGCCCTTCGACTTTCTGAAACAACATATTTACCGTTTGTTCCTGATTGTTTTCACCATAGAAAGTCAGGCCGTAACTGCTGTTGTCAACGTCGGCCGGCACATTTGCGCTGATTTCCATCTGCGTTGTCGGTACCGCCGGAATACTGTCCGGATATTGAATGGTCAAATCCGACAGATTGGAAGCAAAAGTTCCGTCTTCGTTTGCGGCAAATCCCTGCACATAATAGCCGCTGGAATTAATCAGATAAATCGTACCGTTTTCACTTCGGGTCGAAAAATCGCCGGCACGGGAATAATATACCTGATTCAGCGAGTTTCTTACGGCAAAAAAAGCATTATCCCCGGCCTCAATGGCCACGTCAAAAGGATTTCCGGTTGACGAAATGGTACCGGCTTTAGTGATA
>CASFLC010000106.1 GCA_949295475.1 uncultured Pseudomonadota bacterium
CCTCCGTAATACCGAATTTGACGACAACGCCGGTAAACGCAAGCCCGCCCATGACATCCGTCTTAATTATGTTTCGGACGGTGTCGCCGAACCTGAATTTTCCGAAAGCGACATAAAAAAAGTCCTTACCAAAATCGGCAAATATACACAGGAAGACGAGCTCAACTGCGGCGGCTGCGGCTATGACACCTGCCGCAACTTTGCCCGCGCTCTGCTTGAAGGCAAAGCCGAACCGGAAATGTGCGTATCTCACATGAAACAACAGGCCCAGCGCAAAGCCAATGCGCTGATTCGCTGTATTCCTTCGCCGATAGTCATTGCCGATGCCAAACTGAACATTATGGAATATAATGACGAATTCCGCGATGCCTTTTGGAACGAGGAAGAACATGCTGAAATTTACGATTATGAAAATCTCCGCGGCGCCAACCTGCGCGACTTTATAAATTTCACTAACCTTTTCTCCGCTTCCCTGGATTTGGAACAGGATATCCGCCGCGAGCATATCCGCCAGGATGACCGTGTATTCGACGTTGTGGTTTTCAATATAGATAAAAAACAAAGCGTCGGCGGTATTATTGAAGACGTTACCAACGTTGAAATGCACAAAGAGCAGATTGCCGCCAAAGCCAAAGAAGTTATTCACAAAAATCTGGCAACGGTTCAGCAAATTGCCTGCACGCTGGGTGAACACATGGCCGAAACCGAGGTACTGCTCCGGTCCATCGCCAAAGATTACTCCTCCGAACAGGAACCCTCCGGACTGACGATTCGCACCAATTCGGCCAAAAGAGAGTACTGAGCATGAACAGTTCGCTTTTTATCGAAATCGGCAGTGCCCAGCAGCAAAAATATGGTGAAGACTGCTACGGCGACACGATTTATTCAAAAAAAATTCCGGAAGAGCAGCGAATTATCTCGATTCTCTCGGACGGGCTGGGCAGCGGCGTTAAAGCCAACATTCTGTCTTCCATGACCACGCGCATGGCCATGAAGTTTGTTGAAAGCCACATGGAACTGTTGCATTCCTCCGAAGTAATGATGGACGCTTTGCCGGTTTGCCAGATTCGCAAAATAAGTTATGCGACCTTTTCGATTGTTGACAGCGAACTGGAGGGCAAAACCCGTATTTTTGAAATGGACAATCCGTCTTTCATGCTGATTCGCGACAACAAAGCGCTCAATGTCCGCTATCGCGAACTGTCTTCGGCCAAATGGAAAGACCGTACGATCAATGTTTCACAAATTACCAACCAGGAAGAAGACCGCATCATCTTAATCTCCGACGGCGTCAGTCAGGCCGGTCTGGGCAACGCCCAATATCCGCTTGGCTGGCAACGGCAGGGCTGTTTGGATTTTGCTTTGCAGCAAATCCGCAAAAAGCCGCACATTTCAGCTTATGATCTGGCGCACGCCATTGTCGGCGAGGCATTGAACAAAGAAGTGGACGGCAAAGCGGGCGACGATATCAGCTGCGTCGTACTTTATTTTCGCAAACCGCGAAAACTTCTGGTTTTAACGGGGCCGCCGTTTGATGAAGACAAAGACCGCGAATTTGCCGAGCTTGTTTCCGATTACGACGGAAAAATCGCCATCTGCGGCGGCACCACCGCCAACATCATTGAGCGTGAACTCTGCCTCAAATGCGAAATTGACAAGACCTCGTTTGACGAAAAAATTCCCATGGCATCAACCATGGAAGGCGTCGATTTGGTGACCGAAGGCATTTTAACCTTGACGGAAGTTTATCGTATGTTAAAAGAAGGTATCGACACGCCGAAACAAAATGCTGCCGTCAGATTAACCAATCTGCTTTTGAGCAGTGATAAGATTGATTTTGTGGTCGGCACCAAAATCAACGTGGCGCATCAGGATCCCAATCTTCCGATGGAGTTAGAGATTCGCCGCAACATCGTTAAAAAAATATTCAGAATTTTGCAGGATAAATACCTCAAAGAAATCAGCGTCAGATATATTTAGAAAAGGAACGAACCATGGAAAAGATAAAAGTAAAAATTTGTGTCGGAACTTCCTGCTTTGTCATGGGAGCGGCTCAGATTCAAACTCTGGAATTCAATGCCCCGGCCGACATTGCCGACAAAATCGAAATTCTTGAAGAGCGGTGCATGAACCTCTGCAAAGAACTTCATACAAAATACAACCGCGGCCCCTTCGTCCGTGTCAACGAAGAATTGATTGAAGAAGCAACCTACGAAAAAGTTGTTGCAAAAATTCGCGAAGTATTGCAAAAACAATCCTGCAAATAAAACTTAATAATCAATAATAAAAACAACGCGATGCTGCCGTTTTTTGTTAAACAAAGATTATCGGCGCCCGCAGTTCCGAAGGAATAAACAAAAAAATGCTTATACCCAAAAACAATGCCAACCTGATGCGGACCAAAATACTGATAAAACTGGTCGAAAGCTATCTGCATGACAAGTTTGACAACGCAGACCGCATTCCGCTTGATCTCCGCCCCAAAGAAGGGGCTTCCAGCCGTTGCTGCGTTTATAAGGACCGCGCGGTTTTAAAATACCGCTGCATGGCAGGACTCGGACATTGTCCGGAAGAAGAAACCGATGAGTTAATCAGCCTCAGAGAATACGGCAAACAGGCGCTCGAACGCACCCATGCCGCCAAAAACAAACTGTCGGTTATTGACATTGCCTGCTCGGCCTGCATAAAATCGCAATACGTCATTACAGATGTCTGCCGCGGCTGCTTTGCCCAACCTTGCCGGCTTAATTGTCCCAAAGAGGCAATTTCCATCATCAACGGCCGTGCTCACATTGATCCGGAAAAATGCGTCAACTGCGGCAAATGTTACGAAGTGTGCCCGTATCATTCTGTTGTCAAAATTCCCGTTCCCTGCGAGGAAGCCTGCCCGGTCGGAGCCATCACCAAAGATGAAAAAGGCAAAGAACACATTGATACCGAAAAATGCATTTCCTGCGGAAAATGTCTGGCTTCCTGCCCGTTTGGCGCAATTGTCGAGCGGTCGCAGATTATTGACGTTCTCCGAGAAATCAAAGAAACCGATCACCGGGTCGTTGCCATGTTGGCTCCGGCGATTCTCGGACAATTTCCCGGTTCGGTCAACAATCTGGTCGGCGCGCTGAAACAGGTCGGATTCAGCGACGTCATTGAAGTTGCCGTCGGCGCGGACATCACCACCCAAAAAGAAGCCGCCGAATTTGTCGAAAGAATGGAGCAGGGACAAAACTTTATGACCACCTCCTGCTGCCCGGCATACTTCCGCGCGGCGCAGGTTCACATGCCGGAAGTTGCGCCGCATGTTTCTTCAACCAAAACGCCGATGTATTACACGGCCGAACTGGTCAAAAAAGAAGACCCCGGCTGCATTGCCGTATTCGTCGGCCCCTGCCTGGCCAAACGCGCTGAGGCCGAATACGATCCCAACGTGGATTATGTGCTGACTTTTGAAGAATTGGGCGCCATTTTGGTAGCTTCGGGCATCAACGTTGACGAATGCCCCGAAGAACCGTTCAGCAAGGTATCTCACGCCCAGGGACGGCAATTTCCCGTCACCGGCGGCGTTGCCGGCGCGGTTGCCAGTCTGGTCGGAGACAAAGTTGAAATCCGCCCCGAAAAGATTGACGGTCTGACCAAAGAGAGCATCAAACTCCTCAAACGTTACGCCGCCAAAGGTTCGGAAAACAACATGCTGGAAGTTATGTGCTGCGAAGGCGGCTGTGTTTCCGGTCCCGGCTGCATAGCTTTGTCCAAGAAAGCCGCCCGGGCCGTTGACGCCTATGCGCAAACCGGCGAGCAATTGACGCCCGATACCAAAATCGGATAGACGCAAAACAATAAAGACTGCCGTTTACAATAAACGGCAGTCTTCCGGAAACCGGCAAATTGAGTACCGTCATCGGGAAAGCACCTGATAACACGGAGTGTTTACTTGTCAATCTGACTCTCGGTAAAAGGATCGGCACGATGCCCGACAAGATGAATTTGCGCATAATCTTTTTCAAACTCATTCAATTCGTCGGCAGACAGGTGAATATTTGCCGCCTTGAGAAAATCCGCCAAATGAGCCGGATTTGTTGTCCCCGGAATAGGTACAATCCAATCTCTTTGTGCTAATAGCCAAGCAAGCGCGAACTGCGCCGACGTGATGTTTTTGCGTTTTGCCCATTTTTCAACCAAACGGACGATTTGCATATTATTAGGCAGCGCTTCTGGCGTAAACATCGGTAGCGTAGCGCGTCGGTCGCCTTTGGCAAAGCGGCTATTTTCGTTAATAATACCAGTCAAAAGCGCCCGTCCGAGCGGACAATACGGCACCAGCCCGATGCCGAGTTCTTCAAGCGTTGCAAAGATTTTGTTTTCCGACTCCCGCCAGATAAGCGAATATTCGCTCTGCACTGCGGCAAGCGGACAAACGGCATGTGCGCGGCGGATGGATTTGGCACTTGCTTCCGACAAGCCCCAATGCAGGACTTTTCCTTCTTTTATCAGCTTCTGTATTGTTCCGGCGACATCTTCCATCGGCACTTTCGGGTCAACCCGGTGCTGGTATAATAAATCAATATAGTCGGTTTGCAAACGTTTCAACGAACCTTCAACTGCGCGGCGAATATGTTTCGGTTCGCTGTTTAAAGCCGTCGGCGCGCCTTCCTCAACCCCAAAGCCAAATTTTGTGGCGATTTTCACCTGGTGCCGCACCGGTTTTAAAGCCTCTCCGACCCATTTCTCACTTGTATGCGGCCCATAAACTTCCGCCGTGTCAAAAAAGGTAACTCCAAGGTCATATGCTTGGCGAATAAGCGCAATCATCTTTTGCTTGTCATATTTTCCGCCATAATAACCGACCATCGGCAAACAACCTAACCCGATAGCCGAAATCTCCAAATTTCCCAACCGGCGATGTTGCCTATTTTGCAACGGCACACTTTTTGTCCTCGCCGCGGCCTGTCCGATTCCCGTTCCCGCCAACAATAGCGCCGCACCGGAAACAAACAAAAATTCTCTCCTGTTCATCTTAAAAATCCTCCCGCCGATTAAAGCCCGGTCAATTTTTCCTGTTCTTCCGGATAGCGGCAGCCGGTTATTTCTATGCTGTCCAGTTTCCGACGGATTTCTGTTAGTTCATCAAAAGAAAAAGTAACATCTGCACCTTTGATGTTTTCTTCAACACGGGATAATTTTTTTGTTCCAGGAATGGGCGCAATCCAGTCTTTTTGCGAGAGCAGCCAGCCCAATGCGATTTGCGCCGGCGTGACGCCTTTGTCTTTCGCCAGCTCCTCCACATATTCAACCAACTTAATATTATTCCGCATATTTTCTTTACTGAACCGCGGAATAATATTGCGAAAATCGCCTTGTGCAAATTGCGTATCCTTTTGTATCCGTCCGGTCAAAACCGCCTTGCCCAGAGGTGAAAAAGGGACAAAACCGATGCCCAGTTCTTCCAATGTCGGCAGCAGTTCTTTTTCAACCTCGCGATACCACATGGAATATTCGCTCTGTACGGCTGTAAGCGGACAAACGGCATGCGCCCGACGCACCGTGTTTGCGTTTGCTTCAGAGATACCCCAATTTAAAATTTTGCCTTCTTTGACTAAATCTGCCATCGCGCCGGCTGTCTCTTCTATCGGCGTGTTCGGATCAACTCTGTGCAAATAATACAAATCAATATAATCCGACTGCAAACGTTGTAGAGATTTTTCAACCGCCATTTTAACATAACCCGCCTGGCCACATATACCTATCGGACGTCCGAGTTCGTCTTTAACATCGTCATAAAGATTAAAACCGCATTTGGTGGCAATAACCACACTTTGTCGTATTGATTTTAAAGCTTCACCCAGCAGTTTTTCATTTTCTCCGCATCCGTATACATCTGCCGTGTCAAAAAAGGTAACACCAAGGTCATATGCCCCACGGATAACTCTGACGGCATCATCAAGAGGAATATAGGGCGGATAACTTTGTGAAAAGCCCATACACCCCAGGCCAATGGCCGAAACTTCTAATTTACTTTTGCCTAAAAATCTCTTTTTCATAACAAATTCTCCATATTTATGCCAACTTCAATGATTTTCCCAATTCATAAGCTTTCAGAGGATAATCTGTATGATTAACGGCGCCGGCCGGCCATACGCCGGGAGCAATAATCTGACCGACATTTTCCCAACCGAGATATTTGATAAGAAAATTATAATGATTAACAAGGATAGATTCCTTTTCTGCGGAATTATCTGCATAAGTCATTAATAAAGCTGCTTTTTTGGGACGGTGAATTTGTCCGTTAATTGCATAAAAGCGATCAATAACGGCTTTGAGCTGCGCAGAAATGCCAAAATAATACATTGGCGTGGCAAACACGACCATATCGGCATCAACAATATGCTGTCGGACAAACTCAAAATCATCTTTAAAAACACAGGGACCATTCATGCCGCAGGAATTGCAGCCGATACAGGGATGAACTTCCTTAAAAGCAGAGTCAAAACGCACGACCTCATGTCCTGCTTCAGTCACGCCTTTGATAAAATTGTCTGCCAATATATTTGAGTTGCCGTTTTTGCGCGGACTTCCGGTTAAAACCAAAATTTTCATCTGACCTCCGTTTGCTGCTGTTGAAACCTGCGGCAAAACCGACAAAGCGGCAGCCGCCAAGGTTGTCTTTATAAAGTCTCTTCTTTTCATAATGATTGTTCCTCTTGCAGAATAACTATCCGGGCAGAAAAGCCGCCTTTTGCTTCCGCCAGATACTCAAGCCCGCTTTCAATCTCACCGAGTTCAACCAAACTGTTGTCAATCGTGCTTCCGTGGTCTTGATAGAAAAATCCGAAATTTCCCCACGGTGCATATATAAACATCTTGCCTTTTGCCGCAATCATGCCGCGCGGCACGCCGGCAAGCGAAACGGAACGAGGAAATTCGCTGATTTTTTCCTCACCGGCGAAGTCGATAAATTCAAAATCATCCGGCAGCATCCGCAAAAACTGCCTAACCGCGGCATTATCCGCCATCCGCACAATTACCTCGTTTTGATTAAAGCTTAACTTGATTTTCATCGGTTTATTCTCCGTCATATCTCCGCCAAACGCCGCATTGCCCCACAACAAAACGGCGGCAACCAGCCCGGCAAAAAGTTTATTCATCGCGAGGTTCCTCATAAATCGGCTTATAATTATCAATATCCGCCGTTTTAATCAGGTTAATGGTTGTCATCGCATTCGCCAGCCCGATATAGGGAATGGCCTGTACCATTGCCGCCAGCAGCGTTTCTTTGTCGTTTCCGGCTTTGAGTGCACCGACGACATGGGCGCTAAGTTGTTTTTCCGCCCCGAGAGCGGTTAAAATGACAAGCGACAGCAATTCACGTTGTTGAAGCGTCAAACCGTCGCGGGTATAAAAATCGCCGAAACAAAAGTCAGTTAAGGTATCGGGCACAATATCCTTATATTTCCCAGGCAATGAGGCCATCGCCTTTTTCACCTCATCGCCGTAAAGTTTTTCCTGTACGGCCAAACCTTTTGCATGTCGGTCACTGTCATCTGCCGCGCCGGCGTTCTTCAGCGGCAGTTTAATATTTCTTTCTTGAGCGACTTCATTAAAAACGCCGATAGCGTTCAATGTCCGCGGAAAACCGATAAACGGCGCGCATTGATAGATGGCCTCGCGGATTTCCAGCGGAGAGTTGCCGACATTAAGCGCCGCACCGACATGCGCCTTGAGCTGCGGCAGTGTCTGCATGGCCGCCAACGCAACCACGGTTATCAATTCGCGTTCTTTGTTGTTCAGATTTCCGGTATAAAAGGTTTCGCCGAAAATATTGCATTGCAATATCTCCATAAATTCCGGGTCGGTCGGACTGACTGTCCGTTTGTTCAAAAACAATTGCTCATATATCTTGTCGGCACGTTCGCTTCTGGTCATTGTTTTACTCTCCTCGGCATTAACAAAACAACTGTGAAAAATCAGAACCACAAATAAAACATATTGAAAATTTTTCATACCGTCCTCGCAAATTGGCTGGAAACTAATCATATTATGCTTGACGTCTGGCCAAAAGTCCAATACCGTTTATTTATAGAACTATAACTTAAACTTATAGTGAGGATATTATGGAGCTGACGCAATTGCGTTATTTCAAGACAGCCGCAGAATGCAATAACTTATCCGAAGCCGCGGAAAAACTGCATATTTCACAACCGGCGCTTAGCCTATCCGTGAAAAAGCTGGAAGAAGAACTCGGCGTTCCGCTGTTTGAACGATCAAAAAACAAAATATGCCTGAATAACGCCGGAAAACTGGCTTTGACTTATGCCGAAGCCATCCTCGCCAAAGCCGATGAAATGAAAAACACCTTTTATCAGTTTATCCGCAAAGATAACATTTTGTCGTTGGGATTTTGCGATCCGGGACCGATGCGTTTTTCCGTTCCGCTGCTGCAAAAAGCCAATCCTGATATCAACATAACTTCCGCTTTACTGCCGGATGAAAATAATTTGGAACAACTGTTGCTGGCACACCGATACGATGCTGTCATATCTATCAAAAAACCTAAAAACGAAAACATCATTATCGTCCCGTTTGCCGAAGAAGAATTGATGTTGTCGGTTCCCGTCGGGCATCCGTTGGCAACAAGAAAAAGCGTCTGCCTGCATCATGAGCAGAATTTGCAGCTGATAAATTATTCCGGAGACGGCGCATATGTGCGACAGATACAGCCTTTTATTGATTGGTTGTCCGATAAATTCGGTATGAAAACCTATGATGACTATTTTGTGTTTCGCCAACTGCTGGAAAACGGCAATCAGCTGTGCTTCACGACCAGACTTGTATGCAATTACCGCAACGACGGCGCCAATCGCGTCATAATTCCGCTGGAAGACGAAGGGTTAAAAACGACATATTACCTTTCTTATCTCAAAAGCAGCAGAAAATACCTTTCCACGCTTTTAGCCCGAACGGAAGGACTGCCTGCCGTAAAAATTCGCTGATTTTACCGGTATTGCTCTGTTTGCACACAACACTGGAAAACAGCTATAAAGAAAGACGCGACATTTTTTGATGATAACGGCTAACCACCTGCCAAATTTTTTTGAAACCACTCTTAAAGGAACGATGTCAAGACATCATTCCTTTTTTATAATCCGCAGACCGCCCTTCCTTGTCTATAATCAAATTAACACTAAAGCCCCGGCGCTGAACCGAGGCTTTTAAGTGGTGGAGCCAGGGGGGATCGAACCCCCGACCTATTGATTGCGAACCAATCGCTCTCCCATCTGAGCTATGACCCCGTAACCAGTGCAAACTAATCCAATAAGTTTAAACTGTCAAGCCCGGATTTTTGGTTCTTTACAAACAATCTTTCCGCTTAGACTTTCTTCTGCGCCTTTTTCATTAATGACACCGTCTTGGCCGACAACTCGGAAATTCTCTGCCTATTGGCATCGTCGCCCTTCAGCTTATAAAGGCTGTCCAGCCGCTTGCAAACCTCCAAAACATTGCGGCATTTTTCAATAACCGGCAGCCGCCCGCGGCTGATAACATTCAGCGCGTTTTCCAAAACCATGATAAAACTGCCGGCGTTATCATGGATATTTTCCGGCCGCAGAGAAACAATCTGTTCGGCAACCCGTTTTTTTTCTTTGGTGCTTCTGGCAAATTTCAAAGCTTTTCCCAGATAATTGAGCGCCGCATCATACTCCCGCTTGCGAATATAAGCATCAGCAACGTTGTTATACGCCCAAAACAGCAGCGTATTCTTTTTAATGCTCTTATCCAAACGGCAAAGCATCCGTCCGTCACAAAAGTTAATTACCTTGCTGTAAGCCTGGATTTTTTCGTCATCGGTACCGGCTTCCCTGGCTTGTCTGTCTGCCAACCGATAGGCCTGCATAAGTGTTTGCGGCCGAATTTCCGTAAATTCATCCACATTCATCACCTAACATCCTAAAAAATGATTAAAAAAATTAATTAACCTGAGTTGCCTGTGACGCTTTGATTTTTTCATTAACCTGTTCTTTTTCGTCAAATCCCATCAGGCAATGACGCCCCAGTTCACCACCGGTTTTAAGACAATATTCCTCCCGGTTCAGATTATATTCCGCATAAATCGGGCAGGTCTCGCACAAACACCCGCGGTCTTCTTCAATACAATGGCTTTTCTCAAACGCGCAAAACATTGACTCATAATGTTCTACGGTGTTCAAATCATCCATAAGTTTAAAAAGATTCTCGGGAATATTCCTGATTTTGCAGCCCAGCGTATAAGACGGGCAGTGCATGCACTGGCATTTTTTAAGATTTTCCTTGGTTTTTGCAACTAACATACTTTTTCTCCTCAAATGATTGCAAGAGTAAAATATGTCCTGTTTGCCCTAATGCAAGATATGCCAAAAGTTTTACAAACCAAACGTCAAAAACGTTTAAACACGCCGTCTTCAATCGGCGGCAAAAAACCGCTCCAACGCCCGACGACAAACGTCACTTTGTCAACCCTGGCCAGCATCGGCCCTTTCTGACAGGCGACAATCATGGCATCCACGGCAGCTTCCTCTCCGCGCATCATAATTTCAACCGTTCCGTCCGTTTCATTATGCACCCACCCGGAAATGCCGCCGATTTCTTCTGCCTTTTTCACGGCCCAATATCGAAACCCGATACCCTGGACGCGTCCGTAGATTTTGATAAAAACTTCCTTAATCATGTTTGAGGAAATCTTCTATTTCAACCAATTCCTGTTTCAACGACTGACGGCGTTTTTCCGCTTCCTCTTCAACACCCCATTTTTCGGCCTGCCACAACTCCTCCAGACAAGACGCCTCAAAAGCCTGCCTTGCGTTAAGGCGGCCCTTGACCAGCGCCGCAGCCAGCAGAACCGAACGCATATTCAGCGCCGCCAAATAAAACGCCGCCAGTTCCTTATCGCTCAAACTATTCAAAAAAAGTTTGAAACGCCCCAAACTATGCTTATTCTCCTCCGGCACATCCAGCCGGTCCGTAATCACAAATTTGGTATCCAGCGCGTCTTTGGCCCAAGCCAAAATCGGCCCCCACACTTTTTCCTGACGCTCGGCCAATTCTTTATTCCGTCCCCAAAACAGCAACAAATCCGTTTCGGCAAACTGCGCCAGCTTTTCAATAAAATCCTTTCGTTGTTTGGCAATTTCACGCGTTGCCTGTTTCAACTTTTCAAACATGTCGTTCCTTTCCGTAACCGGTCCTTATTTTTTCTTTATAAACGCACCAAGAAAATCTTTGGCCGCGCCTTTCAAATCTTTAACCGTATCGTTTATCTGTTTGTTGACGTCTTTATAAACGTCCTGCGAAGTCGCCTTAACCCCCTCCGGTTTGGGAAAACGATTGGCATAAGCTGTTCCGGCCAAAGCCGTATAACAAGGACTGCTGTCAGAATCAAGCAGCAGCTGAGACCCGACATAAGCCGTTCCGCCGGTTGCCGCAACCCCGATAAGCGTTTTCAGGGTTTCTTTGCTGTCCAAGGTAACTTTCGGATTTTCCAGCGTCCCTGCAATTTTAACAAAAGAAGACAACGCCGACATCACATTGGTATTGTCCAAAGTCCCTGAAAACGGCAGCAGCGTAAAATCAATTTTATCATTGGCCAGATTAATGTTTCCGTCGCTGACCAAAGTTAGTTGTTTGGCATTAAAGACAATTCCTTTGGGAAAGACAGCCTTGCCGCCGCCCAAATCGGCCCGAACCACCGCACAGCTTAAATCCATTTGTTTGGCTTTTGAGGTATCGATTTTAAGCATGTTAAGCAGCTGCGTCACAAAATTTCCGCTCATAAAATCAAGTGCGCCCGTCTGCACGACAGATTGACCGACAATGGCAATGACGGAACCTTTAAGGCTTTCGGCAATCTGACGATAATTATCGCCGCTGCCGCTGAGGTTAATGTCCAAATCCACCTGACCGCCTTCCGAAACGCCGAAATCCCCGTTTCCGCTGATTTTGAACTCCTCATGCAGATTCTGTAATTTCATGTTTTGGGTAACCAGCTTCAACTGCACGGAATGACTGTTGGCATTTACAGTTGCCGACGCGTCGGCCGTACCGCCGCCGAACCCCAGCATCAGCGGATTAACCGTCAACACGCCGTTTTGCAAAACGGCCGACATTTCAACGTTATCAGCCTGTAATCCCGGCGCAATCAATAACTCGCCGATTGTCACATCCACCTTGGCATTAAGTGTTTTCAAAACCTCATAAGGCACCGCCGTTGCCGGAACCATCTCCAGGGCCTGCGCCTCATTAATCAGCGACGGCAATTTAAAAGCCAAAGGCTTACTGTTGCCAAAACTCTGCAAATCAATTTTTGCGCTGGACAGCACCGCATCCACGGACGGCAGACTGCCGCTCCAGTCCGCCTTAACCGTTCCGGTAATCAGATTGTTAACGATATTCAGCGTCTGAATTTGTGCTTCAGCCTGCTTGACATCACCGTTAATCAAAGCCTTAAATGTTGTTTCCGGAGCATTAAGATTACCTGCCGGATTGTAAACATTGGCCTGAACCGCATAACGGGGACTGCTCATGACATCGGCCGCGCTTCCGTTCAAATCCACATCAAGCCCCAAAGCCTCGGCCGTGAGCGTAAACGGATACGGCTCCTGATTAGCCAGCAGGGTTTGCAAAGCACCCAACGTCATTTCGCCGGATATTTCCTGCCCGTTATAAACAACATCAAAAGCTGCCGTCATATTTTCGGCCGAAGAAGGCGCGCTGAAATGAATTGTATTGATTTGAAGAGCCTGCGTCTGATTCTTAGCGGCATCATAATAGCTGACCGCCCCGTTGACAATTGACACATCCTTGGCCGCAAACCCGGCCAATGCCGCAGCCGCCGGAGAAGGTGCCGTCTGTGTCTTGCCGGAACCGGCAGAAACCCCGCCTGCGGAAGC
>CASFLC010000107.1 GCA_949295475.1 uncultured Pseudomonadota bacterium
AACTCCTTCAAATATTCACCAACACACTATAGATTATGCTTTTACTCTATCATAATCTCCACGCAGTGTCAAGCATTATTTGCATAGACTGGACGAAACCAAGCAGCGGGCGGGGGCCCGGCGAGCCGCACAGGCACAACCTAAGCGGCTGCGGCGAGAATTTTACTTTTCTGTGGGTGAGGCCTGCGTTGGTTGGGAATTAAAAAGGCCGGAAGAAAACCCCGGCCTTTTTAATTTTTCAACCAATACACACCTTACAAAAAAATTTAAATCAACCCTGTTTTCTGGGCAATAATCACCGCCTGAGTGCGATTGGTTGCTCCGACGGCGCGCAGCAGGGCATTGATGTGCAGTTTAACGGTTGCTTCCGAGACGCCCATTTCATAAGCAATCTGTTTGTTGGACATTCCCTCGGCCACAAAGCTGAGAACTTCCGTTTGACGCGGCGTCAGGGTTTTGTTGCGTGATTTTGTTTCCCCCGGCTGTTCGCCGAACAATCCGGCGTTGGCCTGACTGAGCACCGAAGGCGGAAGATAGGTGCCGCCGTCCAGAATCAGCTTTAAGGCCGATTTCAAAACTTTGGTGTCTGCTCTTTTGGGAATATATCCGCTGATGCCCTCTGCCAGAGCTTTCCGCACACAACGCAGATCATCCGAAGCCGAAATAACGGCCAGTCTGGCCTGAGGGGCTTTGTGTTTGATTTTAGCAATTCCTTCTTCCCAGTTCATATCCGGCATATCCAAATCCAGAAGAATCAAATCAAACCGGTTGTCGTCATCCAGCAGTTTAAGAGCCTGAGAAAAGTTTCCGGCCTGTGAAATTACCGCCTCCGGGGCGATTTGTTCAAGATGCATGCTCAAACCGTCACGAAACAATGCATGGTCGTCCGCTATAAGAATCTTCATCTTAATCTCCCTGCGTCTAAACCGAATACATTAGTTCGGTTTTTAGGCTAAACCCAAATGGTTAAATAAACTTAAACCTTCTGCTACGTTATATAAACAGCAGCTTTATGGATTTAAAGGGTGCCGGAGCAGCGAAATTTATTTTTTTGCGGGAAGATATTTGATTTCCACCCCGGCTTCTTTGAACATTTGTTCTGAAAAACCGAGTTTGTCGCGCCAGGTGTTCCGTGGAGTGTTTTTATCAACAACGACTTCATGTGTCACCACCATCTTTATTCCTGACTGGATAATTGCCCGGCAGCAGTCGGTACAAGGCGCATGCGTGGCATACATCACGCATCCTTTTAAAGAGGTTCCGGTCAGGCAGGCATTATAAATGGCATTGCGTTCGGCATGCTCAAAAAAATCGTATTTTGTCGGACGCTCCAGACGCTCCGGCACGTCATCGTTGACACCGCGCACCAGACCGTTATAACCCGTTGCGCGGATTTCCCTGTCTGGTCCGACGACGATAGCTCCGGTTTTTGTGGATGGATCTTTAGACCATGTAGCCACCAGCTCGGCCACGTCCATAAAACGGTTATGCCATTTGTCAGAAAACATTATCTTTGTCCTTTGCAATTTAATAAAACGGATTGTACCAGTTTTTTCCAAAGTTACAAGATTTTTCCGAGAGGTTTTTTATCTGCGGATTTTTTTCAGTAACTCTTGACATTAAGACAATTATGCACGATTTTAAGAACAACACTGTTTTTATAATATATAAGGAGAAAAAAATGAGTGCGATTATTGATATTCATGCCAGAGAGATTCTTGACTCTCGCGGCACCCCGACGGTTGAAGCCGAAGTCGTTTTGCAGAGCGGTGCTTTCGGACGGGCGGCTGTTCCGTCGGGCGCGTCTACGGGTGTGCATGAAGCGGTCGAACTGCGTGACGGCGACAAAAAGCGTTTTGGCGGCAAAGGCGTGCTGAAAGCCGTTGAAAACGTCAATGACAAAATTTATGATGCCTTGGCCGGATTGGATGCTGAGGATCAGATTACCATCGACCAGACAATGATTGACCTCGACGGCACCGAAAACAAAGGCAAACTCGGCGCCAACGCCATTTTGGCCGTCTCTATGGCCGTTGCCAAAGCACAGGCGGAAGAAGCCGGCCTGCCGTTGTATCGTTACCTCGGTGGCACCATGGCCCGCACGCTGCCGGTTCCGATGATGAATATTCTGAACGGCGGCAAACATGCCGACAATCCGATTGATATTCAGGAATTCATGATTATGCCGGTTTCTGCCGATTCAATCCGTGAGGCCATTCGCATGGGCGCTGAAATTTTCCAGACTCTGAAGAAAAACCTCAAGGCCGCCGGCCACAACACCAATGTCGGCGATGAAGGCGGTTTTGCCCCGAATTTGAAATCTGCCGAAGAGGCTCTGACCTTCATTGTCAATTCCATTAAGGATGCCGGTTACAAACCCGGTGAAGACGTTGTTTTGGCCATTGACGCGGCTTCTTCCGAATTTTATGAAAACGGCAAATATGAAATGAAAGGCGAGGGCAAATCTTACACCAACAAACAGATGGTGGAGTTTTACAGCGACCTTTGCAACAGATTCCCGATTTTCTCCATTGAAGACGGCATGGCCGAAGACGATTGGGAAGGCTGGAAAATGTTGACGGACACGCTGGGCGGCAAAATTCAGCTTGTCGGCGATGACTTGTTTGTAACCAACCCGGCTCGTCTGGCTATGGGTATTGAAAAAGGCGTGGCCAACTCCATTTTGGTAAAAGTTAATCAGATTGGCAGCCTGACCGAAACCATGAAAGCCGTTGATATGGCTCACCGCCACGGATACACCGCTGTTTTGTCTCACCGTTCCGGCGAAACCGAAGATACGACAATTGCCGATATCGCGGTTGCCACCAACTGCGGTCAGATTAAAACCGGTTCAATGTCCCGTACGGACCGCATGGCTAAATACAATCAGCTGATTCGTATTGAAGAAGAATTGGGAGATATGGCTGTTTATGCAGGCAAGTCGATTCTGAAAAAATAATCGAATTGATTGTTAAAGAAAAGGCTCCCGTTTCGGGAGTCTTTTTTTTTACACAAAAATAAGCCAACAGCTGTTTTCAATGACATTAACTGTCATTAATGATTGTTACAAAAATCAACCTCCGATACAGGCACGGAGGAGCGGCAGACATGGAAAAGCATCGCGCGCCCACTTAAAGATTATATAGGCAGCCAGTCTTGCCTCCAGGCGCTGCCTGGTTTCGTCCAGGGGATTTAATTGATTATTGACATATTGCAAAAACTTTGTTATAGTGAAGGATAGAGAAGCGGTTTCAACAGCAGAGGACGAAGGACATGAAAAAGTCGGCGGAGAAAATAATTCTTTTCGGATTAATCTGCGCCGGCTGGATTGGTTCCGCGGACTTTGCTTCTTGCACAACACCAACACACACATCTTTGGAACCGTCTTCTCTCATTTCCGGCAACGAATATCAACTGGCCAAGACATACTGGCTTCCGGATTATCAAAACATTTACAACAGCAACATTAACGACCCGGATGTTTCCAGCCCGTCCGACGGCGGGGACGGCGAACGCCGGTGCGAAGATTACGGGATGGTATCGGCATGCGAAAGCGGCGCGAGCGGAACATTGCAACGACCGCTTCCGAATTTGCGCTGTTATGCCAATTGTCGCTGTGCGGATGTTTATCAGTACAATGACGACAATTGTCAACCGCCGTATTACACGAGCGGCAACAGCTGCGGCGGCAAGTACAGCAGATGCGAGTTAAACGTGGAAGAGGCCTGCGAGGGTTATGTCAAAAGCTGTGCGTCCGGATGGCAGCTGAGTTTGGACGGCCGCTGCGAATATGACGACAGCTACGGGACCTGTTGCAATTTGTGCGAAGGGTTCGATTACGGAGAAATCCCGGCAGGATATATTGAAACGGCCAGTTGCGAGAGCTGCACGGGCACAAAGTATAAGATAGAGATTAACCCGTGCGACGGGTTCAGTGAATGCCGTTATGGCGCAGAGATAGGGTCGAAGAGTTGTCAGAGCGGCAGCAAGGTTTTGTACGACAATTGCAAGAAGTGTCTGTACGAGTGCACGCTGAGCAGTTGTCCGGAGAATACCCTGTGCAGTTACGAGGAATGTTCGGGGCTGTATTGCGCTATCGGGTGCGTTGAAGGAAGTTTTGACGAAGAAGCCTATTGGAGCGGCTTATAGAAAATAAGGAGAAGAGCGATGAGAAAGCGGATAAAGACGATGAAAACGGTAATAGCGGCGTTAATGCTGTGCAGCACGGCGATGACGCCTGCTCTGGCACAGAACTGTACGAGTTCGACCAGATGTGCGGAATTGGGGTATACCATGTCCAAGGAAGACTGTGACGGAATAAAAAGTCTGGTCTGTCCGTTTGACAGCAGCAAGTATTTCTGCGTGGAGGCGGGATATTCTGCGGCAGACGCACAACCGGGAATGATTTTGTATTCCGACGGAACGGTATCGGACAGTGTTATTCCAAGCAAGACACCGGTCGGTATTGTGGCTTATGTCGCCGGTTCGACGAGGTTTGCGGTAGCGTTAACAGAAACGACGGCAGAATGGGGCGGTTATGGTTCTAACGTCTCATGTTTAACAGATTACGGCAGTACTTCATCAGCACAGACAGACTTTAACGGTGCGACGAATACACAGTGTTTAATAAACGACAGCCAATCACATCCGGCAGCGGAATATTGCAATAACTATAAACCGGTTTCAAGTGGCACAGGATCAAGTGGATGGTATTTACCTGCAGCGGGTGAATTGTATGTCACTAGTTTCAGTTATGGAGCTATTAACTTAGGGCTTCAAAAGCTGTCGAAGACGCAACTTAGCAGCAATTATTACTGGTCTTCGTCCGAGAACTATACCTACAACTACGGCGCGTGGGTTGTGAACTCGTTCGACGGCGACATGCCCAGCGGCAGCAACACTCCCACTAAGAATCGCAGTTACCGCGTTCGTTGTGTCCTTGCTTTTTAAAAAAGCGGAAAAAATTTAAAGCCCGTTCAATATTGAACGGGCTATTGACTTATTATTTCAGATAATTCAGCAATGAAATATTCATCACCGTCTGCATAACGGCATAAGATGCATTCAAATTATTGGCCGCCATCAGCGCCTTGACCGTCGCCTCGGTTTGATCAACATTTTTAACGGAATAAATGCTGTTTTCCAGATTGGTTTTGACCAACGTCAGATTTTCGTCACTGTTGTTCAGAACGACGGTGTTTGCGCTCAGTTTGGCCGTCACCGTATATAAATCCGAATTGGTTTCGCCGTTGGAATTTCCGTTATTGTTGACGGCGCTCTGAAGCAACTGGACGACCTCGTCAATAATGTCGGCGGCATGATCTTCATTAATCAATCCCTCAAAATCATCTGCCGGATTGCTGGTATCAACCAAATTGCCCTGCGCAATGGTTCCCAAAGCGCGGAACAGTTTTTCAAAGGCAGAGTTTTCGGCCGTAATGTCCTGGCTAATCGTCTGATTTTCCGAAATGCGATACTCCGTTGCCAAGTCTCCGCCCTGATAATAAGAAGACGAATTCATGCTCCATTGCGTGGAATCGTCAAACGTAACGGCGGTTTCCGGGAAACGCGACGGATCGACACGGACATACAGCGTGCTTCCGTCATCACTGATGCCGGTCACCTGAACCTGCGGCGAAATATTGTTGCCAAACCCTTCCATATTAATCACCGTGCCAATCGGAAAAGACGTGCTGATTTTCAGCGGCGTCTGGGTTCCGGCTCCGTCCGTGGACATTCCGTCCGTCAAAACGGCATCGGTTTTGAGCGGCGTGCTTTCTTCCAAGGTAACGGTTTTGCCGTCCGCAGAAACGGATTTAACCACATAAGCCCCGTCATTGCCGCCGGAATCGCCAAGAACAATACTGTCCCCGGCTTTCAGGGTATTAAAGGCGCCGTATTCTGTGGCCTTGATGGTATTGGTGGCCGCATCAAAGGTGATGTTTCCGGTGGTGGCCGCACCGCCGGTGACGGCTTCGTCAAGGAAACCTTTTTCGGCGGTAATGCTCCCGGTATTTTCTCCGGTCAGCTGCAGGGTGATGCTGCCCGCGTTTTCATAACTCACGGAGCGGGAAGACAACGCCGCCGCCCTGCTGTCCGGATACTGAATGTTAACCCCGTCATAATAGGCCTGAAATTCTTCCAAATTGGAAAAAGGAAAATCAACCGGAGCCTGACTGGAATCCCCGCCGCCAAACAGATATTTGCCGTTGGCCGAAACATTCAGGCTGTCGGCCAGCATCTGCATGGTTGAAAAAGCCAGGGTCTGAAGCTCCTGCAGCATTTGATATTGATCATTGCTCATGGTGTAAGGCTCGCCGGTTTCAACCCCTGCGGCATTCAGAACCGACGAACTGCCGTTAATCGTATAAAGCGGGAAAGTAAAGGTGGCGCCCTCAAACTTAAATTCCGAATTCGGATAATTGGCGTCGATACTCTCTTTCAGCGCGTTCATCACGTCTTCGGCATAAGTATCGCTTCCCGGTGTCAGCCCGCTGATGTCCACGTTTACGGTTTTGGCGTCCGGGTCCACATCCGCATTGTCCGTGAAGGTATATTTTACGCCGTCAACGGTCAGCGTTTTGCCGTCATAAACATCTTCATTGCTGGTAAACGTGATTTCTCCGCCGGTGTAGTCGGGAGACAACTTGTTGACATCCATGCCGCTAAAGGAATTAAGCATGCTTTTGAAGTCGCTGACGGCATCATTAATCGACTCCAGCGCGGTGTTCATCGTGCTCAGCTGAATATCCAAAAGCTTGTTGGTCTCCAGAAAATTCTCCGTTACCTGAAGCGACGCCTCCATGCTGACAATGCTGGACGCGCTCATGCCGTAGCCGGAATAAGTCGGCGACTTTAACCCCGTTGTGGCCTGAAAACTATATAAATCAAGCTGCGATTTGATGCCCAGCGTTTGATTCAACATGTTCATATAAGATGAGTAAGTAGGAACCCTAACCATAACACATTCTCCTCTTAAACAATATTCAGCAGCATATCCAAGATTTCTTTGGATGCGGTGAAGGCCTGCGCATTAGCCGCGTAGGTCTGCTGAAAAATTATCAACTGGCCAAGTTCTTCGTCAATATCGACACCGCTGATTTCCGCCTCTTTGGTAGAAATAGAGTTGGTCAGCTCCGCCTGATAGGCGTAGTCGCTTTCGGCCGTGCTGGCCTGACTGGCAATGTTGCCGACAAAAGAAGACGCATAATTGGCCAGCGTCGTCTGACTTTCCCCGAGAGTGCCGGATTGTTTGAAAACATGCGTTGCGCTGAATACTTCTCCCATTTTGAGGGCAATATCATTCGCGGCGGAACTTTGCGTATATTTTCCGGTAGAAGTATTGAAACTTGGTGAACCGCCGGCAATCAATTCGGGCGAAACTTCCAATGTCTCGCGAACCTTAATGGACGAGGCCACATTGACATTGGACGGCGCCAATCCGAGATTGGCGAGAATATTGCTGCCGGTTTCTCCGGGGGCCACGTTTTCGCAAATTTCCATCTGATCGCCGTTGCGGTTTTCTATCCGCAACATATAGCCGCTGCCGTTCGGAACCAGCGAGGCGCGGATTGATTTGCTCAAATCAGGATCATTATTGATGTTATTGACAATATCCTGCAGCGAATCATTCGGCGTGACCGTCAAAGTTCCGACCAGACCGCTCCGGCTGTCATAAAAACTTAAGACCGTGTTTTCGTTAATGCCGAGTTTGCTGTTGAGACTCATAACTTTTGAATCGTAAATCGACTCGTTGCCATCGCTGACAAAAAAGTCATTAAGCCCGAACATGGACGAGAAACCTTCAAAGGTTCTGTCCGCGACATCATCCCCGTTGGTATACAACTGCAAAACCGCATCCTGTTGGGCCGATCCCGGCGTGGATGACGCTTCGTCAATGATGGAAATGGTGTAATTGCTGTCACCCGTGTTTATGTTCAATTTTCCCTCGGCATCAAAGTAAACTTCTGCCTGAGGCAGATTGGCGCCGTCAGCCGAACGCATCCAGGCCTGTATTTCGGAAGCCATGTCCGTCAGCGTTCCGCTCTCAAAACCTATGCCGCCTTTGAGATTTGTGGTCGCAACCTGATTACCTTCGTTGTCAAAGATCACAAAGCGGACATCTCCTTTTGCAACGCCGATACGCTGCGTATCCGGATCTATAAACGTCTGTGTTCCGGATATTTCCGAAGGGGTGCCGGGATAGGCCGTTCCCTGATTGTGGATTTGATTGATGCTGTCCTTCAGGGTTCCCGCCAATTCATCAAGCTGGCTCTGCAGCGAAGACAGCGTGGTGTCGCGGACGTCAATCAATCCTTTTAACTCGCCGTCTTTGATGGTAGTGGTAATATCCTTGCCATCAACATAAATACCGCTGATGCCTCCGGTGGAATAAGTAATGGTGGAAGACGCCTGCGTGGTGGCGCTGTGTGACAGTTTGTGCGGCTCGCTGTCAAGCAGGGTTACGCCGCCGGTGGTTTGAATAACGATTGCGCCGGATTCACGCTTGAAATAAGTAATGTCGATTTTTTCGCTCAAATCACGCAAAGCCTGATCTCTTTCATCCAGCAAATCGGCTTTGCCGTCATAATTCAAAACATCGTATTTGACGATTTCTTCATTCAGGCGGTCAATGTTCTCCAGCAGGTTGTTGATTTCATCCACAGATTCGCTAATCGCCAAATCGGCATCGCCGCGCAACTGCTGAAGCGATGCGGACAGGGAATTCAGACGGGCAGTGACGCTTTGCGCCTGATTCAAAAGGCCGTAACGGTTTGACGCCGAAGTGACGTCGCTGGCAAAGCTGTCAAACGCCGTTTGCAACGAAGCAATGTTGGCGGCAATCGAGTTATCTCCCTGAGGCGTCCCGAGGAAGACCTCCGCTTTGCCGAGATATTCGCTGGTGGCAGACAAATTTCCCGTGGTGGAATTGGAACTCAGATAGCTTTTCAGCAGTCCCTCGTTTACCTGACGCGTGACATCGCCCAACGTCACGCCCATGCTGGAGCCGGCTTTGACATAATTTAACTGTTGGGCGATTTTGCGGGTGTAACCGACCGTATCGACATTGGCAATGTTGCGGCTGACGATTTCAAGCTGCGCCTGAGCCGTTTTCATTCCGCTCAGGGAAGTTGTTAATCCGGGCATTAAGGCCATGGCAGTTCTCCTATAATGTTCTATTTATGGCGAGAGCATTCTTGCTGTTGTCCAGCGGGCTGTATCGACCCTGCGCGCCATAAGAAGTTGCGTTGCGGTTGTTGGTAACCTTAGCGATGTTAATAATTGTATTCATAACGTTCCGGCTGGCTTCCATTCTGGTTTTGAGCAGAAGCTCGTTTTCGCGGATCAGCTCATCCAGCCGGAGAGATGCTTCACGAAGGTCTTTTTTGTCCGCCTTCGGCAGTTGTTCCAACGCTTCGTGATTTTTGATAAAATAAGCACTCATGTTGCGATAGGCGGCAACCGTTTTGGATTTTTGTTCATACAAAGCACTGACTTTTTCAACGTCGAAAGCTTTTAGCGCCTCGTTTTCCACGAGCAACAGCTCGCTGAAACCGCTGATGACGCTTTTTAAATCCTCAAGCCGGGTTCTGATATCTTTTTGCTGCAGTTCTTCCATCGTGCTTCTCCTATCCTTCAATATATCCCTGACTTTCCATTTCCTGCATTTGCAGAATTGCGTTCATGACCGTTTCTTTGACACCGATGCCTCCTGTTTTGGCCATGGCACGGCCGTATTCGTCAAGCAGCATGGAACGATAAATTTTTTCGGCGTTGCCGCCGCCAAACATGCCGTTGGTGGAAACACCCTCAAACATGCTTTCCATCATTCTTGTGATGAAGAACGCTTCAAAATTTTCGGCTGTTTCTTCAATCTTTGCGGCTTCACGGCTCTTCTGCGCCGCCTGCAAATCGGCGGCGGATACTTGATTGAGGCCGTACAGACCGTTATTTAGCAAAACGTTTTCCATTTTATATCACCTCAATTTCCGCCTGCAGAGCGCCGCTGGCCTTAATAGCCTGCAAAATGCTTATCAAATCCCGCGGGGTAACGCCGAGCGTATTCAATCCGTCCACCAGCTCCTGAAGATTAACCCCGGTATTCAGAACCGACAGCTTGGAATCCACATCCTCGTTAATATCAACAAGAGAAGCGACACCGGTTACCGTCGTTCCGTTGCTGAACGGCAAGGGCTGAGAAACAAACGGAACATCCGTGATTTTGATGGTCAGGTTGCCTTGCGCAATAGCTAACCGGTTGATTTTGACGTCTTTTCCGATAACGACGATGCCCGAACTTTCATCAATAACCACTTTGGCCAGTTGATCCGGCTGAATCTGCAGCTGTTCCACTTTGGTCATCAGATCGACGATTTTTCCCTGATACGCGCTTGGCACATCCAGCGCCACCGTTCCGGGATCCAGCGCTTTGGAAGCCGTGGTTCCCAGCATGGCGTTGATGGCGTCGGACACTCTGCGGGCCGTCGTGAAATCAGGATTGCGCAATGCCAGGCGAATCGTTTTAAGGCTGTCCAGCTCAAAAGGAATTTCATTTTCTACAATTGCGCCGCTGGCAATTCTTCCCGAAGTCGGCACGCCTCTGACGACTGACTGCGTAGCTCCCCGTCCGGAGATGCCGCCGGTAGCAATCTGTCCCTGAGCAACGGCGTAAACTTCGCCGTTGGCACCAACCATCGGCGTGGCCAGCAAGGTGCCTCCCTGAAGATTTTTGGCATCGCCCAAAGCACTGACCATGACGTCAATCCGGCTTCCCTGGCGCGCAAAGGCCGGAAGATTGGCCGTTACAACAACTGAGGCAATGTTTTTGGCTTTAATCTGGCCGCCGCGGGCATTGACCCCGACCTGATCCAGCATGGAAATCAGGCTTTCTTTGGTAAAATCTACCGATTTGACATTGTCTCCGGTTCCGTTAAGACCAACGACCAGGCCATAACCGACCAGCTGGTTGTCACGAACGCCTTCAAAGTCGGCAATATCTTTTATCCGTGAACTGGCCGCGGCATCTCCCGGGAAAAAGGAAAAAGCCGCGCTTAACAGCGCCAACATTGCGGTTTTTATAGATTTTTTCAAAAACATAACCAGGTTATCCCATAAAATTGCACAATTAATCTTGCTGTTTATATGCAATATTCGTGCCACTTTCCAGATATTTCAAAAGAAAACGTACAAGTAGATATTGAACTGTCAAAACTTCTGGGGCCAGAATCCTCAAAAAAAAACTCCCTGTCATTGTTGTTGCAGGGAGTTTGGCTCATTTTATATATCTATGCGATTGGTCCAGACGGCGTCGCCGCTTTTTTTGCAATAGATAAATTCATCTCCGACGCTCCAGTCTTTGTGGACATCATAGGTGTCATTGCTCCATTCATCCACAACACCGTCGCAAACACAAGACTTATACTTATATTCTCCGGTTTCACTCATGGATTTATTCAAATCCCGACAACGATTGTTCTCATCTCCGACCAAATAGCCACGGCAGCTGACCGTTGTCTTTTGAACATAAGGAACTTTTTTGGTTGTCTGGGTACCGTCATCTTCTTCTATTGTCTGTTCTTCTTCTTTGATCGTAATTTTGATGCACTGGACGCCGCTGCCGCTTGAACGCTCGCAACTGCTGCTGTCCCCGTCCACATACTGATACTCCGATTTGCAGACGCATTCCTGATACATACCGCAGGATTCTATACCGTTGCGCGCTTCGTATTTGCCGTTGTAACTGCTGTTGTTGTCACAATTGGCTTTGGTAAACGGATAGTCGCTTTTGTTTCCGGTGGTATTTTCTTTGCACTGATATTTGGACGGTTCTCCGCACCCCGGATTGCATACATTGGCATTGGACGAACACAAGCAGCTGTCATATGATGTCAAATCATAGCCGCTGCATGATGTCGGTTCGCATTCCGGTTCTTCCTCACAGGCCGCATTTGTATAATATGTTGTTCTAGAACCGTCTGCATTAATACTCAGACAAAAATCAGAACCGGGAATAACCCCATATTGACACGTTGTTGTGCTGTATGTCGGATTGCAACTGCAAGCTTTGTATAAGGTAACCTCCTGATTATCTATAACTTTTGTGCATCCTCCTGACGTGGTATATTTGGCGGCGTTTTCAGAGCTGTCTCCGTCATCACTGCCGTCGCAGGCATATTTATAATCATCGCCGCATCCGCAGCTGCGATACTTTTCCGTGACGACCCGCTGGCTGCCGACATAAGTTACTTCCTGACAAATTTCATTGGAATCCGTCGGGATAAAACCGCTGTCAACGCAGGTTTTGTTAAACTCCTCGCTGCATTTGCAGGATTTGTATTTGGTTATAACATTGCCGTTTTCGTCGGCTGTTCCGCAAGAATCGTCCGGATTGGCCGGCGTTTGTCCGTTGCCGTCGCAGGTTTCGCTGTATTGGCTGCTGCAAACACAACTTGAGTAAACCGTCGTTCCGTAGCTGCCGTCCTCATTCAGCGGCGTGCAGGGCGTTCCTTTGACATTATTGTCGGGGCACGTTACATAGCTGCTCGGGCATGTACAAGATTTATAAAGTTTGGTTCCGTTTTCATCAATGCAGAAATCGTCCTCTAACCCGCTCGCCACATATCCGGAACAGGTATACTTGTATCCGTTGGTTTTGCAATCCGTCGTATCCTGACACTCCGCATAACGGACAACGCCCGTGCTGTCGGTGCAGCTGCGTCCCATTCCCAACTGCTGCGGCGTGCAGACTTTATAGATTTTTTCTTCATCCGTCGTACAGGTTTCCGTGCTGGTGCAGGCGCTGTACAAGGTTCCCTTTTCAGAATCGTAGCAGCTGGTGGCGCCTTCCGCGGGAGCCGTTGCCGAACAAGTCGTGAAATTGGACGGACAACGGCATTTATATTTCATGCTACCGTCTTCGGACACGCACGGATCATATTTTTCCTGATTGTCGGCGCAGGCCGTCTGATGTTCGTCGGTACAAGTCATCTCCGGCGCCGTGCATGACTGATAATAGGACACACCGTCGATAATGCAGGCGCTGCCGACTCCGGTTTCTCCGTTTTCGCATTTTTTGTTGTAACCGGACGCGCAGCCGCATTTTTCAAAATAAATTTTGTCATTTTTGGTGCAGGCATTGATTCCGACCTGCAAAGGACCGTTGCAGGTCAGATATTCGCCTTTTTGGCATTCGTTTATGGCTGTGCAGCTTTTATAATAGTTTTCGCCGTCCAAACTGCAGGGATTTCCTTCACCGACCAGAGTTCCTTCACATTTCTGCCAGCCGTCCGGACATTTGCAGCTTTTATAGGCATAAATATTCCCCTGATTATCTTGGCAGCCGTCAACACCTATCTGATAGTCTCCGGTGCACTGTTTGTTGTGCTCCCAGGTGCATTGGCTGGCCTCGCATTGATAATATTTTCCGCCGCAGCCGTCGGGTTTGGTTACGCCGGTCGGTTTGGCTCCGCCGGGGCATCCGTAATAATTGTCCGTCCAATTTTCGGGAATTTCATCCGGTTTGCATTCACAGGCTTTGTATTTGCCGTTGCAGGGTTCTCCGACACCGATATTGCGCTCCCCGTCGCAAACCTGGTTGTAATCCTCCGGACAGCTGCAATAAGGATAAAACTTCAGTGTTGTCACCCCGTCGGGAATAGTGCCGTCGTTGTTTTCCGCGGTAACTTCCTGTTCGCAGCCGCCGCCGCTTAAAATTCCGGCACAATTGTAACGATGCGCCTTATAAGCCGGATGACAATTACATTCTTTGTAATACCGCACCCCGTTAATTACGATACTGCCGCCGCCCAAAATATGTCGGACAGGACAATTGGCCGCGGTATATTTATATTCGTCCCGGTTGTAAAAACAATTGAAGCGGCGAATATCAGGATCATCGGGATCTTCGCACAATCTGCTTTGGGCGGCGTCCCCGAATTTTTGACGGCACTCGCTCTCGGTTGACGTTACCGTATAAACATAGTTTCCGATAATTTCACCGTCGCTGCGGCATTTTTCCAAAGTGCCGACCCGGCATAAACCCGGACGATACTGTTTTTCGGGATTGGGATTTGACGCCGCATCATATTTACTTGAATAACAATAAGGAGACGCCGTCGGTTCAACTTCCGGATAGCGGCAGACTTCGCTGTAAGCCGATGTATCACAGCGGCATTCATAAAAAGTCCGGTTATCGCCTTCCATCGTACAAGCCGTATAGGTTGCCGCCGTTCCCAACATTTGGGCACACTCGCTTTGCGACGTTGCCAACAACGCCGTTTCATCACAGGCTCTCGGCTTGCAGGACTGATAATAGACCACGCCGTTTATGGAACAAGCCGGCTTTGAGGCATCGACATCGGGACTCAAATCATCTTCCGGCAAACAGGTCAGACGGCTGTCGTACGCAGATCCGCAATAACACTTGTTTTTTATCTGATGATTATCGCTGCAGGCCTCATAAGTAGCACCCTGCCCCAACTCCCATAGACAGGAACGGCTGTCGGCCAGGTCATCTTCCATAAAGACGCCGTTATTGGTTGAAGCACCGGGCATGCGGTCGCATTTGGCGTAGCAATACTGATATTTGGTCTGCGCTGCCGTGCTGCCCTCAAGCTGGCACATAATGCCGGCACCTTCATAATCGGCATTTAACGCCGCACATTCGCTGTCATTTCGATAGCCTTGCGGACAATCGCAGTAATAGCGGAGATTATCTTCGCTTTCGACATTGTTAAGATAGCAGCTTTGGACATTTTCTCCTTTAATTCCGCTGAAGGCACAGGCATCCGCCGTATAGAATAAAGGTCTGTCATCAGGGCAGCCAAGTCCGTAGTCCTGATATTTTGGCTCCGTTCCGTCATAATAACACGCAGTTCCCAGTCCGATGTACCCTACTCCGGGAGACGTTTTAAAACCGGTCGGGCAATGACATTCATATTTGATGCTTCCGCCATCAATACACGCCGTCGTTTGCGCCGCTTTGCCATCTATCGGCGCGCAATCTTCGGAATTTTCGACAACAGGCTGCTGCGTTGTTGAGGTTCGGCAAGCGGTTGCACACAAAGAATAATATACGACATCCGTCTTGTAGCGACAGCCGTCTCCCGCCCCTATCGTTCCCGTACCGCATATCTCGCTAAAATCCGCCGGACAATTGCACATGTATTTTTTCTGCCCGTTCCAATAACATTCAGTCGGCGTCGGCGCAGACACAGACATTTGCGAGGCGTCCGTATAACTGAACGGGCAAGAGCTTGGCGAATCATACAAAGGCCGCGTTTCGTCGCACAAAATCGACTGCCCTTCCCCGGCGCACTGCGCATATTTGGCAAAACCATCATACATGCAGGCAGTTCCGATACCGCCGTTTTCAGGACAAATCTTATAGTTTTCGGGACAATGACAACGCTGTTTTGAGGAGCCGTCCTGCAGATAACAGATTTCCGCAGACGGCGTGTCCGTGCTTTCCAGTTTGCAATCATCAATGTTGTCTTTGACATAACCGGCCGCAATGTCTTCTTCGGTACAGCCGCTGATACAGATGTATTTATCAGCTCCGTCATAACTGCAGGTATTAAAGGCTATTTCATCGTCGGCACAGCTGCTCTCATAGCCTTTATCCGCAGGACAACTGCAGACATAAGAAACTTTTTCATCAAATTCACGTCCCAAACAAACATTGTCTAAATCTTCCGCGGAAGAAATTTTGACGCAGCCGCCTTCTTCTTTGTTGAGAATGAAATTTTCACTGCAGGCGGCATCCGTCGTTATGGTACTGGCTCCGACAAAACTGCAGCACTTTACGGTTAAATCAGACGAACAACTCGGATCTTTTTTGCCATCCGTCGTCGTGCAATAGTCAAAGCTGTCATCAAGCGGCGTTCCGGCCCAGCAAGTTCCGGTCTGGGGATCCGTTACAAAATTTCCTTTGCTGAGGCAGGTGGACGTCATAACCTCGTCCGAGCTGTTATACTGGCAACAAAACTGAACATTATCGTCGCAGGCTGATTTGTTGATGTAGGCATTCGTACAATATCTGGTTACATCAGGATAGCAGGTCCCGTCAGAGTCGATGACAAAAGGTTCGCTGACACAGTCATAAGTTTCACCGTCAGCCTCCCGACAGCATTGACCGTTTATCGGGCGGCGCTTATATTCATCCAGAGAAACGGCTGCCCGCGTCATCACGGACATTGTTTCGGTTTGAGTTGACGGCAGGCTGGTCAGATTCAACTCGCGAATGCACGCGGCATAACTGTCTTTATATGTTTTGCCGCTGAGGGAAGAACAGATCGGCAGACATAACTCATATTTGGTGCTCTGATCTATCAGCGAGGTACAGGTGCGGCCGCCGACAACTTTGCCGCCGGTGCAATCATCTGGGCTGTAATACAAATCCTGTCCCTGTTCATTTTGTTCGCAACCGCAATAATCCAAAAGCGTATTGCTTTGCATATCCGCACCGGGAAGAACACAGGTTTCCAGCACGTCTCCCGATGTGCAGAACGTGCTGCTTTCGGTTATGCCGTCGGGGCATTGCGGCCGGCAATGGCGGTACAGCATGTCAAAATCCGCAATCAGCGTATCCTGACCGGACCGATAAGCGCCGCCCCACAAGCAGACATCGGCAACACTGTAATTATCGTTGTTTTGCGCGACGCAGTTTTCCAGCGTGTAGGCATATTCGCTTTTGCAAGCATAAATTGTTCGCAGTTTTTTGCCGCCGGACGACATATTTTCATAGCATCGTCCGCTTTCTTCCACCGTTGCGAGAATCTCTTGCGGCATGGTATACGAATCGCCGACGGTTTTGTTTAATTCCTCGCTTGTGCAGAATTTATAATCGCATTTCCAACGCGGCGAGCCGTTCAAATTACAACTCAATGCCGACATGCCACTTGCACACTGAGGCTCTTCCGATGCCGTATAAGATGCATCGCAGCCGTAATAAACGTACGGCGTATTGTTCTCGGAGCAATATGCGACCGGGGTTCCCTGATTGTTATCGACATCGGTATATTTGGCGGCAATATTATTCAAAGACGTGGTCAATTCGGCCGTCGTGGTACCGGATACGGCCTCGGCTTTTCCGGACACGACCGAGCAGGTTTCCAAGTACAGACAGTTTGATTTGGTTCCGTCGCCACAGGGTTCGAAACTTACTTTGGAAACATCTGTTTTCAGAGCCGTGGCGCACTGCTGGACAGAATAAGTCCGATTATCCAGCGCCGCCGGTCCGCATTCGGGATTGCCATTTTCCGTAAACGTCGAGGTGTGACTCGTATCTTCTTCATCAGAAAGACCGCTGTTGCTTTCAATGCCTCCGACACTGCGTCCAAAGGCGCTGCTGTAAGGCGTATCAACAATCGGCGTTACCGCGGCGTAAGCTGACGCTGCCGCAAAGCCGGCCACGGACAGGACACCCAAAAATTTCTTCCAAACGGACATTTAAGAACCTATTTTTATTATTGTATGCGCATTTTTCTTTTTATAATAATTATTTTGTTAAGCTATTGCAATTGTTAAATATCGTCTTTATCGACTTTTGGGGATTTTTTATATGAAAAAGCCCCGATTTACATCGGGGTTTTTTCATTTTTTATCGTTGTCCGGAAGGTTTTTCCTTAGTCACTTTCTCCCGAATGGTCTGGAAGAAAATATAGAACAGAGGAATAACTATCAACCCGGCAGCGGTTCCCAGCAGCATTCCGTAGAAAACCGGAACGCCGATGGCAATTCGGCTGGCAGCGCCGGCGCCGGTTGCTATTACCATCGGGAACACGCCCAAGATGAAGGTAAAAGCAGTCATCAGCACCGCGCGGAAACGTTCTTTGGTTCCCGTAACCGCCGCTTTGACGACAGAAGCGCCTTTTTCGCGTTCTTCTTTGGAGAATTCGACAATCAGAATGGCGTTCTTACAGGCCAGACCAACCAACAAAATCAATCCCAACTGGGCGTAAATACTCAGCGGCAGCCCCGTAATAAACAGACCGGCCAAAGCACCCAGCATGGCAACGCAAACCGAAGTCAAAACCGGCAGAGGCGTCGACCAGCTTTCGTACTGGGCCACCAGGAACAAGTAGGCGAACGTCATGGCCAACGCAATCAGATATCCGATTTGTCCGCTGCTTGATTTTTCCTGATAGCTCATGCTTGACCATTCATAGCTGAACCCGTCAGGCAGATTTTCGGACAGTTTTTCCAAGGCAGCCATGGACTGACCACTACTCGAGCCGGGCTTTTGAACAGCCGTAATCGAGGCGCTCGGATATTGGTTGTAACGGCTGACGGAACGCGGGGCCAAAACCTTGCGCATGTTAATCAATGCATCCAGCGGCACCATTTCGCCTTCCGAATTCTGGACATGGAGTTTTTTGATGCTCTCAATGTCTTTGCGGTACGGCCAGTCAGCCTGAATCATAACCTTGTTAACCTGCGTTCCGAAGTTGACGTCGTTGATGTAACTGGAGCCGAGGTAATTTTGCAAGACCGAGAAAATATTGCCGACCGGCACTTTCATCGCCTCTGCCTTTTCGCGGTCGATATCCAGGTAGATATTCGGCGTTTTGGCCGTATAAGTCGTATATGCATACGAAATGTTGGGATCCTGATTTATCAGGCGCAGCATTCCCTGCAACGTACTCTCAATCAACTGAGGATCGTCGGAACTCAGCGATTGCAGACGATAGTCCATACCGCCGCTCATGCCGAGTCCCATAATTGCCGGAGGCTCAAACAACTGAATTTCAGCTTCCGGCATGCCGACAACTTTGGCACGAATGCGGTTCAAAATGTTGGTGGAAGACTGATCTTCGGTCCGTTCATTCCAAGGCAACAACGTCACAACCCCCAAGGCAACGTTTTCACCGCTGCCGCCGATCATCGCCACACCGACAACGTTCATCACATTTTCAACGCCGGGTTCTTCTTTAATCAGGGGGTAGATTTTATCCATAAACTTCTGGGTCCGCTCGCGGCTGGCGCCTTCCGGCAGCTGGACGTTCATCATGATAACACCCTGGTCTTCGGACGGAATAAATGACGTCTGGCTGATGTTCAGAAAAGCGGCCACCGCCGTAAACAACAGCACCATCAGCAAAAAGACAACGCTGATTTTACGACCGACAAAACCGACTATTGACGCATAGCGGTCGCGCGTCTTGCCGACGGCCCGGTTAAACCAGAACAGAGGCCCGCTCTGTCTGGGCTTTAACGGTCTCAGAATAGTTGCGCACAATGCCGGAGACAAAGTCAGCGCATTGATGCCCGAAAAAGCAATAGAGGTGGAAATCGTGATGGCGAACTGCTGATAAATCTTACCGGTAATACCGCCCAAGAAGCCGACCGGCACGAAAATAGCCAGCAAAACCAAAGTGGTCGCAATAACTGCGCTGGACACCTGTTCCATCGCCTTAATCGTCGCCTCTTTCGGCGAAAGTTTTTCAGTTTCCATCAGGAAGAGCACGCGCTCAACCACCACAATCGCATCGTCCACCACCAGACCGATGGCCAGCACCAGTCCGAACAAAGTCAGCATGTTCAGGCTGTATCCTAAAGACAACATGACGGCAAAAGTTGCAAAAATCGACACCGGAATCGTCAACGTCGGAATCAAAGTCGAGCGCCAATCTTGCAGGAAAATGTAGCAAACCAGAATAACCAGCGCAAACGTCAAAACCAAAGTAAAGACAACTTCT
>CASFLC010000108.1 GCA_949295475.1 uncultured Pseudomonadota bacterium
TGTAAGAAATGTCTGTACGAGTGCACGCTGAGCAGCTGTCCGGAGAACACCCTGTGCAGTTATGAAGATTGTTCGGGGCTGTATTGCGCTATTGGCTGTGCGGAAGGCAGCTTTGACGAAGAAGCCTATTGGAGCGGCTTATAGAAAATAAGGAGAAGAGCGATGAGAAAGATGATGAAAAAAGACATTTTGATATTTGGAAGCTTATTGTCTTTGATGAGTGTCAGCGGGGCTGCTCTGGCGCAGAACTGCACCAGCCCGACCAGATGTGGTGAGCTGGGATATACCATGTCCAAAGAAGACTGTGCGGATGTCGGAAGTCTGGTCTGCCCGTTTGACGATAGTAAATATTTCTGTTTGGGTGTAGGAACGGGCACATCGGTTCCCGGCTCAGAAGCCCAACCAGGTATGATTCTGTATTCCGACGGAACGGCTTCTAATGATGTGTTTATCGGTAAAGCGGCAATAGGTATTGTCGCCTATACTGAAGAAGGCAAAAGATTTGCCATAGCTTTGGAGGAGAAAAATCTAACATGGAGCGGATCTATAAACCGGTTCGAAGATTTGTTATGTATACCAAATTATGATTATGATAATATTTCATCGGCACAGACAGATTTTAACGGAGCGGCAAATACTTCATGTATTGTTAATTATGAAAGTCCCTATGATAAGGATCCCGATAATCCATATACATATCCGGCAGCGGAATATTGTAATTCTTATAAGCCTGTCTCAAAAGGGCTTGGCTATATTGGCTGGTATCTGCCGGCAGCCGGTGAATTGCATGTCTTGAAGGATAATTATGCGGCGATAAATTTAAGCCTCCAAAAATTAGCCAAAACACAACTTTCAGCCAGCGGGGGGTACTGGTCTTCGTCCGAGGGCGATAGCGGCATCTACGCGTGGGTTGGGCGACCGTCTAACGGCGACCTGTACTACGTCACCTACGGCGAGAAGAATGACAGTAACCGCGCTCGTTGTGTCCTCGCTTTTTAAGCGCTGACAAAAAACAGAAACAGCTCCGAATATCATGCGGAGCTGTTCTGTTCAACATAAATATCACTGAACGGACGCGTCAAGCGGATTAAAACGCAGCAGCATCGTCTTCCATAAATCATATTTGTCGGCATACTTGTCAGCCAAAAGCTTATATGCCGGTTCACAGATATAAACCGCCCGTTTGGCACTGTCCGCCACTGAGCGGAAGTGACTGTCGCTGTTATAGCGGGAATCATCCAGAATATCGACCTTGCGAACCGACCCGTCCTGATTAAGCTGGGCGCGAATTTCCACAATCATGTCTTCAACCCCCATGGCGCCGGGATCCAAATTCCAGCAGGCGCGCAACTGCCCGGCAATTGCGTCTATCTCGGAAATTGACAGCTCGCTGAAATAAGAACCGGCGGTTCCGCCTTCTATTCCCATATTTTGAACATCGGTGCCTTCTTTAATGGTTGCCGTGCTGTCGGTGTTTCCCTCCGCCTTTTCCAAAGCATCCACCGAGGCTAAAAGACTCTTCAGCGGATTCGCCAGAGCCGGCTGCCTGTCTTCTTTTTTGGGTTCCGGCTTTTTAGGCGTCGGTGATGTTTTGGGCTTCGGTTTTGACGGCGGCGGCGCTATCTTTTTAGGCGTCACCTTTTTCACCGTTTTTTGCGGTTCCGGCGCCTCTAAAAAGTCCCGTTTGGGTTTGGACGGCTGAGGTTCTATTTTCGGAGTATCCTTAACCTTTGGCTTTTCCGCCTTAGGTTCCTCGCGACGCACCTCGGGCTTTGGCTCTTCTTTGGCATAATTCTTTTCTATCTTGCGCTTGACCTGACTGGCCGCCTTGTCTTCTTTGCCGAATTTTGCTTTGGGCGGCAAATTGGTCATTTCGGAAATTTTGACATCCTTCAAATCGACAATAATCGGCACCTGCCCCGGCGGTGTCCGCTCAAACCAAAACAACGGCAAATCTATCACAAAAAGGATAAATACCACCAAATGCAGCAAAAGCGATTTTCTGAGGGCGTCCTTCATTGTACGGCAATTATTTCCTTCTCTGGCTCAGAGGTTTTGGCTCCGTCCGCAAACCGACCTTATCAAAACCGGCTTCCTTCAAAATCGCCATCAAACCGATAACCCGCCCGTATTCGGCATCGGCATCGCCGGATATGGTCACGCTCAGCGTATTGTTTTCCGCACGCATGGCATTCAGCTTGTCTACGACCTTATCCGCAGGTACTTCGCTCTCGCCGATGTAATAATATCCGTCCTTGTCAACGCTGATGTTTATTGAAGTGTCTTTGCCTTCCAGCGCCTTACCGCCGACCTTCGGCAAATCCAGCGCAATACCGGAAGTCATCAGCGGCGCGGCAACCATAAACACCACCAACAACACCATCATAATGTCCATCAAATTGGTAATGTTTATTTCCGCATTACGCTGATATCGCCCCGAACGCCGGCCGGACATATTATTATTTTGAAAACCAAACACCGTCCGTTACTCCCCGGCCATTTCGGCTTTAATGGCCGTATCATCAATTTCGCGCGATAAAATGCTTGAAAACTCGGCCATAAAATTTTCCAACCGCTTGGCAAAGCGGTCAATTTCCGAAGAAATTTTATTATAAGCCACCACCGCCGGAATCGCGGCAATCAGTCCGAAGGCCGTTGTAAATAACGCCTCGGCGATTCCCGGCGCCATCGCCGACAATGAATTGCTCTGCGTTGCACCGATGGCGTTAAAGCTGTTGATAATGCCCCATACGGTGCCAAACAATCCGACCAGCGGCGCCACCGACCCGGTTGAGGCCAAAAAGCCCATCCGCGTGTCAAGCTCGTCCAACTCCTTGTCCATGGAAACCATCATCGCCTTTTCTATCCGCTGCTGCAGCGAAACGCCGCGCAGTCCCCTGTCGGTTTTGGATTTGAGAATATTGGTGCGTTTCCATTCCCACATGGCCGCAACAAACATGGCCGCCATCGGATTGTTGGGATGATTGCCCAAACTGTCATACAGCCGGTCGAGCGACCCGCCGGACCAAAATTTTTCCTCAAACTTGGACGAGCGCTGCTTAACCTGACGCAGCGTCCCCCATTTTTCGAAAATAATCGCCCAAGACCAAACCGATGCGGCAATCAGACCGATCATCACCACTTTGGTCACCATATCCGAGGCCCACACCAAATCCCACATAGACATTTGGGCGGCAGCATTTGCAACTTCACCGAGAGCTTCTGTTTCCATATTAATTTATACCTTTTAAGTTATATTATGCTGAATGTTATGCGCAATCTAACATAAAATTTTAAAGATTCAATTAATAACCTTTTCTTTTACCATAAAATTAAAAAAAACGCCTTTTTGCCGACGGCAAAAAGGCGTTCGGGTCAACACACCGGAAGTTTTACAAATACTGCTCCATTTTGGCAACCAGTTCCTTGGGAATCCGGGATGGCCGTTTGTTTTTAAAAGTCAGATAAACAACCTGCACTTCCGTTTCCACCAACAATTGATCACCGCGCCGTATTTCCTGACGCATGGTCATCGTTGCGCCGCGGATTTCAATAATCCGGGTTGCCACGACCAACTCGTCATCCAAAACCGCCGGCAGCAGAAAATCCATTTCACAATGACGAACAACAAAACCGGCCCGGTCGTCCGCCTCAAGCCCGTCTTGCTGACGAACCCCCAAAGCCCGGATAAATTCCGTCCTGGCGCGTTCCGCAAACTTCAGATAATTGGCGTAATAAACAATGCCGCCGGCATCGGTATCTTCATAATAGACACGCACCGGAAACAAAAACTCGTTATCTTTAAATTCTCCTTCCGCAGGAGAAACAGCCTTAATAATCATTGCAAACTTTCCTTAATCTTCCAATAAATCCAATTGCTTAAAATCTTTGTCTTTGCGCGGCTTCGCCACCCCCAGATAACGACATCCCAAATCCGAAATCATCCGTCCCCGGGGCGTCCGCTGCAAAAAACCGAGTTTGAGCAAAAACGGCTCAATAACCTCTTCTATCGTATCGCGTTCTTCGGACAAAGCCGCCGCCAGCGTATCGGCTCCGACCGGGCCACCGCCGTAATTCTGCACAATGCAGTTAAGATAGCGCCGGTCAAACGCGTCAAGCCCGTAATTGTCGACATCAAGCCGCCGCAACGCGGTGTCTGCAATTTTGTTATCAATTTCCGCCGCTCCGGAAACCGCTCCGAAATCTCGCACCCGGCGCAACAACCGGCCTGCTACGCGGGGTGTCCCGCGCGAACGTTTGGCAATCTCCAACGCCCCGATTTCGGACAACGGCACCCCCAGCAGACGGGCACCGCGCAAAACAATTTTTTCAAGCTCTTCAGGCGAATAAAAATCAAGCCGCAGCGGAATGCCGAACCGTTCGCGCAACGGCGTCGACAACATACCCGAACGGGTCGTTGCGCCAACCAGCGTAAACGGCTGCAAATCGATTCGCACCGACCGGGCAGACGGCCCCTCGCCGATAATCAAATCCAGCTGAAAATCCTCCATTGCCGAATATAAAACTTCTTCAATTGCCGGATTCAGACGATGAATCTCATCAATAAACAAAACATCGTTTCGCTCAAGATTTGTCAGGATGGCCGCCAAATCTCCGGATTTGGAAATCATCGGCGCCGATGTTGCCCGAAAACCAACCCCAAGCTCTTTGGCGACAATCGAAGCCAGTGTCGTCTTTCCCAGTCCCGGAGGCCCGAACAACAACACGTGATCCAAAGCTTCTCCGCGCTGTTTGGCCGCTTCAATAAAAACTTTAAGATTTTCACAGACAGCCCGTTGCCCGACAAAATCATCAAGACTTGTCGGACGCAGCGACACCGGATTAGTCAAATTCTGGCGTTCGTCTTCTTCTGTTCTCTGCGGACTGACAATACGTTCTTCAATCATGCTTAGTCTTTCTTGGCAAATTCTTTAAGAGCCAGCTTAATCAACTGAGCCATATCCGCATCCGAATTCTGCGAGGCGGCCTGATTAACGGCCCGGTACGCCTCCAGACGCTGATACCCCAGATTAACCAACGCGGAAATTGCATCTTCCATTTTTGAAGGATCTTCAACTCTGCCGACCAAAGCGTCCTCATAAGCCTCTGTCTGCTGATTCGGAGTCATGTCCATATTAACCTCCCTGGCAAATTCACTAATCGGAACCGTAACAATTTTGTCTTTCAGTTCGGTTACAATTCGCGCTGCCAGCTTCGGACCGACCCCGTTAGCCCGGGCAAAAGAATTTTTATCCTGAGCCGCCACCGCCTGAGACAATTGGGAAGGCGTCAACACCGATAAAATCGCCAGTCCGACCTTCGCGCCGACGCCCTGAACCTTGGTCAGGGTATTAAACCATTCTTTCTCCCAGGCATCGCCAAAACCAAACAGCGTGATACTGTCTTCGCGAACCACGGTCTCAATTAATATATTTGCTGCTTCGCCGGCCTTCAAGCGGGACAAGGTTTTCGACGACGCAAAAACCAGATATCCCACACCGTTAACGTCTATAATGCAGCTGTCTTCGCCGAGCGCATCGACAACGCCGCGCAGTTTGGCTATCATTTCACCCTCATCAAAATTTTTCCGATTGTAAGCTTATACGATTTGGCTCCGCCCTGCAAGAATTTATTGCAAAAAGCGAACAAAATAAAAACAACCGCGTCAGGCCGCCGGTCTGGAATATTTTCGCTCAAAATTTTCCAGATAATCAATCCAATTGTACAGCCCCTGCTCCCGGAAAAAAGCGTATAAAAAATCGACCATCAGCCGATGCCGCTGCTCGGCCTCCCGCCGACCGGACGACGTCAGCATCATTGACTTGAGTTTCAGCAGCTTTTCAAAAAAATGATTGATAAAATTATCGGAAACGCGCCCGGGCTTTTTATATTCCTCGGCGCTGAGCTTCTCCTCGGGCCAAACATGTTCGTCAAAAACAACCGTTTCACATCGGGCCGCAGCATAAGTCAGGCAGCGAACAATTCCCAAAGCCCCGATGGCGTCAAGCATATCAGCATCGGAAACGACTTTTCCCTCCGGAGACTGCGGCCGAATTCCCTGTAACGCTTTGGAATATCCCATTGTTTGGATAATATCCGCCACAGCCTTTTGGCGCGTTTCGGAAAGGCCGGCCTTTCGCATAATGGCATAGGCGTTGGATAAATTTTGAGCCGCCGCAGCGCCAAACAATTTATAATCATCAACATCATGCAGCAAAGCCGCTAAACGAACCAGCTCAACATCGGCACATTCCTGCCGCGCCAGCTTTTCGGCAAGACGACAAACCCGCAGCACA
>CASFLC010000109.1 GCA_949295475.1 uncultured Pseudomonadota bacterium
AAAACTCCCGGGCGGTATACCACAACTCGGAACGTTCCGAAAAAGGATTGAAGGTTTCAGGATATTTGTCAGAAATAGATACCATTCGGAAACTCCTTTTGTCCACTTTTCGTCATTATACCGAAAATTCCACAAAAAGCAACAAAAAAACTCCCGGAATACATCCGGGAGTTTTCAAAAAAATCCGATCAACTTCTTAGAAGCCTTCAGTATCTAAGCGTTTCCGAAGCTGTTTGCGGGCACGTCTTACGGCCTCAGCCTGACGGCGGGCCTTTTTCTCAGAGTTTTTCTCGTGACAACGGCGAAGCTTCATCTCGCGGAAAATACCTTCGCGCTGCATTTTCTTTTTCAAAACCTTCAAAGACTGGTTGACGTCATTGCCGATAACAGTAACCTGAACCACTTAAATCACCCCATTTCATCAATAAACTAAAGTTAAACCATAAAAACTGACTTGGCTTTTAGCACCAATAAAACTAATTTGCAAGCCTTTTGTAAAAAAACTTAAAATATCCCGCCCAAAACAAACCGCTTTGTCAACGACGGACATTCAAAGTATTTTCTTTTGCGTTTCCGAAAATATATTGCACCTAGGCAATAATATTAGGCATGATTTTGGCTTCAACTTTTTTGATTTTGGTCTTCAACCCCGTCCGCAAAGCGTTCAGCTGCTTGGCCTGAAAGAAATCAATAGTCTGGTTTTTGGAAACTAAATGTTTAATATCCGAACAAACCCGGCGCTCCTCAAGTTTCAACTCGCAAAGTTGCTGCTGAAGGCGGCTCATATTGTTTTGATTAAACATAAAATAAAGTCCTTTCACAAAAAAAGTTTTGCAAAATGCATTTTTTACTGGAAACTATTCTAATAAATTTGTATTAGATTATACAACAAAATAAAATAAATTGCAACTCAAAAGGAGTAAATTAATTATGGGAGCAAAAAAAAGAATTGGTATTCTCACCAGCGGCGGCGACTGCGCCGGCTTAAACGCCGTCATCAGTGCGGTTGTTGAAGCTGCCTCCAAGAAAGGATGGGAAATTTACGGAATTCACAACGGTACGGACGGCATTACCGAAAAGCCGCACAGCTACGAAATCCTCACGGTACACAATTTCTCTGATTCGCCCTGGCCCAGATTAAGCGGGTCTTATCTCGGCTCCTTGAACAAAGGCGTAAAAATGGAATCTCTGGAAGAAATGTCCCAACGCTTTGCCCAGGGTGTCCGTGAACTCGGACTGGATGCCATTGTCGTCGTCGGCGGCGACGGCAGCATGAACATTGTGTCAAACTACTGCAAAGGCAGCACGGTACAGGTTGTCGGCATTCCCAAAACCATTGACAATGACACGCCGATTACCGAGTTTTCCGTCGGCTTTGAAACTGCCGTTCAACAGTGCACCACCGCCATAGACAGTCTGGAGTGGACGGCCCGCTCCCACAACCGCGCTCTGATTATGGAAGTCATGGGACGCGATGCCGGTCATCTGGCCATGCATTCGGCTTTGGCCGGCGCCGCCGACGTCTGTCTGGTGCCGGAAATTCCCTACACCATCGACGGCATCATCAACCGTCTCAAAGAAATCAAAGCCAGCGGCCGCAATCATGCGGTTATTGTTGTCTCCGAAGGCATTAAAACCGAAGACGGCTCCCACCTGTCCAACAAAAAGAATCTGGTCGGAGAAGCCGTTTACGGCGGCATCGGACAGTATCTCTGCAACGAAATCAGCAGCCGCTACAACGAATTTCAGGTTCGCGTCACCACGCTGGGACATGTCCAGCGCTCGGGAACGCCCGTTGCCTTCGACCGCATGCTGGCTTCCGTTTACGGCGCCAAAGCCGTCGAGCTTCTGGCCGCCGGTGAAGACAATAAAATGGTCATCTGGAAAAACGGCCATGTCGATTCGGTCGATCTGGCAGAAGTCGTCAAAGCCGGAACAACGCTGCTGAATACCGAAAGCGACTACGTCAAAGCCGCGCATCAGCTGGGAATGTACATCGGCGAGATGAAATAAAAAAACAAAACAGCAAAAAGCCGGGATAAAAATCCCGGCTTTTAAGTTTTCTAAGCCTTTTTAAATAACCTAAACAGCAAAATGCCGATCATAAGCGTCATAAAAATAACGCCGGCCAAGATATCCGGCCATATTTCGGGATAATGCACCTTCAAATGCCACATAAAGCCTCCCCCCCAAACAGCGGTCAATATTCCCGCAACGACGGAAGGAATTCGCCTAAAGCCCTCCTGACAAAACAAAGCTTTTAAAATCAGAAGAAATGTTGCCTCAAACAATCCAACTGCCATCAGACTGCAAAACAACACATAAAATAAAACAACATTTACCATAATATATTAATAATTAAAAATCGCTTATCTTATGGATAAGCGATTTTTAGACAAAAAGCAAGTTTTTTCTAACGAAGTTTGCCTTTCAGCTGCGGACGTCCTCTTTCTGCGGCGCGTTTGCTGATTTTGCGGCGGAGAATGTTCTCTTCGTCAAACGTCTCGCCGATAATGGCAAACATCATCGGCACAAACAGAGTCGCTACAAACGTCGACACAATCATACCGCCGACCATTCCGGTACCGATGGCATGACGGCTGCCGGCACCGGCGCCCGTAGAAAGCGCCAGAGGCAAAACGCCGAACGTAAAAGCCAGCGAGGTCATCACAATCGGGCGAAAACGCAGTTTGGCCGCCTCGACCGCAGCTTCGGCATAGGTAAGCCCTTCCTGAACTTTCATAACCGCAAACTCCACAATCAAAATTGCATTTTTCGCAGCCAAGCCAATCAGGGTTACCAATCCGACCTGAAAATAGAGATCATTTTCAATTCCGCGCAGCCAGGTTGCCAGCAAAGCTCCCAAGACCGCAAACGGAACCGACAAAATAACCACCACCGGCAGCGACCATTTTTCATATTGCGCCGACAAAATCAAAAAGACCATAATCAGACCGAAAATAAACGCCTGCGTAGACGCGCCTCCGGTCAGCTTTTCCTGATAAGCCGAACCGATCCAGGACAGCGTGTAATCAGGCCCCAAAACCTTCTCGGCAACCTCTTCCATGGCCGCGATAGCCTGTCCCGAAGAATATCCGGGAGCCGGATCTCCCAAAACTTTCGCCGCCGGAAAGATATTGAAACGGTTAATCAATTCCGGCCCGGTAATCCGCTCAACTTTAATCAGTGTTGACAACGGCACCAGCTGCCCGCTGTTGGATTTCACATAAACATAACGCAAATCATCAGGCGAACGACGGAACTTTGCCTCAGACTGCAGCGTCACCCGGAAATTGCGCCCCAGATATGTAAAATCATTGACATACAAGCTGCCGAACGTCGCCTGCATAACAGAATAAATGGCGTTAATCGGAACATTCAAAACCCGGGCCTTCTCACGGTCAAGATCAATCCTGTACTGCGGCGTGCTCACCGAAAACGTGGTTTTCACATTGCTCAGCGCCGGATGCTCGTTGGCCGCATTGATAAACTCTTCGGTTTTTGCCATCAACTCCGCGGACGACTTGCCGGCACGGTTTTGAATAAAGCCTTCAAACCCGCCGGAAGTACTCATTCCCATAATCGGCGGCATACTAAAGGAAAAGCCGATTCCTTCCGGCTGGCTCATTCCCAGACCTGTAAACGTCTGAGCCAAAGCATCCGCCGACTGCGAGGGCTGTTGCCTCTCCGCCCAGTCTTTCAGGATAATAAAACTGATGCCCGAATAAGTATTCTGGGTTGCCGACAGCATGTTGAATCCGTTAATCGTCAACACGTCTTTGACGTTCGGATTCTCCCGAACCTGGCTGCCGACTTTTTCCGTAAACTTCGTCGTCCGCGGCAAAGACGATGCCGGCGGCATGCTGTAGGACATCAACAGATTTCCCTGATCCTCGTTAGGCACCAGACCACTCGGAATAATCTTAAACAAAGCAACAATGGCGGCAATCACAGCGGCAAAACAAAGAACCGCCGTCTTTCTGTTGTTCAAAAAGAAACGAACACCGGACAAATACAAATCCGTCAGCTTATTAAAAAAGCTGTTAAACCACCTGAAAAAGGCCATAGGTTCCTTATGCCCGCGTTCAGGCTTGATTATCAGGGCGCACAAAGCCGGCGTCAGCGTCAGTGCAACCAAAGCGGAAATCAAAACCGACACGGCAATGGTAACCGAAAACTGTTTGTACATAACCCCGGTCATACCGCCCAGAAAAGCAATCGGCAAAAAAACTGAAGACAAGACCAAAGCCACCGCCATAACCGGGCCGGAAACTTCCTGCATGGCCTTAATGGCCGCTTCTTTGGGAGAAAGTTTTTCCTCCCGCATCAGCCGCTCAACGTTTTCCAAAACAATAATGGCGTCGTCAACCACGATACCGATTGCCAGAATCAAACCGAACAACGTCAGCAAGTTGATGGAAAAACCAAGCGCATACATTCCGGCAAACGCGCCGACGATTGACACCGGAACCGCCAAAATCGGAATCAGAGTTGCGCGGAAATTCTGCAAAAACAGATAAACGACCAGAATAACCAGCAGCACGGCTTCAAAAAACGTATGCACCACCTCATTGATGCTCACGTTAACAAACATGGTAACATCATAAGGAATGTCATAAACGATGCCTTCCGGAAAACTTTTTGAAAGTTCTTCCATTTTGGCCTTAACCAGCCCTGCGGTTTCCAGCGCATTGGCTCCCGGCTGCAAGTAGACGGCAAAGGCCACGGATTCCTCGCCGTTAAACGTGGAATTAACGCTGTAATCCTGCGCGCCGAGTTCAATGCGGGCAACGTCTTTGAGCCGCAGCATACTGCCGTCGGCATCAGCTTTCAGAATAATCTCGCCAAACTCTTTTTCATCGACCAAACGCCCTTTGGTATTAACCGAATAGGTATAAGGCTGATACACGTCCATCGGCTCCTGGCCAAACTGTCCGGCCGCGAATTGCGAGTTTTGTTCCTGAATTGCCGAAATAACGTCTTGCGGCGTCAAATCATAGTCAGCCAGCTTGTCAGGCGACAACCAAATCCGCATGGAATAATCCTGACTGGCAAACAAAGATGCGCTTCCCACACCTTTAATACGCTTGATTTCATCCAAAACGTTAAGCAGCGCATAGTTTGAAACATAGACGGTATCATACTGTTTGGAAGCGGAGCGCATGGTGATGACCTGCAAAATGGAGTTGGATTTCTGCTCTACCGTCACCCCTTGTTTGGTCACTTCCGGCGGCAATTTGGAAGACGCCGCCTGCACCTTATTGTTGACATCAATGGTGGCCTGATCCGGATCAGTGCCGATATCAAAAACCACCCCGATGGTCAGATAGCCGCTGGAAGTGGCGTTGGAATACATGTAAATCATGTTTTTCACGCCGTTGATTTCCTGCTCCAGAGGCGCCGCCACCGTATCGGCAAGAACTTCTGCCGTTGCGCCCGGATAAACGGCCGAAATCTGAATTTCCGTCGGAACGATATTGGGATATTGCTCCACCGGCAACACCTTCATTGCCACCAATCCGGCCAATACGATAATCAGGGAAATCACCGTTGCAAAAATCGGCCGCTCAATAAAAAACTTTGAAAACATTTCTGACCTCTCCCGAAACTATTCGGCTCTTCCCTTTTGTATATCCTGCGGCTGCACAACCACCGGATCGACCACCATTCCCTGACGCATTTTCATAACGCCGCTGATAATGACTTTGTCACCGGGCTTAAGCCCTTCATCGACAATCCAACCGCCGTCAGGCGTTGTCAACCCCGTCTGGATATTTACGACTTCGACCATTCCCTGTGAATTGACGCGATATACAAAAGCCCCCTGGGCGCCCTGCATAATCGCCTCCTGCGGAACGACCAGCGCATCTATCCGGGTCAGGCCTTCCATAACCAGACGCACGAATTGTCCCGGACGGATAAGGCCTTTGGAATTCGGAAAAACGGCACGCAACTTAACGGTTCCCGTCGCAGCGTCAACCGAAGGATTGATAAAATTAATCGTCCCGTCTTCCGTATAAAAATTATTGTCGTCAATTTTCAGTTTTGCTTTAATTTCGCTCTTATTCTGAGGATTCTTGATCAAACCGCGGCGAACCATGTTGGTCAGAGATAATATCTCGTTTTCCGAAGCCGAAAAAATGACATAAATCGGATTAAGCTGCGTAATGCTTGTCAACAAACCGTTTTCCGTAATCAGACTTCCTTCCGACTGAGCTTCAAGACTGGTAACGCCGCTGATAGGCGCCTTAACTTCGGTGTAATCCAAATTCAACTGAGCCTGATCAACCTCAGCCTGAGCCAGCTGAGTCGAAGCTTCCAGCGAGTCCAAATCGGCCCGGGCTTCGTCTCGTGATTTTTCGCTGACAATTCTCTGTTCAAACAATTTGGCTATGCGTTTCCACTGCGTCTGAGCCGCCTTCAGCTGAGCCTGGCTCTGCGCCAATTTTGCCTTGGCCTGACTGAGCGCCACCTCAAACGGCGCCGGATCTATTTGAAACAGCAGACTGCCTTCCTCAACGCGGGAACCTTCGACATAATTGCGCTTCAGCAAAATTCCGCCGACCCTGGCTCTGACCTCGGTCTCCTTAGAGCCTTGGGCCCGGGCGGAAAACTCAAAACTCAGCGGAATATTCTGCGGCTCCGTTTCTATAACATAAACCTTGGGCAAAGCGGCCGCGGTTTCTTCCTGCGAACCGTCGTCTTTATTACACGCCGCGAGCGCCAACAGCATAACGGCGGCAGCCAATTTCTTTTTATTTGCAAACATGTAGCACCTCTTCATCTGAATTTTTTTTAAGACTACTATAACTGTCGCAAAAAGCCATCCTTTTTTGAAAATATAATTCTTTGTGGATATGTAAGTAGATATTTTGCAATACCCGCCGTTGAAAACACCCTCGCCGCGACTAGGTAATAAAACAGCTGATAAAAGTAAGCTGACTGAATATTTAATCTCTCAATCAAATTTTTAAGGAGAAAAAAGATGACCGAAGGCGTTCGTTACCCGACATTTGCATTCATCACCGGCGGTGCCGGCCAGGCCGATGACGGCATTCCGCCGCAGCCGTTTGAAACTTTTTGCTACGATTCTGCCTTAATGCAGGCCAAAATCGAAAATTTCAACGTTGTACCATATACCTCAGTCCTCCCCAAAGAGCTGCACGGCAAAATTGTCCCGCTCAACGACAAAATCGTCAGCCAGTTTAAACACGGAGCCGTTTTGGAAGTCATCATGGCCGGACACGGCGCCAGCCGTGACCAGCACAAGGCCATAGCCACCGGTCTCGGCGTCTGCTGGGGTAAAGATTCCAAAGGAGAACTCATCGGCGGCTGGGCGGCAGAATATGTCGAATTTTTTGACACCCAGATTGACGACGACATTGCCAAAGGACACGCCGAAATGTGGCTGAACAAATCGCTCAATCACGAACTCGCCATCCGCGGCGTTGAAAAACACTCCGAATTTCAGATGTGGCACAACTACGTCAACATTACCCAGCAGTTCGGATACAGCCTGACCGCCATGGGTTTCTTAAACTTTGAACACGCGGCTCCGGCACAGATATAAAGCATCTTCAGCCCCGAATGTTTTCGGCGTTCGGGGTTGCCGTTTTTTTATTTTCAAACAAGGAATTTGATTATGGCTCACAAAACAAACAACGTTTCTGCCGCCGCACCGTCCGAAAACCCGGGCGGTCTCGGCGTATGGGCTTTGGCGGCCATTGTCGTCAGTTCCATGCTCGGCGGCGGCATTTACAGCCTGCCGCAAAACATGGCTGCGGGAGCTTCAGCCGGAGCCGTGTTGCTGGCCTGGCTGATTACCGGCGTCGGCATTTTTTTCATTGCCAAAACCTTTAGCATTTTATCTCTGGCCAAACCGGATTTAAAAACCGGCATTTACTCCTACAGCCGCGCCGGATTTGGTCCCTACGTCGGATTTACCATCGGCTGGTCCTACTGGCTGTGCCAGGTCTGCGGCAACGTCGGTTATGCCGTCATTACCATGGACGCCCTAAACTATTTTTTTCCCCCGCATTTTGCCGGAGGCAACAACCTGCCCTCCATTATCGGCGGTTCAATAATCATCTGGGGATTTTATTATCTGGTTATGCGCGGCGTCCGACAGGCCAGTATTGTCAACACCATCGGCACCATCGTCAAAATCGTCCCGCTGCTGATGTTTATTTTAATCTTGCTTTTTGTGTTCAAATTCTCCCAGTTTGACTTCAACTTCTGGGGCGAGAATATCGCCGCCAAAGCCAAACTCGGCAGCATGGAAACTCAAATAAAAAGCACCATGCTGGTCACTCTGTGGGCCTTCATCGGCATTGAAGGCGCCGTTGTCATGTCCAACCGTGCCAAAACGGCCTCTGACGTCGGCAAAGCCACTATTCTCGGATTTTTGGGCTGTCTGCTGATTTATGTCCTGCTGTCACTGCTGCCCTTTGGCTACATGTCGCAAGAACAACTCGCCGCCGTAGCCAATCCTTCCACGGCCGGCATTCTTGAACCGATTGTCGGACGTTGGGGCGCCTGGCTGATGAATATCGGTCTTCTGGTTTCGGTTTTGACCAGTTGGCTGGCCTGGACCATGGTCACGGCGGAAATTCCGCAGGCCGCGGCCCAGGACGGCACTTTTCCGAAAATTTTTGCTGTCGAAAGCGCCAATGGATCACCGTCGGTTTCCCTGCTGATAACCAGCGCGGCCATGCAGCTGTTCCTGCTGTTGGTTTTCTTTTCCAACAACGCGTGGAACACCATGCTCAGCATTACCGGCGTCATGGTGCTGCCGGCTTACTTCACATCCTGCGCATATCTCTGGAAACTTTGCGAAGACGGAGAATATCAAAATCAGGAACTTTTGCCGCAACGCTCGGCAGCGCTGCTGATTTCCGTTTTGGGAAGCTTTTATGCCTTATGGCTGATTTATGCCGCCGGACTGAAATATCTGATGTTGGCGGCAGTCATCATCGCTTTGGGCATCCCCGTTTACATCTGGGCCAGACGGGAAAACGTACCGGGCACTTCCTGCTTCAAAGGCGGAGAAAAAGTGCTGGCGGTCATCCTGATAATCGTCGCCGTCGCCGGAATTTACGCCTTTAGCAGAGGACTGATTACGCTGAACTGAAAAAGGGGGACATTTTCCCCCTTTCCTCTTTTTTAACGCAAAATGTTCAAAGCTTTGTGCAACTCGGGCTTATTAACGGAATACAAAATTTTTTCATTGCTGTTCATCCGTCGCAAATCATCATAAAGCTTTTCATTATCCGGCGCAGTGCCGGTCAGCTTGATAACTTTCAAATCTTCCAGATAATCGTCATAGGCCTTTTGAAACTTTGGCTTTCGCATTTCGTCAAAACGTTTTTGCAACGCTTTCGCGTCACGATTGCCGGCCTCCCGATACTCTCTCTCCACGGCTTCCGGACTTTCTTCCGCCTCCTGAGCCCGAACCGCTCCCGTTTCCCCCAACAGCGGCAATATGGCCAGAAGAAAACAACCAATTTTTTTCATTTTAGCCTCTCTGTCTTAAACTTTTGTTTATTTTAATCTTTTAACCTTAAAAAAACGATAACGACTTTCGGAATGAACAATGCGTTTCTGGATATTGCTCATCGGCGGACTGCTCTGGACAATGACGCCGGCCCGAGCCTTTCAATACGGGGCTTTCGTTTCCTGCAACGGCATCAACCGCCGTCCGGTTGTCCGCTTGTGGACTTCTTACGGACAACTGGTGCATGACCTGTCGCACGATACCCAATACATCAACGGCCTTTCAAAAAAAAATCCCGAAGAAGGTCTGACAACCGTCGGCCTGGCGGCCATACAGGATTATTACACCATCGGACTAAAAGGCTTTTCCGTTAAGCTGGACCAACAATATTCCTGCGTCATGGCATCGGAAATCGACATTTTTATCGGCTACAAAGACCCCGTTATATATGTAACCAACCAATATCCTAAAGACAGCTGCGAATTCTCCCACACGCTCCGACACGAACAAACCCATCAGCGCATTAACAAACTGACTTTGGAATATTATCTGCCGATTATTGACGAAGCCATCCGCAAGGCCATTTATGACGTTCGTGCCGTCAAAACCCTTACTGACGACCCGGAACGAGACAAAAAAGGAACCGACCTTCTGTTAAGGTATTATACGGCCCGTCTTGAACCGCTGCTTCAGGAATTTTTGGCGGCCAGAAAACGAGAGCAGCAAAAGCTGGACAATATGAGCAATTATCAAATGGAATGGAAAATCTGCCCTCTGTTTGAAGAACGGAAGGCCCGGGCAAAGCTTGCGCAATAACAAAAAAGAGGAGTGCGCGCGGCACTCCCCCAAAAAAGCAAAACCTTTACCAGACTACCATTTTTTCCGAAGATAAATCCTCTTGTCTCCAAACAAAGGATCTCCCTTTTCCACTCTGTCTAGCATATATCGATTAGCCAATTGATCCTGCCAAATTTGAATTTTATTTTCCAAATCCTCGGCAATCCTTTTCCTGTGACGCAGCAAATCGACATACACTTTAATAAACTGCACAAGCTTAGACCAACGAAAACCGGGGGTCTTCAAAGCAGTCAAACTATTCAGATACCGACCGGCTTCATGCACGTCTTCCGGTATCGGCAGCTCCCACTCATCCATAAAGACCTTTCCGTTTTTATCCGGCTTGGTATAGCGCAGATAACGGTCATAAATAGATGCCGCCTCGGCTAAATAAGGAAGAGCACCGCCCAGTTTTTTGCCGTTATACCAGCAAATCACCTCTTTCAAAGACTGAAATTTGACCAGATATGACGCGTTTAATTCCGGATGCTGTTTCTTCTGCGTCAGATAAAAACGTCCGCTCAAACGCTGCGTCAGGCAAAACAACAGCTTTTCACCCGGCTTTGTCCCCTGAGCCACTTCATTGACATTGGCGCCGGTATTGGTCCCATGATTAAACAAAACATCAATATCTTCCTCGGATACGCCCAACCTCTCCAAAATATACGCATGCATAAAAGCTTCCGACACGCGTTGCTTGGAATTTTTAAGTCGCGGATTAATCCGGGTAGACATCAAACCAAACCCGCCGCAGGGAGAAATTTTCGGATAATGATGATATATTCCCTGTTGATGATATTTGTCCGCTGCCAGATAGGCGGCATAAACATCATCGTCAACCGGAATCAGACGATCAAAAAACTCGTTTGATTTCACCGTCGGCTTCCACGTAAAAAAATTAATCACCACATCGGCAGCCTCTAAGGCTTTTTTCATTTTTTTCTGTTCCATAAATAATAAGTTTATTAAATTAATAATAAAAAATGTAGCGGAAACATATCACTGAATTAGACAAAAGTCAACCGACTTAAATTAATATTTATCATAATGAATTTTTTCGGGTTTAAACCTGTCGTGCGGCATCGGCGGCTGCTGAGCAGGATAGCCGACAACCACCAAAGCATTGGGTTTGACATAATCCGGAAGCCCCAAGATTTCGGCAACGGCTTTCATCCTCTCTTCATTAGGATAAACGCCGCACCAGCAGGCTCCCAGCCCGCGGCCGTGACAAGCCAAAAGCAGGTTTTCGGTTGCAGCAGCCGTATCGACAATCCAGAAACCGGACTGATATTCTTCCCGGGTATTTCCGCAAACAACGATTGCCAGCGATGCGTCCTTCAAAAAAGCCGCATAAGGATGAATTTCAATTAACTTCTGTTGAACCGCCTTATCTTCTACAACAACAAACTCCCACGGCTGGTTGTTATGCCCCGAAGGAGCATACATTGCAATCTTCAAAATATCATCAATATCCTGCCGGGAAATTTCTTTGCCGCTTTCAAATTTGCGAACGGAACGGCGGGTCAGCAGTCCTGCTTCCAAAAACATTGGTCATCTCCTCCTTTAATCATCTTGACATAACAAGAATAAAATAGGACCCTTTTCAAGAGATTACAAGTCGGAATCGATTTTATACATTCTGTCTTTGGGCATTCTCTTTTTAAGGCTTTCCAAGCCGTCGCGCAACTCAACCAAAATCTCGCCCTGAGTTTTGCGGCGGTTGGCATTATAGAGATTCAAAGTTTGTAAATAAGAACGGCGAACGCCGTGCTGATAATCCAAAATCATCTGATAAAAAACCCGTTCGTCCTCATTTTCTGCAGTATCCAGACGCCGGGCGGCGTCTTCCGGACTGACCTCGTCAAATGCAACGGCAGCCCGTGTTGCGACGACGCAAGCATTCTGAGCCGTCTGCACCACACCGGATTTTACAAAATAGCGTTTTGTCAAACGGCCTTCGTCATCAAAAATTTGCAACAAACCATAATCAAGCGTAAAAATACTGGGAGCGCGCTGCGGAAGGATTGCCACATCGGCACGCACGGCCGGCACAATAACGCACCCCGCTTTTCCTTTCAGAAAAGTCCCGGAAGGCAGCACGACTGACAAGTTAACATTTTTATCCATTTTCTGCTCCCCAAACGGCACGGGAAGTTTTCCTCCTCGTGCCTCTGTCTCAACTATGCTGCGTCACAGCCCATTTTTTTGGCCTTTGCCAAAACATCTTCAATCGTCCCGACCATATAAAAAGCCTGCTCGGGAATATCGTCATATTTCCCTTCCAGAATACCCTTAAAGCCTTTAATGGTGTCTTCCAGTTTGACAAACACGCCGGGCGTTCCCGTAAACACTTCGGCAACATGGAAAGGCTGCGACAAAAAGCGCTGAATTTTACGGGCTCTGGCCACAACCAGCTTATCTTCCTCCGACAACTCGTCCATACCCAGAATCGCAATAATATCCTGCAGCGATTTATATTTTTGCAAAATTTCCTGAACCTGACGGGCAACCTGATAGTGCTCGTCGCCCAAAACCTGCGGATCCAGAATACGGCTTGTCGAATCAAGCGGATCCACAGCCGGAAAAATACCGAGTTCGGCAATAGAACGAGACAAAACCGTCGTTGCGTCAAGGTGCGCGAAGGTTGTTGCCGGCGCTGGATCGGTCAAATCGTCAGCCGGCACGTAAACCGCCTGCACGGAGGTAATGGAACCGTTTTTGGTGGAAGTAATCCGTTCCTGCATTGACCCCATATCCGTTCCCAACGTAGGCTGATAACCGACCGCGGACGGAATGCGTCCCAACAATGCCGACACTTCGGAACCGGCCTGGGTAAAACGGAAAATATTGTCAACAAAGAACAACACGTCCTGATGTGCTTCGTCACGGAAATATTCCGCCTGCGTCAAACCGGTCAGGGCAACGCGCGCACGGGCTCCGGGGGGCTCGTTCATCTGTCCGTAAACCAAAACGGTTTTGGACTTGCCGCCCTTCAAATCAATAACGCCGGATTCAATCATCTCATGATACAAATCGTTTCCTTCGCGGGTCCGTTCGCCCACGCCGGCAAAAACCGAATAACCGCCGTGGCCTTTGGCAATATTGTTAATCAACTCCATAATCAAAACCGTCTTGCCCACGCCGGCACCGCCGAACAGGCCGATTTTTCCGCCTTTGGCATACGGCTCAAGCAAATCAATGACCTTAATTCCCGTTGTCAGCACCTCGGTTTCCGTAGATTGATCGACAAAAGACGGCGCCGGACGGTGAATTGGATAATGAAATTCCGATTTGACTTCGCCTCTTCCGTCAACCGGCTCGCCAATCACGTTAACAATACGTCCCAACAACGCCGGACCGACCGGAACCTCAATCGGATGCCCCGTATTGACAACCTCCTGCCCGCGAACCAGACCGTCCGTTGAATCCATGGCAATTGTGCGGACAATACTTTCACCCAGATGTTGTTCGACTTCCAGCACCAGCTTATTGCCGTGATTGTCACATTCCAAGGCGGTCAAAATCGGAGGCAGTTCCTTGACATTTTCAAACTTTACGTCGACAACCGCGCCCGTCACCTGAAAAATATGTCCAAGTTTTCCGCTGCCGCGTTCTTTTTTCTCAATCTTTCTGATGGCGGCAGCATCTTTTTTCGCTTCGGTCTTAACCTGGGCAACGGCCTTTTTTTCCGCCTTCAGACCGCTGGCGGCAACCTTGCGCGCGGCAGTTTTCCTGCCGGCTGCCGAAACCGCTTTAACCGTTGTTTTTTTTACTGTTTTTTCCTTTGCTGTTGCCATTCAAAATCTCCTGTAAAATACATAAATCCAGACTTTATATCGCCTCTGCACCGGCAATAATCTCCGTCAGTTCCGTCGTAATTGCCGTCTGGCGGATGCGGTTGTATCTCAGCGTCAGTTTTCCGATCATGTCTTTGGCATTGCGGGTGGCGTTATCCATGGACGTCATGCGCGCGCCGTGTTCTGAAGCCTGCGCGTTTACCAGAGCCTCAAACATCGCCGAGGCAATCACCATCGGCATCAAATCATAAAGCACCTTAAGCTTGTCGGTATCATACTCATAAACCGCATTGTCGACCTTATCGGCAAAACGGTCCGGCCGCCCGTCTTCCAGCTTATCCCAGTCAAAGACAAACGGCATCAGTTGTTCGGTAACCACTACGCGGTTAATCGCCGACCGAAAACGGGTATAAACCATCTCGCAAACATCAATGTCATTCAGCGCAAAAGAAGCAATCAAAGGCTCAACAATACTTTCGACCTCATTAAATCCGGCGCCTTTGGCCGCCACCCCGGACAAAACGTTTTCAATCACCTCCGGCATGCGATGTCTAATGGCGTCGCCGATTTTTTTGCCGATACAAAAAACTCTGACCACCCTGCCCTGAGCCTGCAACTCCCGCACCCGCCGCAAAGTTTCTTTAACCACGGCGGCATTATAGCTGCCGCACAAACCGCGGTCGGAGGCAAATGCAATCAACAGATGCTTGGAAGCATTGCGGCGCGGCGTCATCAACCCCGGAAACAAAACGCGCACACCGCTCTTAGCCTCGTCTTCTTGCAGCTCTTTGACAATACGGCCGGCCGTTGTCACCAGCATATCGTTGTAAGCCGCCGACTTTGACAGCAAATCCTGAGAACGGCGCAGCCTGGCGGCAGCCACCATTTTCATCGCCGAGGTAATTTTCTGAGTCGACTTAATGCTCTCGATACGGGTTCTAAGTTCTTTTAAACCTGCCATAACCTGTCAATCCTATGCTGCCTCTTCCGCCTCGCAAAAACGGTCGAGAAAGCCTTCATAAAACGCCGCCAACTTCTTTTCAAGTTCGTCGGAGATAACTTTTTTATCTTCGATTTCTTTCAAAAAGTCCGGATGATTGGCTCTGATTTCACTCAGCGCCTTTTCTTCAAAGGCACGGACGTCGCCGAGCGCAACCTTATCCAGATAGCCGCGGACGCCGGCATAAATCGCCACCACCTCCTCAGCCACGCTCATCGGATGATATTGCGGCTGTTTCAGCATTTCCGTCAAATGAGCGCCGCGATTCAACAGTTGTTTCGTCGAAGCGTCCAAATCGGAAGCAAACTGCGAAAACGCAGCCATCTCGCGATATTGCGCCAAATCAAGTTTCATCGTTCCGGCCACTTGTTTCATCGCCTTAATCTGAGCGGCAGACCCCACACGGCTGACCGAGATACCGACGTTAACCGCCGGACGAATTCCCTGATAGAACAAACTCGTTTCAAGGAATATCTGACCGTCCGTAATGGAAATCACATTGGTCGGAATATAAGCGGACACGTCACCGGCCTGGGTTTCGATCACCGGCAAAGCCGTCAGCGACCCGCCGCCTTCCTCGTCGTTCATCTTAGCGGCGCGTTCCAGCAATCTGGAATGCAGATAGAAAACGTCTCCGGGATAAGCTTCACGCCCGGGCGGACGACGCAACAACAGAGACATCTGGCGATACGCGGTCGCCTGCTTTGACAAGTCGTCATAAAAGATAACCGCATGCATGCCGTTGTCGCGGAAATATTCGCCCATGGCACAACCCGAATACGGCGCAATATATTGCATCGGCGCCGGATCGGAAGCCGTTGCGGCAACCACGATTGTATAATCCATGGCGCCGTAATCCTTCAGGGTTTTGACAACCTGCGCAACCGTCGAGCGTTTCTGTCCGACTGCGACATAAACGCAATAGAGTTTTTCTTTTTCCGACTTGGCGGCATCGTTGATTTTTTTCTGATTGATAATGGTGTCAAGAATAATCGCCGTTTTTCCGGTCTGACGGTCGCCGATGATCAATTCGCGCTGACCGCGCCCGATGGGAATCAAAGAGTCGACGATTTTCAAACCCGTCTGCATCGGTTCATGCACCGACCGCCGCGGAATAATACCGGGTGCCTTAACCTCCGAACGGCTGAATTTTTTGGCTTTTACCGGACCTTTGCCGTCAATCGGCTCGCCCAGAGCATCGACCACCCGGCCCAGCAGCTCCTTGCCGACCGGCACGCTTACAATCTGTTCGGTGCGTTTGACCGTATCGCCTTCTTTAATCGCTTCGTCGGAGCCGAAAATGACCACGCCGACATTGTCTTCTTCCAAATTGAGGGCCATACCCTTAACCCCGCTGGCAAACTCGACCAGTTCGCCGGCCTGAACCTTGTCCAGACCATACACGCGGGCAATACCGTCGCCGACAGACAAAACCTGCCCCACTTCGGCAACATCGGCCGTCACCTTTGAATTGGCGATTTTGTCCTTGATAAGGGAAGATATTTCACTGGCAGATACCGACATTCCTATTCACCTTTCATCATGTTTTCAAGACGGTTCAGCTTGCTGGCAAGCGTATTGTCAATCATTTCCGAACCGAATTTGATTTTCAGTCCGCCGATAAGTTCGGGGACGATTTTATATGTAACCGCAACCTGTTTTTGCAGCTTGCGCTCCAGATTCGCTTTTAATTTTTTGTCCTGAGCGGCGTTAAGTTTTTTAACCGTTTCCACTTCAACCTCGGCAATTCCCTGCCGCTGCAGATAGATATGGCCGAACGCCTCTAAAATCAACGGAAGTTCTTTAAAGCGTCCGTTGTCGGCAATCACATCCAGACAACGCAGCGTATCGGGATTCCACTTGAATTTTTTGGCAATCTCGGCAAGCAAAAACTTTTTGTCTTCGGCGTCATACAAAGGATTCGCCAAAAACGTCACCAACTCCGGTTCTTCCGCCGCCGTTTTTTTCAAACCGTCGACATCGGCCGCCACGGCTGACAAAGCCTTGGTTTGTACGGCAGCTTCATACAACGCGTTGGCGTAAGTGGAAGCAATTTTGGTTTTGGAAACTTTTTTCACTTTAAAACACTCGCTCTGCTTAATCTGAGAAGCATCATAAAATCAATTAGTTTCTAATTTATTAATACATTCGCTTTATGACAAGATTTGAAATACGATTTTTAACAGAAAAAATCCCGGCGGCCTTCCACGACACACCGGGATGAAATAAAAAAAACTAAAAAGCAAGGACACAACGAACGCGGTAATTGTAGCCGTACTTACCGTTGGAGTACATGCCGCCGTCGGACGGTCTCACAACCCACGCGTAGTAGTTACCGTCCTCGGACGAAGACCAATACACCGCATCTCTGCACAACGGCCTGCCAATCCTCTCCAATGCAGCTTGAATCCTATTAATATTTTTAAATATTTTGATCAATTCATCTCTGCTGGGCAAAAAAGCCTCTTCAAAATGAATTCC
>CASFLC010000110.1 GCA_949295475.1 uncultured Pseudomonadota bacterium
ATCGGAATGCCGAATGCCGGCAAATCAACCTTTTTGTCGGTGGTGACCAAAGCGCGTCCGAAAATTGCCGATTATCCGTTTACAACACTGCACCCCAATTTGGGCGTGGCCTGGGTTGACGGTTACGAAATGGTGATTGCCGATATTCCGGGTTTGATTGAGGGGGCTCATGAGGGTGTCGGTCTGGGAGACCGCTTTTTAAAGCATGTGGAGCGTTGTTCGGCTTTTCTGCACCTGATTGACGCGACGCAGGACGATGTGGTGCAGGCATACCGCGCCATCCGCCGGGAGCTGGAACTTTATGACGCTTCTTTGGCCCGAAAGCCGGAAGTCGTGGTTTTGAACAAGAGCGACGCGTTGGATAAAAAAGAGGCGCAGTCCAAACAGAAGGCGCTTGAGAAAGCGGCAGGCAAAAAGGTTTTTGTGATGTCGGCCATTGCAAAACAAGGAATTTTTGATTGCCTGTCGGAGGTAAATCAATATATTAAAAGAGACCGGATTAAACAGGAGAAGCCGGAAGAGGCCGTTGCCGAAACGGCAGAACGCCGGCCATGGTCTCCGTTGGATTAGTGGGAGCAAAATTTTGAAGAAAACGGCTGTGAAAAAAGAAATTCAGACAAACGAAAGCGAACAAATTCTGGATATTGCTGTCAAGGCGCTTGATGACGGCAAAGCGGCAGACGTGACAGTTATGGATTTGCAGGGCAAAACGTCAATAGCCAGTTATATGATTATTGCCAGCGGTACTTCGCAAAGACATGTCGCTTCATTGGCGGAACAGGTTCAACTTAAATTGAAAGAAGCCGGTTTTAGGTCGACATCCGAGGGAGAAGAAAAAGCCGACTGGGTTTTAATTGACGCTTTTGACGTGATTATTCATATTTTTAAACCGGAAGTCCGCGAATTTTATAATCTGGAAAAAATGTGGAGCGCTATTGCCAAAATTCGTACGGTAAATGCCGGATAAGTTAATTATCCGGTGCTTTGAACTCCGGGGAAGGCGGTCGTTTCAATATCTTGGCATTCAGCCCCAAGCAAACGCGGGTTTTCTGTAAGTCGTGCAATAAAAAATCCCGGACAGAATCCGGGATTTAAATGTTCCGCAGGTTGTTTTTTCAAAACATTTTTAAGATTGTTTTGAGCTTTTTCAAAGAAAGCCGGTTATCGACAATCAGGATATTTTGCCACTGATCTTCTTTGACGCTGCGATATTCCACTGCTATTTTTTCCATTTTGGGGTTGGACGCAGGCGTGGCATTTTGAAGGCTGTATTCCAAAATTTTGCGATAAATGCTTGAATTACGCCTGTTTCGCATCAGGGTTATTCTGAAATTGCCCAGATTTTCTTTGAAAAAGAAGCATCTTTCGTCAAAATAACCGAAACGCGTTTTATAGCCGATTTCTATGAAGAAATTGTCGTAAACCCAGCAATTTCCGTTAAGATAGTTTTCATAACAGTTGTTTTCCAGAATTGTTCCAAAGCGCAATTGCTCCGGAGCAATCTTTTTTCGCAGAAGACGACTGAAAAAAGCGGCTGCGTTTTCGCGGTAGAATATTGTGTACCGGCGGGTTCCCAGAATGAGCAGGTTGTAATGAACCGGATGATTCAGAAACTTACGGTTTTGACCACATTCATTCAAGTCTTTTTGGGTTTTGATGATTTCCGTGTTTAAAAACCGGTTGAATTGGATACGCCATTTTATCAAGCGCAACGGAACAAACGTTAATAATTTCATGATAATGATATTTAAAAGTTAATAATATTTGACAATGGTGCGAGTATTGTTTTTTTCTTAGGAAAAGTCAAGGATGATTTTTATTCGCGGTGATACGGGTGGCCGCTGATGATGGTTTGCAGTCGGTAGATCTGTTCGCAAAGGACGGCGCGCGTCAGCATGTGCGGCAAAGTCAGCTTTCCGAAGGAAAGAAGCAAATCGGCTTTGTTTCTTGTTGATTGCAGATGTCCGTCGGCACCGCCGATTAAAAAGCAAATTTCCGAACAGCCGTTTAACTGCCAGTTTTCTATTTTGTGCGCCAGTTCCGTTGATTTGAGGTTTTCGCCGCGCTCGTCAAGAACAATGATTTTGGCGCCGTGCGGAATGGCATTTTGCAGAAAGACGGCTTCTTCTTCCTGAGATGAATTGTCTTTTTCTTTAATAATGATTTCCCAGCTGCAGCGTTTGACATATTCGGCAATTATCTGTGCCTCGGGAGAGTTTTTTTTGCATTTGCCGATGGCAATGACATAAATTTTCATCTTTTGCTCCAATCAGGGCAGAAAAACGGTTTGATTAAACACGTTTTGCAGGAAGAAAAGCGAAATGTAGCATACCAGAGCCGCAATTATCGGCGTGGCAATCCAGCTGAGGCCGATGCGGCCGAGAATGCCCCAATTTAATTCATGACCGCCTTTGGCAATACCAATGCCCATGACCGCTCCGATAACCGCCTGCGAACTGGAAACCGGTACCAGCGGCAGAGCCGGAAGATTGTGTGAAAGAAGAAAATTCTGCAATGATTGCGAAGCAAATAAAAACAACACCAGACTTTGCGAAACAACCACCACTAAAGCCATTACCGGAGACATTTTCATTATACCGTTGCCGACGGTGTTGATGACCCGGCGCGAGTAAGTGGCAATTCCGGCGCTGATGGCAATGCCTCCGATTAAAAACAGGACCTGAACGGCACTGAGCGAAAATCCTCCCGGCAGCATAACGCCGTGCAACGGGCTGGAAGTGACAAAAACTCCCATGACATTGGCTATGTTATTGGCGCCCAGGGCATAGGCTCCGAACGCACCGGCCAGAATCAGTCCGATGCGGATGTAACAGTCTTGTCGTATAAGGTGCAGATGCGAATGACGGATTGC
>CASFLC010000111.1 GCA_949295475.1 uncultured Pseudomonadota bacterium
ACATTCCCGCCGCGCAGACCAATATGCCTGCCGAAGCGCCTCACAGCTATGAGGTGACGCCGGATTATTTTGCCGATTTTTTGGAAAAGCGTCTGCAGTCGACCGTTATAGAAGACGAGGGAAAAGTTACCTCCGGCGCCATTTTTGTAGAGCCAAGCATTGAAGTTCGCCGGGCTCAGGAAGAAGCACAAAAAAGCACTTTTCAGAAAATTTACGAAAATGCCCTGAAACGGATTTCTTCGCCGGCAGATGACAATCGCCGCGATTTGGCTACGCAAACGGAAATTTCCGCCGCCATTTCCGGCCAGCAACAGCAGGAATGGATGCAGCCTGATTTTCCGGTTATTGACGTTCTGCTGCCGCCAAACGGGCAGCGAATTACAGTTCCGGCCCGGGAACATATCCCTTACCTGATGAACAATATTGAAATTTTACCGGACGGGATGCTTAAATTTAATGAAACAATTGTTGCCGTGGCCGATGGGAAAAAATTGCGGCGCGGATTGACAAAGGTGCTTCCCAAATATATCCATTCCCGTCAGAACGAACGGCAAAAATTGGATTATGCTTTGATGGGGGTTACCCTTAACGGCAAACCCGTCGACTATAAACTTGTCGAGAAGGAAAATACCGTTTTGCTGGTGCCGACGGAAAACTTTGAACTGTTGCCCGGAGTTCACACTTATAATTTTCAATATGTTGCCGACAATGCTCTGTGGGATTACAAAGACTTCAGAGAATTTTACTGGGATATCAGCGGAAGTGTCTGGAATCTGGTCATAGCCAAAGCCGGCGCTACCATTACCCTCCCCCCCGGCACAGAACCTCTGGGACAGGAAATTTTTACCGGTTATCCGCAGCTGCTCAACCGAGATTCCGTCAATTTGCTGCATGATGCGCCCAATATCTGGGGATATGCCGCAAAGCATCCTTTGTTTTCCGGAGAGGGCTTTTATGTCATCATGTCCCTTCCGGAAAATGCCGTTACGCCTCCGACACTGACCAAACGGATACTTCGTCTTCTGGACAAATACGGCGATACATTGATTAGTCTGCTGGGACTTTCGGCAATCTGGGTTTCCTTTATCATTTCTTGGAAGTATGTGCGCGCCAATAAAGGACAGCTTAAATTTTCTTTAAAGAAATCAGCCGTCATGCTGAGGTATCTGGCTTTTGGAAAATTTGACATGACCTCTGTTGCCGCTTTTATGCTGGAATTGTATAAAAAGAATCTGATTGACATTCAGCAGGCAGATTCAACCGTATTGCTGATTAAGCGTACGGACAGTACCGCAGACCTGAATAAACTTGAGCAAAAAGCGCTTTATCAGCTTTTCGGAAACAATGAGACAATCTTTAATCCCTGTGCGGCAAATCTGTTAAAAATACGGCGTTGCGCCTCCTTTTTGCAAAAAGATTTACATCAAAAACTGCGGCGTTTCATTCTGCGACTGAACAGCGGTTATCTGTTCTTCAGTCTGGGGATGCTGTTTTTAACTGAGGCTTTTATTGCGTTGCTTAGAGTCAACATCACGGAAGTTTGGTCGCAATTATCAATTATTACTGTTTTTATTATCATCGGCGTCGTTTTGTGTAACTTTACAACCACTCGCCGGTGGGGGAAAGTTTTGAGCCGGGTCGGCGGCGGTATTTTGGTGCTGCTCTCCGGAGTTGCCATGGCTGGAATTGTTTCGCTTCCGGCAACCGTCTTTTTGATTTCTTCCGTGATTATAATCAGCCGCTATCTGAAACTTTACGGACAAAGAAGCGGTTTGCTGAAAGAGCATATTGACGAAGCCCTTAAACTTAAAGATTATCTGTTGTCACATCGTGAAGGGATTGTCTTAGGGCGTGAAATTATCAGTTACCAATCCGCCATCATGGCCTTAGGTATCTCCAATAAATTCACGAATTCCGCATCAAGGAGCGAGTATAACAAACTGGGTGCGGCCGCGACGATATTGAAAGAACTGAGCGTTCGTTCTCATTAGCCTAACCATCAGTATTTATTTCCGAGCTGCAACAAGTCCGATGGCAGCCTCGTTCGATGTATTTTAGCGTTTTAGGGTGAGGTATAGGATAAAAAAAAGCCCCGGGAGTTGGGGGTAAGATGGGAAGGGTTGGAGTAAACAAGAAGGAGGATGGGGACTGCGGTTAGAAGATCTGGCAACGACTTACTCTCCCGTGCCTTAAGACAAAGTACCATCAGCGCAAAGAGGTTTAACGGCCGAGTTCGGAATGGGATCGGGTGGGACACTCTCGCTATAATCACCAGATCAT
>CASFLC010000112.1 GCA_949295475.1 uncultured Pseudomonadota bacterium
AATCAAGGCAAAGCTCGGCGGTGGTTCCGGCGGTCATAACGGTTTGAAATCCATAGATGCGGCAATTACGCCAAACTACAACCGTATCCGCCTTGGAGTCGGGCATCCGCAAGGCGGAAACGAAGCGGTGGTGTCGCATGTTTTGTCGCGTTTTTCCAAGGCAGACAGGGAGGTTATTGAACAGGGTATTGAAATTGTGGTGAAGACGCTTCCCGTTTTGTTGGAAAAGGGGATTAACGAATATTCCGGGCGGTTGGGAATGTTTTTGAAGAAATAAAAGGCATCGGTTTATATCTGTATGCCTAAAAAGGCTTGAAACTTCGTGATTAATAGTCTAAAAGATTCCTCAAGTTATTTGATAATTTGAGGAGTTTTTTATGGGATTTAACTGCGGTATTGTCGGGCTGCCCAATGTCGGAAAGTCCACTTTGTTTAACGCTTTGACGCAGACAATCGCGGCACAGGCGGCCAATTTTCCGTTCTGTACGATTGAGCCGAATACCGGCAGAGTAGCGGTTCCGGATAAGCGGCTGGATAAGTTGGTGGAATTGGTGCATCCCAAAAACGTGGTGCCTACCCAGTTGGAGTTTGTCGATATTGCCGGGTTGGTGAAGGGTGCTTCCAAAGGGGAAGGGCTGGGCAATCAGTTTCTGGCCAATATTCGCGAGGTTGATGCGATTATCCATGTGCTGCGCTGTTTTGAAAATGACAATATTACTCATGTGGAGGGGTCCGTTGATCCGATACGCGACGCAGAAATCGTCGAAACCGAGCTGATGATTGCCGATTTGGAATCTTTGGAGAAACGTTTTGACCAAGCGCAGAAAAAGGCCAAAGGCGGTGACAAGGAGGCAATTGTCAACGTCAGTGTGATGGGGCCGGTGATTGAGGCTTTGAAACAGGGAAAGCCGGCACGGACGGCCGCTCCGGACGCATCCGATAAAGACGCTTGTAAAGCCTATAAAATGCTGCAGCTGCTGACATCAAAACCGGTTTTGTATGTTTGCAACGTAGACGAAGAATCGGCGGCGACGGGTAATACCTATTCTCAAAGAGTGTTTGATAAAGCCAAGGCCGAAAACGCCCGGGCGGTCATTATTTCCGCCGAAATCGAATCGGAAGTCGCCCAGTTGGAATCGGAAGAGGAGAAGAAGGAGTTTTTGGCTTCTCTGGGGTTGGAAGAAACGGGGTTGGCAAAAATCATCCGGGAAGGTTATAATCTATTGGGTTTGGAAACCTATTTTACAGCCGGACCGAAAGAAGTCCGCGCCTGGACTTTTTTGAAGGGGTCGAAAGCACCGCAATGCGCGGGCATTATTCATTCCGATTTTGAGAAGGGGTTTATTCGAGCCGAAACGATTGCATACGACGATTTTGTAAAGTATGGCGGCGAACAGGCTTGTAAAGAAGCCGGAAAAATGCGCTCCGAAGGAAAAGATTACGTGGTGCAGGACGGAGATTTGCTGAATTTTCTGTTTAATGTCTGATGTTTTTTGCGGTCAGGCGCTATTGACATAACTGTAAGCGGGTGCTAATTTTAGTCCCGCTTGAGTATTATTTTTAAATTTTGTTGTATGAAATCAGAAGAAAAAGAAGAATTGACGGAAGCCGTTATTTTGGCTTTTGACGAAGTGACGGGGATTTACGGCGGTACAGACAAATCAACTTATGTGCCGATGGCGTATCATGACAAATTGCTTGAAAAGCTGAGGCAGAAATTTGTGCTTCCCGAAAGAATGCAAAGAGGTCTACGGACTATTGATGATTTTGTCGGAGCTATTATTGACGCTGTTCAAGCGGAGGCCAGAGCCGTTACGGCTGCTGAAATCGGTTTTGTGGTTGAAAAGATTGTCGGACATCCGGTGAAAGAAGATGCTTTGATTGCTTCGGAGCTTTTGCCTCTCGAAAGTGATGACGAGGTTGTTGCCTTGCGTAAGGTTATGAGTCGTTTTTTGAAACTCAGCCGGATTAAGTCCGCTTTATGCTGCCGTTTTAATTATTGGCCCGATTACGACTGTTTGGACAAGGTTGAAACCGTTAAGGCTCTGACGGATGTCTTTTGTCGGCCGCGGTATCGGCGTGTTCGTTCTTTTAAAGTGTGATTTTGATTGAAAAATGGATTTAAAACAGGCAGTATCCTTGCAAAGGATAAGGCCTGTTTTTTTGCGAGGAGAAGAATTATGCGTCTGGCTTTGTTTCAACCCGATATTCCGCAAAACACCGGGACGCTGCTGCGGCTCGGCGCATGTGTTAATCTGCCGCTGGATATTATTGAACCGTGTGGTTTTATTTTGAGCGAGAAAAATCTGCGCCGGGCAGGTATGGATTATCTGGATATATGCAATTATCGCCGTCACGACGGCTGGGAAGATTTTTTGCATTACCGGCGAGCGCATCCGGAAGAATATGGCAGGCTGGTTTTGATGACAACCAAAGCCGCGAAACCGTATTATGATTTTAAATTTCTGCCTAACGACATTATTCTGATGGGGCGGGAAAGTGCCGGCGTGCCGGAACCGGTACATCGTTTGGCGGATGCCAGACTGTTGATTCCGATGAATCCGCAGGCTCGTTCCATTAATATGGCTATTGCGGCGGCGATGGTGGTCGGAGAGGCTTTGCGCCAGATACGAGGGTAATAAAAAAGGCGGAATATCCGCCTTTTGATTTTAACGTCCTCGAACAGCCTCATGTATTGCTTTTCTGATAAAGGTGCGTTGTTGGTTAATCTTTTTATCTTTAACCCGGGCATCAGGATCAATGCCTTCTTGCTGCCATTTGGTCTGGAGCGCCTGCTGGCGGGCCTGATAATCCGCATCGCTTTCGTTGGGTTTGCGGATGAGCGTATCTACCCAGCGGCCGTCTTGAATGGCTTTTTTGCGGTCGGCAAAGGCTTGGTCGCTTTCTCCCTGACGCTGGGTCAGGACGGATGTGCGGTCGTTGAGGTCGCGATTGCCGATTTTTTTGATGCGTTCAAGGCGGCGGGCGTAATCCGGATTGTTGGGGTCGCCCAGAACAAAGTCGATGCCTTTCTGCATGGTTTGGTTGTAGGTGTCTTTGGCCGTCTGCAGGTCTTTGTGCAGCGGATTTTGCTGAACGGCGTCGTTGGCTTTTTCTTGAGTTTCATTAAGTTTGTAA
>CASFLC010000113.1 GCA_949295475.1 uncultured Pseudomonadota bacterium
GACAAAATTAATCCGCCCGTTGTCATTCAAAACCCCGAACACTTCATCCAAAAGGCTCTCCGCCTCTTCCCGGCTGATATCCCCGGCAATCCCCGCAATAAGGTTCTGGCGGCTGAGATTGTCCCTGACAAAGCGCCTGAGATCCGTCCGGCCGATTGCGGCTATTGTCTCCGCTTTGCCCAGTGGGTTGCGGGCATAGGGATGCGCCCCGTAAAGTTTCTGATTCAGCTCCAAAGCCAAAACACTGGCCGGCTGTTCTTTCTGGCGTTTCAGAGCCTCGTAAAAATGCTGTTTAAGACGGCTGACGTCGCCGGCGTCAAAACGCGGCTGCCCCAAAGCCAGTGCCAGTAACTCCGCCGCCCGGGAAAGATTATCCCGCGTCGTCAGCAGACTGCCTTGAAAATCATCTTTGCCCGCGCGGAATGCAATGCCGATGGCCCGTTCGGCCAGAGCTTCTTTAAAAGCCTGCCCGTTAAGCCCGCCGGCTCCCTCGGTTAACAATGCCGCCGCCAACTGGGCTATTCCCTGCTCCTCTGCACCGTCCGTGGCATACCCGGCATTTTTAAACAAAAAGCTCATGCTGACAATCGGAGTCGTATTGTCATAGAACCAATAAGCTTTGATTTTATATTTGGGAGAAACAATTTCTTCAACCGGAATCTCAAAATTTTTGTTTTTCAAGGAAGATGCTGCCACCAACACATCCGGATCAAACCTGAAATATTTCCGATAGCCTTCTGCAACGCCGTAAATCAAAACAGCCGCCAGCAAAATAACTTTTAATCCCCGATAAGGCGATTTGCGATACAACGGACGATGCGTCATCTGTTTTCTCCTTTCTCAGGCTCCAGAATGCCGGTAACCTGCGGCGAATTTCGCAAAACCCGCGCCGCCTTCAAAACATCTTTATAGGTAACCTGCTTAATCGCATTTTCCTGATTTTCAATTTCCTCCCACGAAACGCCGGCAACTGTCATGGCGCCGGCAATATAAGCGGCGTCTTCCGGATTGTCGCGCAAATAAACAAGCCCCGCCAGCATCCGCTGTTTGGTCTTTTCAACTTCGTCAACACTCAATTCTGCCAATGCTTCCATCCAGGCCTTATCAAGACTGTCCAGCAAATTCTCGGGAGAAACGCCCGGTGCGGGAACTGCCCCGACAGAAAAACTGCCGTAACTCCGCGCCGCCGGATCATACGAAGTTTCCGCCGTCAAAGCCTTCTTGTCACGCAAAACCAGTTTTTTATAAAGTTTGGAAGTTTCGCCTTATCCCATATAAGCAGACAACACGCTCAGAGCGTAAACTTCCTCTGGACGGACATTATAGGACGGCGCGGCAAAACTCCTGCCCACCCGTACTGATTTAATATTCGGCCGCGACATCCGGATTTGGGCCTTAAAACTACTCTCAAGCTTTGGAAATTCTTTCGGCGCGGGAAGTTTTTGTTTTTTCAGGCCGCCGTAATACTTCTCTGCCAGCCGCTTGGCCGTTGCCGCGTCGACATCACCCGCCAACACCAAAACCGCGTTGTTCGGCGCATAATAAGTTTCATAAAAATCTTCAACGTCTTGACGCGTCAGCTGCAAAATTTCCTCTGCCGTTCCGCTGACCGGCCGCGCATAGGGATGTTCCTGCCACAAGCTGCGCCGCAGCGCCTCGCCGAAATAGGCCGCCGGATTACTGTCAATCCGCTGCAGCCGTTCTTCAAACACAATTTTCCTTTCCAAATCAAAATCTTTGTCAGACACCTCAAGCCCGCGCATTCTGTCAGCTTCCAAAAACATGGCCAACTCCAGCCGGCTGACATCCAGCAGCTGATGATAAGCTGTCATGTCCTGCCCGGTAAAAGCGTTGCTTTCCGCACCGTTTTCTTCCATTAAATCATTAAAACGGGTTCCCGGAATTTTTTGAGTTCCCCGAAACATCAGATGTTCCAGCAAATGAGCCGAACCGCCCCGTCCGGGTTTTTCGTCAATGCTGCCCGACTTATACCACAGCATATGCTTAACAATCGGGGCCTTGTGATTGGGAATCGCAATCACCTGCAAACCGTTGTCAAGATAAAACGTTTCGCCATTAAACAGCTTTGCTTGCGCCGGAGAAACAGACGCAAGCATAACCGCTCCCAGAAAAATGTAAAATAACCTTATCAATCCGCTTCCTTATCACTATTGCTCAAACGTTCCAACAAACCTTCTTCGCCTTCGCTTAAATCTTTGTCGTCCGAAGCTTGCTGCTGAGATTCGACGACCGGACGCAAATCGTATTCGGGCGGCAGCGACAACGGCGGCCGTGTTGTCACCATAAACTCGTTGGGAGCCTTTTTGTTCATTCCCAGTGTTTCGCGATTAACATTGCCGCATCCGGCCAAAACCAGCAGCGCAAAAACTACAGCCGCAACCTTTCTCATTTTTTCACCTCGTTATTTTTTATGACGTTTATCACACTTTGCAGCATCAAAATCGCAGCGCCGATACAAATAAAACTGTCCGCCAGATTAAAAGCCGGCCAATGCGATTCGCCTATATGAAAATCCAAAAAATCAAAAACCGCCCCGAGTCTCACCCGGTCAAAGACATTTCCGATTGCACCGCCGATAATAAACCCGAGCGCCGTCTGCGCCAGACGGTCTTTTTCCCCTTTCAGCCAATACAACAGAAAAGCCACGATTACCAGAGCGATGACAGACAACAAAATGGCTCCCAGATTGCCGTAATTGTTAAACATGGAAAAGCTCACGCCGGTATTCCACGCTCTCACCACATTAAAAAACGATGCATAGACAATGACAGACTGCTCGCCCAGCAATTCGTGCAAAACCCAGAATTTGCTGATTTGGTCGGCGGCCAGCACAACCAGCGCCACAGATAACCCCAATAACAACGCTCAAACTCCTAGTTAAACCCATTTAAGCGTATTATAAGGATTCTTTCACAAATAAAAAGGGGTATGTGGGAGATATGCAGAGTTTTCGACAGATTTTAAAATAACATCAGCTTGGCCAGCCCCAAAAAGACAAAAAAACCGCCGGAATCCGTAATGGCAATCAAAAACAC
>CASFLC010000114.1 GCA_949295475.1 uncultured Pseudomonadota bacterium
ATCTTGATGTTTGCATTATTTGTTAGTATTATCTCTATAGGCATGAGCAGTCCCTCCAAAATGTTTGTGGTGAACTGATTATAATCCTTTTTTATAATCTTGGATACTGCTCTTGCCCCCATCTTTGATGTTGAGCCGTATGAGAAAACAAGGGAGGCGAAGCCAGCCTCATCATTCGCTCCATAAAAAAAGCCGCCGCAAGGCGGTTTTTTTTTTGAGTGTTTCAATAAAATTTTAAGAGCGACAGATTGTTCTTTACAAGACGATACTTATCTTTTATGATATGGCGTGAAGCAGGTGATGTCTGCTTTGGGGTGTAGCGACCTCTCACGATACGTCTGGTGTAAAGACGAAATTTTGCACACCTGAAAGTCTGGAACTTTGACTGGAAGGCGGCAAAATAAGCTGTGTGTTCAGTCAATATGTCGCACTATTATCGTGTAGTTGCTAACTTCCAGTCGCCATTCCATCGTGGCGGCTTTTGTTTTTTTGGAAGAAGAAAGGACTACCATGAAAATATTATTTACCTGTTTTTATTTTACCGGATATCACGGTTCGGTCATGCATATTTGTGAAATTGCTTCATATTTGGTTGCGAAGGGGCATGATGTTTCTTGCGCGGCGGCGAAGAATTGCTTGAAATTCTTAAAGCCGGTTTTGAAAATGCCCGTTTTGAAGCTTTGAAACTGCGAAAAACGGCCGGCGAAAAATACCGGTTGTCAAAGAACGTCGATGCCTTACTGCGCGAAGTTCAAAAACTTCCGGACGCCGAGGTCGTTTATGAGGCCGGATATGGCGAAAAATGCCGCAAGGTTGTTGCAAAACGCCTTTATAAAAAGAAGTTTTGGCGGCTAAAGTCTTAATCTGCAAATTTGGGCAGGCAGCCGTGCCGGAAGATATTGGCTTGACTTTTGGAATGAATTGCTCTGTTATACATAAAACAAAGACGACTCTGAAGGTACGGACGAATGAACAAAACAAAAAAATATCTGGTTGCTGCCGGGGTGGCAGCGTTGATCGGCGCCGGGTTCGGTATTTATAAGTTTTATTATCAAAAAGCTTTATATGATGAGGGGACGGAAACTCTTGAAAAAGGAGAGGCTTTCGACTTTTCGGTTCTGTCGCAAAAAGCCAAAGAACTCTCAATGCGGACTTATGAACCGCCTCTGAGGAATCTTCCGAATGAGTTGAAAAGTCTGAGCTATGATCAGCATCGTGATATTCGTTTTGTTCGTGAAAACGGGCCGTGGTACAACCGCCGCCGGCCGTTTGAGGTGCAGTTTTTTCATTTAGGCGGGATTTTTGAAGACGGCGTTAAAATTAATCAGATTATCAAAGGAAAGTCTTATCCTTTCAAATATTCTTCCAAGTATTTTGATTACGGCAAAAATAGTCTGGACGGTTCTAACTTCTCGAATTTGGCTTATGCCGGTTTTCGTCTGCATTATCCGTTGAATCGTTCAGATTATTTTGACGAGTTGGTTTCGTTTTTGGGGGCGAGTTATTTTCGGGCGCTGGGAACCGGTCAGAAATACGGGCTTTCGGCCAGAGGGCTGGCTATTGACACGGCCGTGCAGACAGGTGAGGAATTTCCGCTGTTTAAGGAATTCTGGATAGAACGCCCGCGTCGCAACGCCGCCGAAATCAGGGTGTATGCCCTGCTTGACAGTCCGAGTGTGGCAGGGGCCTATGCTTTTGTTATACAACCCGGGTTATCCACAACAATGGATGTTGAGGCTGTTTTGTATCCGCGCAAAAAAATTAATAAACTCGGGGTTGCACCGCTGACTTCCATGTTTTTATTCGGGGAAAACAACAAGCACATGTTTGACGACCACCGTCCGGAGGTTCACGACAGTGACGGGTTGTTAGTCTGGAACGGTAACGGTGAATGGTTGTGGCGACCGTTGGATAATTCGCGCTATTTGAGAATTAGCTCGTTTGAGGACAACAATCCCAGGGGGTTTGGTTTGTTGCAGCGAGACAAAAATCCGGAGCATTATCTTGATTTTGAGGCTTTTTACGAGCAGCGTCCGAGCGCCTGGGTCGAGCCTCTGGACAACTGGGGCGAGGGTGTCGTGCAGTTGGTAGAGATTCCGTCCCAACAGGAAATCCATGATAATATTGTCGCGTTTTGGATTCCTCGGGAAGAAATTCTGCCCGGGAAAGAATATCGTTATCGGTACCGTTTGCACTGGACTGGAGATGCGCCGGTCGACAGTCACTTGGCAAAAGTGACGGCAACTTATAACGGGATCGGCGGAATTTCCGGACTTCTGGAACAGGATAAGCGCAAAATCGTTATTGATTTTTCAGTGCCGGAAATTGATAATTTGAAAAGAGCTATTGAAAACGGCGAAATTACGGCTGATGTTTCTTTTTCGGAAGGGAAGTTTTTGGGGGCTCATCTGATTTATAATCCGCTGACCAAGGGGCCGACTTTATATATGGATTTCAGGCCAAACGGAAAAACCTCCGAAATAAGAGTCGTGTTGAAAAAAGACGGAAAACCGGTTTCTGAAGTCTGGAGTTATCAATGGTTGCCGTAAAAGTACAAAGCCTTAAGGATATTATCCGGGCTTACCTTCAAAATCTGGGGTTTTCCGGACAAAAACTTGAAGCGGCGGTCGATGATGTTGCCGCTTGTGCGGGAGATTATTCCGACGGCGGAAGCGTTGTCGATTTTTTGGATGCCCTGCCGGTTTCGCATATGCGGCGGCAGGGTAAATTTGCAAGTATGACGGATTATCAAATCGCCGCTTTGTTTAAGCTGGTTTTTATTGAGCATGACGGCGTCAGACGGTGGGGAACTTCGCCCTGGTGTCAAAAAGGGCTGCCGGCGGAGATGCTGGTTCTGGCGGAGCGTTATGCCGCCGATATGCTTCCGGCGTACCAAGCCTCGCGTATGAAGGCTCAGCCGATTGAGAGTTTGAGGCCGGTACGGTGGTTTACACGTTTGTTCCGACGGAGAAGACATCATGAAGCGGCCTGAAATCAATCTGAATCCGCAGAGAATTTATAACCGGCGTTTGAAAGTGTTCGGTCTGACAATTGTGTCGATTGTTTTGGCAACGCTTAAATGGACGACAGTGATTCCGACAGACATCACGCTTCTGACGCGTTTTCTGATGATTGGCCTGTTTGTGTTGACGTTCGGCTGGATTGCCTTGTTTTTCTGGTCAAGCGTTTTCGGTTTTTTCAAGTTGTTGAAAAGAAGCAAAGTTCCCGGGGTGGTGTGGAGCGCCCCAGAACGCCGCCTCAGCACCCGGACGGCGGTTTTAATGCCTGTTTATAACGAATCGCCGCAGAGTACGGCGGCAAATCTGCTGGCCATGGCTGATGAACTGGCCGCGTCCGGTCAGGGAAAGGCTTTTGACTTTTTTATTTTGAGCGATACGACGAATCCGAAAATCTGGGTTGAAGAAGAAATGAACTGGCATGAGGCGCAGAAACTGATGCCGGAGGGTATGAAACTTTATTATCGCCGCCGTCCGCGCAATGAAGCCCGTAAAAGCGGCAATATTGAAGATTTTTGCAACAAATGGGGCGCCGGGTATGATTTTATGGTGGTTTTGGATGCCGACAGCCTGATCGAGGCCAAAACCGTGGTGACCATGGCGCAGCTGATGGAGGTCAATCCTCAGGCGGGAATTATTCAGGCGCCGCCGCAGTGCGTCAACAAACATACGTTGTTTGCCAGAATGCAGCAGTTTGCCGGAAAAGTGTACGGGCCGATCGTGTCTGCCGGCTTGGCCTACTGGCAGGTAAGCGACAGCAATTACTGGGGACATAATGCGATTATCCGGGTGAAGGCTTTTATTGAATGCTGCGGACTGCCGGTTTTGAAAGGGCGGGCGCCGTTCGGCGGGCATATACTGAGCCATGATTTTGTTGAGGCTGCGCTTATCCGCCGGGGCGGCTGGGCTGCCTGGCTGCTTCCCGAACTGAAGGGAAGTTATGAAGAATGCCCGCCGACAATGATTGATTATGCCATGCGCGACCGGCGCTGGTGCCAGGGGGAGATGCAGCATATCAAGATTTTGGTCGCGCGGGATTTTCATCCGGTGTCGCGGCTGCATTTTACCATTGGGGTAATGTCTTACTTGTCCTCGCCGTTGTGGATGGGATTGCTGTTGACCGGCATTATGATTGCGCTGGGGCGGGATATTTTTCCGCCGGTTTATTTTTCGGAAGTCCGTTCTTTGTTTCCGAATTGGCCGGTGTTTGATAAAATCGGCACGATCATGTTGTTTGTTATTTCCATGCTGATGTTGTTTCTGCCGAAATTTCTGGGCCTTGTCGTCTATTTGCTGCAAGGCGGGGCGGCCTTGAGAAAAGGCGCCGTCAAGTCGGTTTTTGCGGAGATTGTTATCAGTACGCTGATGGCTCCGGTGATGATGCTGTTTCAAAGCAAGTTTGTACTTGATGTGTTTTTGGGACGGGACGCCGGGTGGAAAACGCAAAACCGGGATGATACGTCAACTTCCTGGCGATATGCCTGTCAGCTGCATGGCTGGCATACGTTTTTGGGGGTGTTGACGCTGGCGGTGGTTTGGCGTTATACGCCGGAGTTGTTTTGGTGGATGCTGCCGATTACGCTGGGGTTGATTCTGTCTATTCCGGTTTCGGTGCTTACGTCGCGGGAAAGTCTGGGTTTGTGGTTTCAAAAACATCATTTGTTTGTCATCCCCGAAGAACTCCGTGAACCGGCTATCATCGGGAAGGCCAGAAAGTACAGGCAAAAGCTTGAAATCCTGCGGCCGAGTCAGCCGGGGGTGGAGCTTGTCGTCTGCAACGGACAGGCCAATGCGCTGCATCTGCTGATGCTGGCGGTTAACGGTCCGGCACCGCAGAGCGATGCGGTTACAACGGCGGCGGCTCAAATCAAGCTGGAGAATTACATTAATCACAAGATGCCGTTGGATTTGACCCGGGACGAGGAAGTTTCCCTGTTATATGACAGAGATGTGCTGAATCAGGCGCATTTGGCCCTGCAACTTGAAGGGCACTTATAATTTAATTTTGGAGAGTTTGTTCACGATGGGAATGTCTGCCGGGCAGAAAGGGTAGTCCGGCAATTCTTCGGGACAAACCCAGGCTGTGTTTTTGTGTTCGTTGGAAACCGGCATTTGTCCTCCGTCGAGGGTTGCAAAATAGGTATGAAGCTCAATGGTGCCGAACTCGTAATCAAAAGAAGAGACCATAAACGGGGCGCCGATTTCGGCTTTGACGTTCAGTTCTTCGGACAATTCCCGTTTCAGACACTCCGGCAGGGTTTCTCCCGGTTCCTGTTTGCCTCCCGGAAATTCCCACAATAAAGGCGGTTTTTTGTCAGCGGGGCGCTGGCAGATGTAAATTTTTTTGTCACGGACAATGATTGCGCCGGCTACAATTTTTTTCATGTTATCCTCCCGATAAAAACGCGGTTATTATAGCTGTCCTCTTTACTTTTGCAAATAAATTTTTATGATAAAAGAGAAGGAGAAAAAGCAATGAAGCAACTGGTTTTGGCTTTAGGACTTTTGACAGCGTTTCCCGCGGCGGCTCAGGAAAGCGGTACGGCTGCAAAAACAGAGACCGTTTCGGCAGAGGAACTTGCGTCAAGCGTCGGAGACAATTCTGCAGAAACCGAGAACAAGACGGTCGGAACGGAAACAGCGGGAGACGCTGAAAAATCGGCTGCGGAGACATCAGGAGAATCGGATGCGGTTCGGAAAGAAGACTTGAGCAAAGGGGAGCGGCAGCGATTAGAGCGAAAACAGCTTTTGGAAAAACAGCGTTCTCAGGAAACGAGCCGTTTTAAACAACGGGCAATCGAGCGGGCTCAGGAACGGGAAGAACGGCAGAGGGAGTTGCTTGAGCGGCAGCGTGAGGCTAATACGAGTTTTCGCAAAAAGGCCATGGAACGGGCAGAAGAGCGGGCTCAGGAAAAGGCCGAAAAGCTGAAGGAAAGAGAGGACAAAATGTCTCGCTTCGGCAAAAAGGCGCAGCAGCGCCTGGAAGAGCGCCGGCGCAAAAAAATGGAGCGAGCGGCGCGCAGGCGACAACGTTGACAGCGTTCGGCTCAAAACCGGATTTTTTGCGGCGATATTTTATAGTCTGTCTGGTTTTATTAACGTTTCGTTGGTAATTTTTATGGTATTATTCAGCGATTTAAAACTTTACGCTGTGAAGGAGAAAATAAGTAATGAAAACTAAAAATTCCGGCGAATCGCTGAATATTCATGAAGGTGCCAGAACCATTGACGATTTGAATATCGTGATAGACCGCGTTAAGACCGCTCAGGAGGTTTTTGCCACATATACTCAGGAGCAGGTTGACAAGATTTTTGCCGCCATGGCTTTGGCTGCCAATGACGCGCGAATTCCTCTGGCTAAAATGGCGGTTGAAGAAACCGGCATGGGGGTTGTGGAAGACAAGGTTATCAAAAACCATTTTGCGGCGGAAGAAATCTATAATAAATACCGTGACGCCAAAACCTGCGGCGTGATTGAGCGCGATGCGACCAATGGTTTTACGAAACTGGCGGAGCCGCTGGGCGTTATTGCCGGCGTCGTTCCGACAACCAATCCGACCTCTACGGTTATTTTCAAAAGCCTGATTGCTTTAAAAACGCGCAACGGCATTATCTTTTCGCCGCACCCGCGTGCCAAAAAGTGTACGATTGCCGCGGCGAGGTTGATGCTGGAAGCCGCCGTTAAAGCAGGTGCGCCCGATAATATCATTGCCTGGATTGAAGAACCGTCGATTGATCTGACGCAGCATCTGATGAGTCATGAGGGAATAGCCATGATTTTGGCAACCGGCGGCCCGGGAATGGTTAAAGCCGCTTACAGTTCCGGAAAACCGGCACTGGGCGTCGGTGCGGGCAATACGCCGGCCATTATTGACGAAACGGCCGATATTAAGCTGGCAGTCAGCTCGGTTTTGATGAGCAAAACGTTTGACAACGGCATGATTTGCGCTTCGGAACAGTCTATTGTGGTGCATAAAGATGTTTATGATGCCGTCAAAGAAGAACTGATTTATCGCGGCGCTTATATTTTGAATAAAAAGGAAAAGGAGAAGGTCGCCAAAACAATTATTCAGAACGGCAAGCTGAATTCGGCAATCGTCGGTCAGCCTGCGTATAAAATTGCGGCCATGGCCGGGCTTAAAGTTCCCGAAGAGACCAAGGTTTTGGTCGGAGAGGCTTCCGAAATCGGCGTCGGGGAAGAGTTTTCTTATGAAAAATTGTCGCCGGTTTTGGCAATGTATAAGGCTGAAAGTTTTGAAGACGCCGTTTCAATCGCTTCGGAACTGATTCATTTTGCCGGCCGCGGACATACTTCCGTTTTGTATACGGCCGAGCATAACGAAGACCGTATCAAGCATTTCAGCGATCAACTGGATACGGGGCGCCTGCTGGTTAATACGCCGTCTTCACAGGGCGGTATCGGCGATTTGTACAACTTTCGTCTGGATCCGTCCCTGACTTTGGGCTGTGGTTCCTGGGGCGGCAATGCGGCAAGTGAAAATGTGGGAGTAAAACATTTGGTTAATATTAAAAGTGTGGCCGAACGCCGCGAAAACATGTTGTGGTTCCGGGTTCCGCCGAAGATTTATTTCAAGCAGGGAGCAACCGGTTTTGCCCTGCGGGAGCTTAAAGGCAAAAAGAAGGCCTTTATCATTACGGATAAGCCGTTGTTCGGGCTGGGGTATACCGATAAAATCACCAGCGTGTTGGAAGAGTTGGATATTGCTTATCAGATTTTTTCAAACGTTAATCCCGATCCGGATACGGCGACGATTGAAAGCGCTTTGAAAATTGTCCGCAATCTGGAGCCCGATGTGATTATTGCACTGGGCGGCGGGTCACCGATGGATGCGGCCAAAATTGTCTGGCTGATGTATGAGCATCCGGAGGTTTCTTTCCATGATTTGGCGCTGCGTTTTATGGATATCCGCAAGCGTGTGTGCACGTTTCCGGATTTGGGCAGCAAAGCCATGATGATCGCCATTCCGACGACTTCGGGCACCGGTTCGGAGGTAACGCCGTTTGCGGTTATTACCGACTCCGAAACGCATATTAAATATCCGATTGCCGATTATGCCCTGACGCCGAATATGGCGATTGTCGATCCTGATTTGGTGCAGACCATGCCGCGCGGCTTGGCGGCGGCCTCCGGAATCGATTCGTTGACGCATGCTTTGGAAGCTTATGTTTCTTTGTATGCGACGCCTTTTACCCAGGGTATTGCCCAAGAAGCCTGCAAAATGGTTTTTGCCAACCTGTCAAAGTCTGTCAATGACGGCAAGAATAATCCGCAGGCGAGAGAAAACATGCACTATGCCGCTACGATGGCCGGTATGTGCTTTGCGCAGGCGTTTTTGGGCGTTTGCCATTCTCTGGCGCACAAACTCGGCAGCGCTTACGGTATTGCCCACGGTGTAGCCAACGCCATGCTGATTTGTCAGGTTATCAAATTTAATGCGACGGATCAGCCTACCAAACAGGGTATCTTTTCGCAATATCATTATCCGGAAGCCAAACATCGTTATGCGGAAGTTGCCGATTGTCTGGGTTTGGGCGGCAAGACGGATGATGAAAAAGTGTCCAAGCTGATTGAGGCTATTCAGAAGCTTAAAAAGGATATTGGTATTCCGATGTCAATTAAAGAAGCCGGCGTTGACGAAAAAGTCTTTTTGGACGGGTTGGATAATTTGTCCGAACTGGCTTTTGACGATCAGTGCACCGGCGCTAATCCGCGGTATCCGCTGATTTCTCAACTGAAAGAAATCTATTTGGATGCTTATTACGGCCGTATTTAGAGCGGTTTGCAGAATTTCCGGCCGGCAATACGCCGGCCGGTTTTCTTTGTCTTGAGGGAATATCGGGCGCTTTTTCAGCAGAGAGGGCAAAAAAGTATTTGCTTTTTTATTTTTATTGTTATATATACTCATTTTGTCAGCGGATTGCTTCATCGTCTAATGGTAGGACAGCGGACTCTGACTCCGTTAATCTTGGTTCGAATCCAGGTGAAGCAGCCAATTTGGAAAGAGGTTGGATTTTTTGTCTGACCTCTTGTTTTTTTGAATAAAATCAGGTTCGGACGGAGCGTGTATGCGGCGATTGGTGTTGACGGCAGTATGTTTGTTGGCGGGATGTGCGTCTTATTATGACGATTATGACCGTTACGGTTATCACGGCAGTTATGCTTCTCCTTCGTATCATTACAGTTATACGGCATATCCCAACGCTCCCGGTTCGCCGCTGCGGCTGCGGCCTTTGGGCGAACATGATTTTTATATGCTGGACAACTATCCGGGTGATTATCTTGCGGCCGGTGTCTGGGAAGGCATCGGCGGATTATCGCATTTTGCTGTTCATAACTTTTTTCAGATGCTTCGTTTTTATTGAAAAATTTACAAGTCAGGCTATCCACATTATTTGAAAC
>CASFLC010000115.1 GCA_949295475.1 uncultured Pseudomonadota bacterium
ATCACCCGTTTTGATATCAGAAGCAGATTAGGCGAAAACTTTTTGATTATCGGAATTCCCAACAGTATTTTCGGGGTTAACACCCCAAAATCGGAAACAATCGTCTTTATGGTTCCGAGAATCATCAGAACTCTAAAAACATCTAAACATTTGCAAAAAAATTTGTAAGGTTGCGAAAGGAATAAAGAATGGAAAACAATTCGAATCCGACTAACCCTCAAAACCGGACGGTTTTGAAAAAAGTCAAACGACCGATTAACCGGATGATGCCTCAGCAGCCGCAGCAGAATGCATCGCAAAGTTCCGGAACGTTTTCTCCAAACATTCCGCCGCAGGAAAATCCGTTTATCAAAAAAAACAACCAAACGGATGCTTCCGTGCAGGATACGGCACCGATACGATCCTCGCAAAATAACGAAGACTTTAATCTGGACGAATATTTGGACGGCGGTGAAAATCTGCCGATTGTCAAGCAGCCGGTCAACCGGTATCATGCGGAGCAACAACCGGCCTTTATTGAAGAAGAAGATTTGCGTAATGAGGAAGGTTTTTACGAAGGTTCGGAGCTTCCTCCCTATCTGACAAAAAAAATTCTGATTTTGCTGGCGGCTGTTATTTTCTTTGTGGGCTTTTTGTCTTCCCGTTTTTTGTTTGCCGCGCCGCAGGTTGTTCGCAACGGTCTGCAAGGCGTGGTGGTTAATCCTGAAGTTCCCCGGGGTAGGGCGCGGTGCGGTGTTGCTGAGAAGACGCAGGGGTGCGTCTTGTATATTATGAATCCGCAGCGCCAGGAGTTGAATGCCAGAGACTTCTATGATTTGGCTTCGCAGCTGACCGGTAGGCAGAGATTTGTGATTGAAACAGGAAACATGCGGTATTCCAATACCAAAATTCGTCCGGGCGATATTGCTCAGTTGAATATTCCGCCTTTGTAAACAAAATATGTCTGACATCAAAAAAAAGCATTGTTTGGAACAATGCTTTTTTTTGATACTTACTTATGTCACCTCAGTTACGGCGCGAAGATTTCCGTCACGATTAATTTGTACGACGCGCAATTTTTGCCGCATTTCTTCAATGGTTTTTTTACGATCAATCGTCGGATATGTATGCAAAATACGATCCGTAAAAGCCTGATACGCCGCTTCCGAGCTTTCGGCGTGAATAGTTGCCAGACAGTTATCATGGCCGGACCCCATCAGCTCCCAGATAGCTCCGGCGTTTCCGGTGGAAATCTCGCCGCCGATAATGGCATCCGGCGTAAAGCGAACCACCAAGTCGATAACCTTGGCGTAAGTCAGAGCATTGGTCTGCTCGGTACGGGACAAAACAATATGGACGCGGTTGGGATGCGGCACTATCAGTTCGCGGGTATCTTCAATGGTCAAAATCCGTTTGTTAATATCAAGAATTTTCAACAAATTGTTCAGAAACGTAGTCTTACCGGTTGAGGTTGCGCCGGAAACCAAGATGTGATCCCCGCGTTTGATGCTCAACAACAGTCGTTCGTAAGGGTCTTCCGGGTCCTTAATATTTTTCAATGGATTGATTTTATGGAGCCCGCTCCCCTGACTTAAACCATAATCCCCCAACCCAAAAGCAACATCGTCCGCATGCACGCGGATTGTCAGCGCCACACCGCCGGTCAAATCATCATTATCATACATCACATTGCGGCCGCAAATTGCCGAAAAACGATGTTCCCCTGGTATTGTCGCATAAACAACAGGGTTGCCCTGAACCGGGTCAAACGGAAGTTCGTAAGTATTGGCAATAATATAAAGCAGGTCTGTCAAATATTCCTTTGTCAGTTTTTCATCTTTATACATCACCCACGGATATGCCCGTTTGCCGCGCAGTCGCAGCCAAACCTGCCCTGAGCGGTTGATAGCCACCTCTTCGATATTATCCTGGTTATACCAGTAGGACAACGGTCTTAAAATTGATTCCAAAACGGTAAAAGACATTTTTGCTTCTCCTGTCAGAACAGCGCCGGAACGCTGTTGTCCGTATTGCTGCCAGAGCCGGAAGGACTGCTGCCCCCGCTGGGCGGAGGCGGAGGCGGCGCCAGATTATAGGTTCCGGCTGTCGGACTGGCGTTGCTGCTCTTTTTTCTCGGCGTGACCAACGGCGTGGCTTTTTGGGCTTCTACATCGCTGTCGGCATCGTAAACCACGTCGCTGGTGCTGACCGGCGTTCCGGAAGAACGATTGGCCGATTCACGCAGATATTTCTCGCGTCTGGCGGCCGCCTCACCGTCATCAATCAGAATTGTCGGTTTTTCAAGCATCATCGAATCGTCCTGATCGCGCTCAACCGTGCGCAGCCACAAATCGACGTTGGGGAAGACGATAATGCGGGTACCGGCCGGCACATAACTCAACGGACGAATGCTGGATTTGTCGGCCAGAATCTCATCAAACACCTGATTCATTTCGTTCAGGAAGTTTTGACGCGCATCATTTGCGGCCTGCTGTCGCGGCGTTTCGTTATCGGTAGCGCTTTCCTCTTTAGGAGCCATAAAGTATGATGTGGCGCTGGTCAAGCTGCTGGTCAAGACAGGCAGCGTATATTTTTTGAACAACTGCTGATCCACATATCCCAGAGCGCCGCCGCGGCCCTGCGCATCCGCCGTCAGTCCCTGGAAGACGAACAGCGATCCGTCCGGCCGGATTAATCTTTCCCAAGTAATTTGGACACGAGCCGATTCCGACGTTGCTTCACTGGACGCCGTGACGCTGCCCAATGATCCGATTAAGCGGCTTCCGGCCGGAATAATGACGTTTCGACCTTCTTCGGCATAAACGTTGCGTTCGACAAACGCCGTAATCGGCGCCGGGTGATTACTGTCAATAGCGCGGGAGATAACCGCCGGAATCGGTTTGTCGGCGAATATCATCTCACTTAAATCAACACGCCATGAAGACAAAACTTTGCCTACGCCCTGCTCGCTCCAATCTTTTTGCATACCGTCAAAGGCTTCTTTGCGCATGCCGTTGCTGATTTTGCCGACGGTAATGTTTTTGCGGCGTTCGGCCATGGCTGCGTTCAGCGCCGCCTGGCGGGCCGGATCATACCGCTCGCCGGGGCCATAACCTCCGCCCGGTCCTAGATTTCCGGCCGGCCCCGTACCGGTTCCGTAAGCGCCGCCGGCGCCAAAGGTTCCCGGAGGAACAAAAATTCCGCCGTCTGCGGCAGCCGGCTTTTTACTCTCTTCAATACCGATTAATTCACCGTCCTCGTCTATAATCAAACCGTCCGGCATCCGGCGGCCGACAACACGGCCCTGCTCATTGACAACACTGCCGTCTTCTAAAATTTCTCCAAGATACTCGCCGTCCGGCGTTAAAGCTATTCCCAGAGATTTGCGATAGGTTTTGCCGTCCAGAACATCTACGGCCGGAACATCCCGCTCTTTGCGGGGAGCAACCGGCTGTGGTGCTTTTTCATACCAGTTTGCACCGATACCGCCGATAATGTTGCCGTTGGCATCCACGACATCGCCATTGTCGGTTACTTTGCCGATGATTTTGCCATTAGCGTCACGGACGTTGCCATATTCGTCTGCCATTCCGATCAAACGCCCCTCTTTGTCATAAACAGCTTTTTGATTCAGAGGCTCGCCGATAACGTTGCCTTCAGAATCGACAGCCTGGCCGTTTTCATTCAGATGGCCGATAATGTTGCCGTTGCGATCGACAATATTCCCATTTTCATCCAGGTTACCGATAAAATTACCATCCTTGTCAAACACCATTTTGCGGTTGACTTCCGTCGCATCAACTTTGCTGTAATACTGCAAAGCATTGGCGTGCGCGATAACCTCGTTGTTACGGTTTAAAATGTCTCCGCCTTGTCCCAGACGGCCGACAACCTCCAGCCGGTTATCGAGCACTTCGCCGTCAAACTGCAATTCACCCAGAATCGTTTTGTCTTCGTTGCGAATCATATAATCCCGGTTTCCGCGGCCGATGACTTGTCCGGAAGCATTCAACAAAAAGCCTCTGTCAATTACGCCTAAATTCTGATTGCCGAAACTGACGACATCGCCGCTGCGGCTGATATATCCCATCGGATTTCCAGCGGCATCATAAACATAAAAATCATAGAGCGCATATCCGACTTTGCCGCCTTTGAAAATAACATAGCCCTCAAAATCGACTTTTCCGACATTTTCAGAACGGCTGTCTACAACGCTGCCATCCTCCAAAACGCGTCCCAAAAAACGGTTTTCCATATCAAAGGCTACCGTATATTTGAACAAATTACCTATCGGCAGCCCCACAACAGAATTAATGTTTCCGTCCGGCTGCTGATAACCAACAATTTGATTCTCTTCGTCAATAATACTGCCGTCCAAGACCGAACGCCCGATGATATTGCCTTGAAAATCAATTGCCGGCGCATATTCAACAATACTCCCGGTTAAAAGCTTGTCAGCGTTGCGAATTTGTCCGCGGCGGCTCAGACAGCCAAGCCGGTCTCCGGCAAAATTGCGGATAATGCCGTCCTGATTGGAAAAGCCGATGATTTTTCCGCTGAAATCAATCACCGGCGCCTGACGCACGGCAAAACCGGCCACGCTTGCGCTGTCACTGATCAGCAGACCGTTTCCAAGCATCTTGCCCAGATAAACGCCGCGAAAATTCTGAACATCCCCGCGCGGCGTGTAGACGCCGACCAACTCGCAGGCATCGTTAACAACGCTTTCATAGCCTTGAACGCGGCCGACAACCAGTCCATTGTTGTCCAAAACATATCCGCGTTCGGCAACCCGGCCGATTTTTGAACCATTCAAATCATAAACGTTCGCATTGATATCCGTATATCCTTTGAAATTTCCGGTAAAATCAGTTACAACCTGCTGATTATAAGCAGTGCCTATCTGCGGCATATATTCCAGAGAATCGGAATTGGCCGCCTGAACGACAGAATTGTCCGGCAACACTTTGGCTACAATGCTCAGCGCAGCGTCCATCACCAAATTTTCTTGCGTCAAATGGCCGAGGAACTGCTTGGTTCCGACAGTATAAGCGGCTTTAATAATGCTGCCGACCAACTGATTCTGGGCATTGACGGCATAACCGCCGGCATTCAGCCGTCCCACAGAGGCGCCGCCGTTGTTAAGCGCCTGTCCGCTAAAATCAGTCTGTCCGACAACACTGCCATAAGGGCTGTAAACCGTTGTCAACGGCAGATTGCTTCCTTCCAAACCGCCTTCAGGATTAAATACATATCCGAACGGCGACAGATAATAACGGCCGCCGTTGTCCGCCATCACACTGTTAATACCGCTTAAACCTAACAGACTGTTATTATTTGAAAAAGCCAAACGATTTTGCAGAACGGCTCCGATTATCCGACCGGACAAATCATACGCCGTGTCATGCACCATATAACCGACCGGTGTTCCATTCAGAGAAATGACGACACCGTTGGCCAGAGCGTGACCGCGCAGCGTTCCTTTAAAATCGAACACGGGACCGGTGCCGACCGTTTGTCCGACGGCGTTGCCGGAAGCGTCAAGCACGATTCCGCGCGCGCCTATCAGTCCGGACAATTCTTTCGCCCGGGCAAGATTGCCGTTGGGCATAAGCCGCCCGAGGTAACGTCCCTGAAAATCCGTTGCCGTGGCGGAAATATCCAGACCATAGCCGATAACGCGATTGTTTTCGTCAACAATATTACCGTCGGCGCGAAGACGCCCCACCAATTTTTCGTTATCAACGACCTCGCCGTTATATGTAACGAATCCAAGATAGAAGCCGTTATTGTCGAAAGCATATCCGGATTTTACGATTTTTCCGATAACCTGATTTTCGCTGTTGTAAACATACCCGTTGGCTTTGACATACCCGATGTTTTGAGAATCGAAATCAGAAACCGTTCCTCCCGGATTGACGCTGCCGATAAATTCTCCGTTAAGGGAAACAACCATTTTTGAAGAAATAAGACGTCCGTCCAAAACATAGTCATTGCCGACGCGCCGGTAAGCGTAGCCGTCCGGCGTTACCAAGCCTATCTGTTGTCCCTGAAGGTTGGTGTACAACCCATCGCCGGTTACGCGGCCAACCGTTTTTCCCTCGTCAGAATAAACCAATCCCGGGAACAATACGGCCCCGATGACATCAAAATAATCATTAACGACCAAACCGTTGGGCAAAACCTTGCCGACAACCTGTCCCGAGGGCAGGCGGACGGATCCGTCGTTACTGACTTTGCCGAGTTGACGCGCGTCATTGCCGATGGCTATTCCCTGCGGGACGACGCCGCCAATCAGCCGACCGTCAAAATTCAAAATCAAACTGTCGGCCGTCACGTTGCCGATGAGCTGATTGTCAAAACCGACAACTTTGCCGTCCGGAATAACTTTGCCCAGCAAATCACCGTTAAAATCTATTGCCGTGATTTCCTGCGCCCGTGCCGCCGTCGACAAGACAAAACAAAGACCGGCGGCCAAAAACATTTTTTTGGCGGCAGAACAGATATGCGACAATCCGGTCCTTTTCAGCACCTTTTCAATTCCTCCGATTCATCGCGACTTCGTGCAGCACATAGCCGGCGACTTTTTTATCCAAATCAACAAAAGAGCCGTTGCTCTTGATATGGCCGATATTTTTGCCGCCACGGTCAACTACGGAACCGTCTGCGGCAAGCCGTCCCCGATACTGCCCGTCATTTCCCAAAATCGTCGCACCGATTTTATAAATCTTGCCGATAATGTTGTCATTGGTGTCTATTGCCAGTTCGCCGGACAGCATTCTGCCTATGATACTACCATCTTTAGCGCTAATTTTGCCATCAAAATTTACATAACCCACAACTTTGTCAGCACTGTCAATCACTATGCTGCCGTCAATGACCTCTCCAATGAGTTTTCCGGCAATGCTGATGACTTTTCCGTCGGACAAAACCCTGCCGACCACGACATTGGCGCTGTTGATGACACTGCCGTCAGGCATAACGGCACCAATCAAATTTCCGGCAAAATCTATGACGGCGCCGCGTTTTAACAGGCTCAAATTCAAATCCGTCGATCCTCCCGGCAAAATAGCCGTTACAACATCACCTTTCAAATCGACGACATCTCCCAGAGAGTTAAGCAGACCTTTATAATTTCCCCAAATATCGACCATGATGTTTTCAGGAATTACCTCGCCGATAATATTGCCGTCTTTATCGGCGACTTTGGCATCGCAGGTGCTGTTTGCCACATTTTTTCCGTCCATGTCAATAACGCTGCCGTCAGCCGTAGCATAGCCGATGTAGGAACCGTCATAGCCGATGGCCGCACCGCGGGTAACCACAGCTCCCTGATATTCGCCCTTGCGGTCAATATATTCGCCGCGAGGGGTAACCCTACCCAAATTGTCACCGTAACGGCTGATAATCGAACCGTCGTAATTAGCCACACCGATCAGCTGGCCTTTGGTATTCATAACTTCGCCGCGCGGCGGACGCACTCCCAACGTGTTGTTATAAAAATTCAATCCGTCTCCGTGAATTTGTCCCAACGCCGTTCCTTTGGCATCATAAACGTTGCCGTCAGGGAAAATTTCCCCAATCAACCGTCCGGAGGCATCTACAACGGCGCTCTTGGCATCAATCAAACTGCCGATGACGGCCCGCCGCTCGTTAAGAACCAGATTATTGGCCGTCACCCTGGCCGCAGGCTGTCCCTCCATCCGAACCTCACCGTGAGCATTAACCTGATTGAGGTAAGTCCCGTCCAAAGAAAAGGCATATTTGTCTTCCAAGACCTTGCCGATATAAAGCCCGCGGTTGTTGAAAACTTCGCCGTACAATCCAACGCAGCCGACCGGCAGGCCTGCATCATTGACAACCAGATTATCGGCATTGACGCTGCCGATGTAGTCGCCGTCATAGTCCACCGCGGCGCCGCGGCGCCCGACCGCACCGATTAAAGCGCCGTCTTCATTCAGAACGGTTCCGTCCGGATTAACACAACCGACATAACGGTTGTTGCGGTCTTTGACAATTCCGTTGCTGTCTGCCGAGCCCAACAGCCGGCACCGGCGGTCAAAGACGCGTCCGGTCTTGACAATCTCTCCGACATAACGTCCTTCGGAATCTTTGACCACGCCGTCCGGCGTTATCTTTAATCCGGTATCGTCATTGCCTTTTTTGACTCTGCCGTCTTTATCCAAATAGCCTATCTGTTTGCAGCCGTAGCCGACAACAAACCCGCCATGCACCGTTTTAGCGACGATGCCCGCGCCGTTCGGCTCCCGGACCAAACCGTTGGGCAAAGCGCGGCCGACAATCTGTCCTGCCTCGTTCTCCACCGTGCCGTCGTTTTGAATTGTTCCAAGCAACGTTCCCTGCGGCGTTATCGGAATCAAATTGACGGAAACCAACGTTCCGATGATGTTCCCCTCGGCATCCACGATATTGCCGTTGGCGTCAACATAACCGATAATGTTGCCATTGGCATCATAGACCCGTCCGTCTTTTCCGACATAGCCGATAACTTTGCCGTCCGGACCGATTGCCAATTCAACCTCCTCGCCGACGCGGCCGATAATGTTGCCGTCCTTATCAACAATATTACCGTTTTCATCCACCCGGCCGATGATATTGCCGTTGAAATCGCGGACTATGCCGTTTTCATCAACATATCCGATGACGTTGCCGTCCTTGTCATAGGCCAGACGAGTTTTGCCGACGCGTCCGATAATATTGCCGTCTTTGTCGACGACGTTGCCGTTTTCATCCAATCTTCCGATAACATTACCGTTAAAATCACGGACGACGCCGTTTTCGTCAACATATCCGATGACATTGCCGTCCTTGTCATAAACCAGACGCCCTTTTACCCCTTTGACATTATCGGCATTTTTTTTAATCACGTTGCCGTTTTCGTCAACATATCCGACAACATTGCCGTTAGCATCCACGACGGAACCGTCGGGCATGACAACGCCTATCGGGGTTCCGTCCGCATCAACGGCCACCCGGCCCGGCTTGGTGACATAGCCGATGACATTGCCGTCTTTGTCAACAACCGAGCCGTCTGGCATAACCCGGCCGATAACATTGCCGTTCATATCGACAACCGTGCCGTCCGGCATAACCCGGCCGATAATATTTCCGTCTTTATCATAAACAAAACCGGTATCCACCGCCCGGCCGATCGGTTTGCCATTCAAATCGACAACCGTGCCGTCAGGCAGCATCCGGCCGATGACATTGCCGTCTTTGTCGACAACCGTGCCGTCAGGATTGACATAGCCTATCAGATTGCCGAACTCGTCGTAAACAGCTTTGCGATTTTCCGCCACACCGATGACATTGCCGTCTTTATCAAGAATCATCCCTTCATTGTTAACGCGGCCGATGATATTGCCGTTTTCGTCCCTGACATAACCATCTCCATCAATTGCGCCGATAACTTTGCCGTCCGGGCCGATGGCCAGGCGGTCGGCCCCCGGGGTTTCTCCAACCGCCGTTTCGGACCCGGGAAGCGGCTCGCAGTAATTGCAGTCTTCTTTGCTGACGGCACTGCCGTTTACCGGAACTTTGGCAGCTTTGGCGTTAGCCTCACCCAGACTGGTCTCATACCAGGTAATGACAAAATTATTTTGAACATTTCCGGCGACAACCGGCGCCCAGGCCATGGTAATGTGGCAGGTATCTTCTCCGGAAAGGGTGCGGTTGTTGCAGCCGTTTTCATAGCTAAAGCCGTCGGCCGGCGGCTCCGCCAGTTCGACGGAAACAATATGCACTGCCGCCTTTCCGTTAGTTCCGAGCGTGAGGACATTTTTGGCTTCGGTCCCCAAAATAACCTGCCCCATCGGCACGGGATCCGGCGTTGTGGTCAATGGCACCTCGGTTTCGACGGTCGAGAATTCAATATTATTCAGCAGCGGACTGGGAGCTGTTTCATTGAGGACATCGGCATTGTCGGTAAAGACCGGTTCCTCGTAATCGTAACTTTCGCCATTGCTTTTAATCAGCAGAACTACGCCAAAAATAAAAATAATTAAAGAAGTAACACCAATCGCAAGAATAATGCGATTGGTTTTTTTGATATACTTCTCGGAATGTGTTAAATTCTCATTGCTCATTCTTTTTATTTATTGCGTCCTGACTACGCTGCAGAAAACGCCGTTGCGCCCCAGCATGCTGCAAGTTTTATCCCCTTCCTCCAGCGAACCGACCGGTCCTACCCGCAGATGGAACAATTCCCTTCCCTGCCCGTCGGCCGGCGCGTCAACAGAGAAGAAAGGTTCATAACGCTTTAATTCGGCCTCATACTTTTTGGAAAGATCGTCCCACAAAACCTCCAAATTATTTACGTTACTGTCGGTCCCCAATTCAATTGAAATGTTGGAGTTGGAAGCGTCGGCGAATCCGGAACCATAACCATACTGCTGCGCATAGGGATTCACGCCCCCGGCAGCTCCCTGGCCGCCGTGTATCCGCTGCATTTTGGAATAATCGAAATCAGCCGCGGCACCGCCCCGATAGCCGGCGTTTTGACCACCGGCACCGTACTGAGGCACAATCAACTGACTTTGTCCTACCTGAACATCATATTGCCCCGGCATGCCATTGACTCCGCTCATGCCGCCAGTCATTCCTCCGGCACCAAATTGGCCGCCGCCGGGTTTTCCCTGTCCTCCGGGCATTCCCGCAGCACCGGCATTACCCATGCCGCCGTTTAATCCGGCCGCACCGCCCGCAGCACCGGACTGTCCTTCAGGCAACGGCGCCGGGATTTCCCACTTGGGCGGCAGATAATCAGCAGAATCGATGGCATATTCCAGCCCGGATTCATCGGAACGGCGCATTTTGATGCAAATAATCCTTTTGCCGTTGCGCAAAACCAAATCTCCGACGCCTTCCACGATAATCAGGCGGTTATCCGGCCCCTTGGTACGGAATCCGACAGGAACTTCAATCCGCTCGACAATCATGCTGACGACCGGACGCTGCATCATATTTAAGGCTTTTTTGCCCAAATCAATATAAGTGAAAATATCATCACGCCAAACCCGTTCCGGCGCAATAACAACGTCATCCGGGTTGGGAACGTAGACTTCCAAATCGAAACGGAATTTTGACGGATCCAGCGGAATTTCCTTTAACCAGTCACTTTTTTGAAAACGACGGGTGTAATTGGCCGCCACAGACTTCCCGCCGGAGGTTGTGCCGCCGGCATGGGCTCCAAGCACGCCGCCGCTGGCACCACCGAAGTTGGCGCGGCCGCTGCCGTTCCCCTCTCCGACGACCTCGATATCAATAATAGAATTGGTCAGACGCTCGGTATTGACCGCTTCGCTTTTTACATAAAAGACATAGCGGTTACCTGAACGCCCAAACACGATTACGTTGGTATCGACCCCGACATTCGCCCCTTTGCGCGGATAAAGCAGCAGCGAGTTTGGCGCTGCAATCTGGCCGTCAAAAGTTGCGTTGTCGCCGATAAAAATATCTTCAATCATTTCCCACTCGGGAAAATTAATCAGCGTAATCATTCCTTCGCGCAAACGCACGGGAAGCACCAAATCCGGAGACCAATAATAACGGGAATATGCCGGACGGCTCTGGCCTTCGCCAAGGTTTTGCAGCGGATCAAGCCAGGCAGCCTGTGTCATGCCCAAAGAATTAAAGCCGGCATAGCCGATGTTCATCGGCGTATAATTGCCCTGAGCCTGTTCCGCGCTGGCATCCATCACCTGACGGTCGACCTGAGCCCGAACAGCCCCATTAAACCCAAAGACTCCAAAGGCAGCCGCCAACAAAAAACCAACTATCTGACGCGTCATCAAATTCACCTTTTTAATCCTACTCCACCTTATTGTAAGTCAAAGCATATCTGGTTACGGTAAAACCGACCGGATTTTTGAGACGATCACCGTATTTTACGCTTTTTCTGCGGTAGCCTATATTAAGAGAAGCGGTCCAGTAATTTACTTCCGGCCGCGAAGATTCCGGATACATATCCCGGGTTTCGTACTCAACCTGCCAAATTCCGTTGGTAAGCTCATTAACGGAAAGTATCTTCACCTCCCGGGACAAGCCGCGGGTTCGTATCAAATTAAGCGCCCGCTGAGCAGTGTTTTTCAAGAAATCTTCATAGACATCGGAGCTTGACATCTCCTGAATCGGGCCGTCAGGCATCCACCGGGCTTCCATTTCCGGGATATTGCGATCAAACGTGCTGCGCAGCAAAACATATTCGCGCACAAAAACCTCGGTAATAGCCTTCTGATTGCGCAGGCCGTTTTTTATCGGCTGAATATTGTAAACCTGCTCGGAACGGTTTTGAAAAGTCAGCAAAAAGGGTTCTACCCGATATAGCGGCAGAACCTGGAAAATCGCCAGCACCAGAACGACATTGCAGCAAACGCTGAGCGCCGTAATAATTGCAAAGGCCCGCGCTGTCCAAAGATATCTTTTTTCTCCGACGTTGGCGACAAACAAATCCTCCGGCCGCTGCCGGGTGGCGGCGCGCCGGGAATTGGCATTGCCGATTAGTCTGCGATTAGGCTGGTTTCCGCCAAGCTGTTCTGCCATTTAAGCTAACCCCGATTTAAATTGTTGCCACAAACCAATCGGGCAAATCCTTCGGCAAATCGAGTTCCATGCAGGCGCACGGAGACAATTTGAGCTCGTCGCTTCCCCGACCGATACCGACCGGTTCCGGTTCGTAATAAGAGCCGAAACAGCCGGAAAGCAAAAACAAAACAAGCATTATCAACAGTTTAGAACTTTTTTTCATAAAAGGAAACCTCACTTTTGGCTTTATATACTTTTCCAGATAATATGAAGTTATACTCTTTTGGTTAAAAAGTCTAACAGCTTAACTATACTTATCAACAAATTAGAAGATTTCGACTTCCGTTTGCGAATAACGGGTAACAGTAAATCCGAGCGGATTTATCAGACGGCGGCCCATAAACATTCTCTCACGAATAAAATAAGCCGTTACCGAAGCCGTCCAATAGCGAACGCGAAGCGTTGACTCTTTCTGAGCCTGACTTTTTCCCTGCTCGTCGTACAAATCATAAGTTTTGAAGTCTACTTTCCAGACCGGGCTTTTGGGGCCGCCCTGCCGGCCGATGGCAATGATTTCAACTTCGCGGACCAGAGTCTGCTTGAAAATACGCTCCCATTGCGCCTGAGCCGTTGCATCAAAAGCCTGAAACACTTCGGGAGAGGACAGAAAGTTTACCATGCCGCCGCGCATCCATCGGGAGCGCATTTCCATCGGATCGTTGATAATCGTGTTGCGGACGATGATATACTGCCTGATGAAGGTTTCCATCAGCTTATCGCGGGACGTCATATCCAGCGTGATGGGCTCCTCACGGACAATTCGATCGGAACTGTCCTGCTGAATAATCAAAAAAGGTTCAACGGTCACCATCGGCGCCAGCTTAAACAATGCCAGCGACGCGCTTATCAAAAACATCATGGAGAGTGCCGCCGTTACGATAAAAAAGCGCGACAGCCACATGTAATAACGCATTTTGAAACTTTCGGCCACACGGTCAAGCTTTTCGATAAACTCCGGCGCATTGGCCGCCGCATTTTCAATTGCCAGAATTTTTCGTCCGCCCGAAAGCTGATTTTGATCCATTGCCACTCTCTTATTCTCTTTAATAACGCGCACAGTACGGAACAGCCGGCTTATCAAGTTCCTCAGAGGTTTCGTTAAGTTCGTTTTCGTACCGGCTGACGGCTTCTTTACTTACTTTAGAAGTTTTTATGTCTTCGTCAAGATTATTGTTATCCGCGACAACATTGTTGATTGTGACGTCTTCGTCTTTATCCTTTTGCAGCGCCGCAATAATCCGGCTGATTTGGTCCACACGCTCCTCCACTACGTCGTTATTGCCGGTTTCTATATCCTCTTTCAGGGTCAGGGCTTCGGAGATTTTGCCGTTTTTGAGGCTTTTCAGCTTGCTGTAGGCCAACTGATAATCTTCCTCTTTGGCAATGTCAAACGTATCCGACGCCTCAAATCCAAATTTGGCCAGCATTTCTTTCAGACCGTTCAACAGCTCTTCGTATGAAGACTTAAGTTCTTCCATTCTCTGCCGTTGGATTTGCTCGTTTTCAACATATTCAAGAAAATTTCCCAGTTGGTCGACCGAAAGCGGCGCGTTGCCGTAAGCGGCAAGGCGGCGGCGTTCGTCTTCGCCGGGATCCTGATTTTCTTCGGCATCTTCTTCAGCCTTCACCAAAGCCATAAAAGCATCATAGGCATATTGCTTGAAGAAGATATTGTTGTTTTCGTCCGCATCCATCAGCAAACCCAGCTCGCTGTAGCTGCAATTTTCGCTCTCTTCTCTTGCCAGAAAAGAAAATTTGATGTTGACATCCTGCGCAACATCATAGACGCTGCCATCGCGCATTTCAAGCGAAGTACACAGAGGAAGCGGCGAGGCGGACGTTTTGCGGCGGTAAAAATTTCCTTCGTCGTCAATATCAATAATCAAAGAGGAATCTTTAACTTTGCAGGGAAAGATGTCGCCCCTGAAGAAAGCGGTTGCGGTGCAGCCGGTGTTTAACGCCGTTTTAAGATCAAACTGCTGCTCTACAAAGGCGTTGTCCTTTAACATATATTTCCAGACCTCCGGAATATAACCGCCGTAATTCAGAAAATCCTCATAGGAAATAATGCCGCTCTCTTTGCGTGACGGATCATAAGGTTTGACGTTCTGAAAATCCGTTTCGTCAAAGTGAACGGTTTCCCTCAACGGAGGAAGCTTGCTTTCAAAAACGCTTTTCGGCGCTTTCAAATCTCTTTCCTTGGCCGGAGATCCTGCAAAATAGTCTTCGGTTTCGGCAGACGTATCCGCCGGTATCAGCTGTTGATACAAGTAAAAACTTCCTGCCAGCCCCAACGGCTCATAATTGATGGTCAGCGCCAACGCCTTAATCTCGTCTATCATTTGCTGATGAATGCCAACAACTTCCTGATGATAGGCCGGATCATACAAATTATCGCCCATTGCGGTCAAACGGCTCTGAGCAGCGTCAACAGCCGCGTCAACTTTGGCATATAAATCATTTAACGCTTTGTTGATGGCATTATCCAGTCCGGCCATTAGGAAGCTGACCGTCGGACCGTCATAAACGGCGGTATCCTCCGGATCGGGATGCTCCGCGGCAAACGCGGCCATAGCCCGTTCGACGACGGCACTGGCAATTTTGTTAACGTTTGCATCGGCCGCAGCCGCAAATTTTTCCGAAGCAGCCTGCTTGGCCATTGCGGAGACTGATCTGGCCGACGCCAGTTTTTCCATAAGTTTGGCGCGAATGGAAGACGACTGTTCCTGAATCTCAAGTTTTTTTTGTTTTATTTGTTCATCCAAATCATCAACCTGTTTCTGAAGATTGGAAACAACCTGTTCCTGCTGCTTCTGTTGAGTTTCCAACGTCGCTATTCCGGCAGTCTTTTTGTTTTCTTCAGTTCGTTCGTTAACATTGCTTTCCAACTCCTCTACCGTATCCAGAAAAGCTCCCGCCACGGTAAAGACCGACGCATAATGCGCCGAGGAGCGCAGCGAAGCTTCTATATCCGGAACCTCATAATCAGAGAAAGAATCAATGTGGCTGACGTCTTCTTCCAGAGAATCATAGGCGTCGTCTTTGCTTTGCTGACGAGCATCCGAAATTTCGTCGCTGATTTCCTTATATTTTTGAGTGGCGGCATCCAACCGGGCTACGGCAGCATCTCGCCGGCTTTGCAATACAGCGAGCTCCTGCTCCGCTTTGCTTTGATATTGTTTTCGTTCCGCCTCGCTTTCAGATCTTAATTTTTCCTGTTCGGTTGTCGATGAGGCATCTATTTCAGCATATTCCTTTTGCAGCAGCGTCCCTGAAGCTGTCTGCTGCTGTCCGGAAACTCCGGCGATGAGCAGCGCTTTGATGTCGCCCGCCGTAAACATTTTCAGATACGACCGGACGTTGGCATATTTTTTGGTTAAATACTGATTGTAAAAACTTTTAACATCATTCCAAATCGGAAATCGGTTGGTGACGGTTCCCCATGAGGCAGCGTCCGCCGCCAGCATTTTGGAAGCTTCGGATCCGACTTGCCACGGCAGCAAAACGCTTTCCCGGGACTCTTCGGCCGCCTGCGCCTCCTGAGCGGCGGTTGAGCTTATCGGCTGAATTTTTTCCAGGCGCTGCTGGTTAGCCGTGCTGTCCGTAATATCAGAAAAAGATCCGTCTTCCGTGTCAATGTTGACAGACATAACGTTACCGGTACTGACATTGCTGGTTTGCGCCGCCTTGGCCGTTTCATAAGCCTCGACCGCCCAACCGGAAATGCCGCCGCGCAAGTCATGCGCCCCGACATTGTCTCCCAACACGCGGCCGGCCCAGACAATGTCAGGCGACGCAAAATGACGCCCTATGTATTGTTTGGCGCAACTGTCAGACTCCTTCAGCGCCGCCAACGCTTTTTTATGTTCTTCAACAGCCTGATAATAACTTTCTCCGGCTTGTTTATAGCTGTCTAATTCGCGAATCATATTATGCGCGCCGACCGCCGTATCAACCGTATCCATCAAAGGTTCAATTTTATCCAGTTCGGCCATTTTTTCCTGTTCAATCTCGTACGGATGAAAGATTTCAGATTCCGGCGCTTCTGCCAAATCAATTACTTTGTTTACCTGTTTTTGGGCTTTATTGCCCCTCAAAACGGTTTTGTTTTCCACCTCGGCAAGGCCGGATGCCGTCGTCCTTGAGGCTATTCCCAGCCCGATCTGCGCAAACCCAAGCTTTTCGATACTGCTGACGACAGCTGCATATCGTTTGCCGGTATCGGCCGCGCTTTGCTGCTGTTCCTCTCCTTCTTCCTCGGAATAATAAGAACGCGGCTCAATCTGGTTAACGGCCTGCACGGCTTTCAGCTGGACTTTCAGCGCCACGGCTTTCTCCATGACTTCAAGCAGATTATCCAGAGCTTCCATCATTTTGGCCTCGGCATAAATGGATTCAGAATTGCCGTCCGGTGCAGGAACACCGCTGCCGCCTTCCCGAACCGCCTTATAGGCTTCTTCAAGCGTTGGTTTAATCCGGTCTTCCATATCAAGCTGCAACTGGCGGGACGCGGTATATATCTCTATTATCGTATCATTGTAAAACGCTTTCTTTTTGGCCCTGTATGCGTTAATGCTTTCCGTCGTATTGTCAGGATATTGGAAAAACAAAATCTGCATGGCGTCGCTTATCGAATCCTGAACGGCATCATAATCAATATCGCCGTTTTCGTCTTCCGTTTCCAGATCTATATTGATATCTCCGACTTTGCAGCTGATGATTTCCAACTGCCCGGGGTTGACCGCTCCGTCAATCTTTGCCGTTAAATCAAAATTAAACACGGAGGTGAGCGCGCTGCGGATATTATTAATGCTGTTTTCCGTCGTGTTTTTGGTTTTCATGGCCGTTTCAGACAAAGCGCCGACACTGTTGCCCAGTGAAACGGCTTCGTTCAGAAAATCCGGCATCGGAATCTGAATGCTCGGACTCTTAATGAGCTTCATCAGAAAAAAAGCCTGCGTATCGGAACTGTATACGAAACATCCGATTAAACCTATCAGAACAGCTAATATGCGGGATAATCTTTTACTCATATCATTCCCTCCACTCCGGTCATGCTTTTGATGACGGTTCCGGCTTCTTTGCCCGTATCTATCAGTTCTTTGGACGCCTCATAAATTTCTTTGGCTTCGTCAACCTTTTGTTTGACACTATCTGCCTTTTCTTTCAAATCAGCAGCCTTTTCTTTGGCTTTTTCCACCGTGTTGCCAACGCCTTCTTTAACAGAGTTAAAAGTGTCTTTCAGCGAACTTAGACCGCTTTTGGATTTGCCGTAATCCAAAGAATACTTGCAAAGGTTTATCTTATCCAGTTTTTCTCCGGGCGTAATGTCAGTCAGCTGCGCCGCGGCCGCCGTGGTTTCCATTTCCAGTTCCAGAAGCAACAAATCAACGTACTGCCGCATCATTTCCGCCTGATGAATCAGTACCTCGACATGAACGCCGCCGCCTTCGGACTCTCCGGGCATTGACGGGGACAGCTCCTTAGTCATGTCCGCCTTTTTCTCGCTGCCGGTAATCGTGGCCCGGTTTTCCGCAGCCTGCTGATATGTTTTATAAATGACGTCGCGGCGTTCCTGATAACGATTTTCCAACAGTTTTTCACGATTTTTAAGACTGCTGACTTCACCTTCCTTCAAAAAGATTTCTTCTTGAGATGCCTGGACCGCCGCCGCCGGGTCGTTTTCCGGTTTTTCTTTTCCGTCCGAAGCTAATTTTTCCAGTTCCTTGGTCAAATCGGCCACCTTTTCGGAAAGTTCCTCCAACTGGCTGTCGATTTCTTCCGTTCTGCGGTCCTGTTCGGCCTCCAATTTGCTAATCTGCGCGTTTAATTCCGCTTCCAGCGCACTCAGCCCGGTGTTGTCCTCTTCGCTGTTGTCCGGGTTGAGCGTCATGTTGCCGACCAAATCCTTTTGCTTGTTGCTATATGTCTCTCTGGCGATTTCGATTTGCTGTTCAATATCTTCTTCAATCTCAAGACGATCCTTGCCCAACGAAGCGATTTTTGCGGTATGCTCGGCAATTTCTTTGGAAATCATGGCCATTTGATATTCTTTGCTGTCTTTGACGCTCTCTATTGCATCCTGCGCCTGTCCATATAATTTCATGGCATTATTATATTGTTCCTTCATAAAACTCATACCGTCTTTGGCCGCCGAAATACCGTCGCCGACAAATTTGCCCATTTTGGAGTTGCTTATCCACTGCATGGCCTTCTCGGCCTGTGCTTTGGCTTTTTGGACAATGTTGGAAACGCCCGAAGCACCCTTTCCGGCGTCGGTTTTCGGCAGAAAGGCTTCGGCCGTACCGGCCGCTGACAATGCCAAAATGCAGATAACAAAGAGAAGTCCGAGTTTTTTCATATTATTCAGCCTCCTCCGCATCTTCATCTTCCAGATTATAGTTTCTGGGCAAGCTGTTTAACAACATTGTCCCTTCAAGATTGGCCTGCGCCGCTTCTAAGCTGACAATGGAATTGAGATGCTCCGCAATGCTGCGCATGACAGGCTGGACATCCTGAGCCAGCACGGCCTTCTTATTGTCGGCACCGCCGGGCGTGCTTTTTTTCTGCTTCTTTTTCCGGGCGGTTTTTTCAGCGTCTTTTGCCTGGCGAATCAGACGGATGCGCGCCGTGAGCGCCTGCGCGTAAGCCGAAGCTGCCAACTGCCGCTGCATGATGTTGTTATGCTCCTGAGCATCGGCGGCCTCGTCGGCATTGATTGCATTAGACGTCAGCGCTTCAATAATGCTGTCTATATTTTTATATGGCCGTTCTATATCCACGATATAGCCCGGTATTTCCAAAGCCTGTGCCGACGAAGCCGCAAAGACGGCCGCCGCAAATATCAGATATATGTAATGCCGTGCTTTTCTCATCTGTCAGTCCTCCGCTTGCCCGGCAGCCGCCGAACGGCCGAATGTTTGACGGGACGAACGTTTGAATGTCGCTCTTTTGGCCGCATCTTTGGCCTTTAAATTTTCTTCCAGCTCTTCCCAGGTATAGCTTGCGCCCTCCAGAGAATCGAGTTTTTCCTTATCTTTATTCTGCAAATTCTGCTCTAACTCTTCCCAAGTATAATCTGTTCCTTTTAATGAAGCTTTCTTGGCCTCATCCGCGGCTTTGAGTTTTTCGTTTAACGCTGCTTCCGATGCATTGCCTCCCGTCAGTTGCTCTTCAAGGGAAAGACTGCTCTTTTCCTCAGGAAAGACCGTTGACGGATTTTCAGCATTGTTTTGAGCCTGCGACAGGACTTCACCGGCACTCAAAGAGCTGTTGCTTACGGTGGGAAGGGTTTCCAAAGCAACCGGAATATCGCTGACTCTGGTTTCGGTTGCAAATGCGTTTATCATCTCCGAAGCTGAATTTTGATTGTCTGTTGAAGGTATCGGTGTTGCTTCCGTTTCTGCTGCGCTGAAATCGTAGGGCGTGATGTCTTCCAGGCCGTCCATTGTGCTGACGCCCGACCGCGTGGTTACCGTTTCGGAATCCGATATGCCAAAGCCGGTTTTTTCCGCGGCAGAGGAAACTTTATCCTGTACGGAAGCCGCTTTGCTTTTGGCCAACTCGGCTCCCGCGGATGCGGTTTCTTTAACCGTCTCAATACCTTCCTTAGCGTCATTAATGCCGCTTTCGATATCGTTTTTCATGCTGTTAACGTCGTCTTTAAACTCATTGACATCATCCATTACACCTTTGACTTCCGAGGTCACTTCGTCCAAAGCAGCTTTCTTTTCTTCGGCATAGGCTTTGGCTTCTTCATATTTTGCCTTTGCTTTGTCTGCCAGCTCCTGGGCTTTTTTCAATTTTTCCTGCCCGTATTCGACGAGATTTCCGGCCTTGTCTTTGAATTTTTCAAGGCGCGCTTGAGCTTTTTTCAATTTTTCTGCCTTCTTTTTCAGATTTTCGGCCTTCTGAAGCTTTTTTTGCAAGGCTTCGGTATCGCCCAGGTTTCCGATTTTATCATTAATCTTGCCTCCGAGCGTTGCCATCAAATCGGACTGAACGGTTCCGGCTTCGCTCACATAGTAAGTGGCCTGGTTTATTGCATTCTCGACCGGATCCGTCACGGCAGCAACGGCAGCCTGACTGCCGAGCAGCAGACTTGCTATTGCCAAATATGTCAGTCCGTCTTTTTTCATGGCGCCCTCTATTCTTCTTCCGGATTCGGCAAACTCGACGAAAATTCATAGGTGTAATATTTATCCATGGCATCCAGAGCCAACTGCGCAGAAAAAACATTGATAAGATCTATGTTGTTCTGAGTAGTCATCGTGCTCAGGCGGGCAATCTGCTCCTGTTTTTTGCGCACGGTATCCTCATCGCTTGATTTGGCACCGGCGGTATCTGCCTTTTCCAGTTCTTCGTCTATCTGGGTTTCATAATCTCCGGCCAGAGACTTTTTGGTCAATGCCGTATCCATGGCGTTACTGCTGATTTCCCGGTATGCTTTGACAAACAACTCGCGGTAATTTACCTTTCCGCCCTGATCTCCGAATTTCAGCGCGATTATTTTATTCAGGCAGTCGGTTACCTTTTCGGCATCTCCCGAATCACCTGAGGACAAATCGCAAGACATGGCAAACATTTTGGGGAAAATAAATACCCCGTCCGGTCCGGTTCCGTTATCCATATCGGCTATCCCGGCGGCACGCGCCTGCAGCGGCAGCAGCACTCCCGCCATCAGAAGATATTTGAGCAAGCGTTTTCTCATGACGGTTTACTCCTCATCCTCTTCCGGCGTTGAAAATTTATAGCCGTAATATTTGCCGTAACTGTTCATTGCCAAGCGGGCGCTGTATATTTTCAACAGGCCGTTCATAGACGTAACAACCGCTTTATCCATTTCTACCAGATTTGCATAAATGTCCCTTTCAACCGGCGCTTCGGCAGTATCTATCGGCTCAATTATCTTTTCAACGAAACTTTCGGTGTCGTTTTGCGCCTTATATGCTTCTGCAATATATGCCGCCGCAAGCTCCCGATATCCCTGCGTCAGCCTTTCCGCGGGAGAATCCGGCTGAGTGATCTGATCCCCCTTGGAACGGTCAATTAAATCCACCAGGCAGGCATCCATAGTTCCCTTTTCCAAAAAATCTGATGACGACTTGTTCCCGCAGCTCATGGCAATGGATTTGGGCGCGATAACGGTTTTGTTGGCATCGGTTCCGCCGTCCGGCATATTCAGCAAAGACGCGAATCCGACGGTTTCTTCCGTGGTCAGAGAGGCAAACCGATTTGCCGGCATTACGGCGCTTTGCCGCTGAAAGCTGCGCCGCGTGGGAGATTTTCCGTTACTTTGCAGACTTTTGCGTTTAGCCTCGTCGGCGGCTTTCAATCTTTCCTGACTTTCCTTTATTTCCGTTTGGCTCTTTTCTGCCGCGGCGGCAAGTTCTTCTTTTTTGGCTTCATCAAGAGCTTTGAACATTTCTTGCATTTCTTCGGCCGCTTTTTTATGCTGTTCGGCGACTTTTTTCAATTCTTCAAGTTTTGAGGCATCGGCCTCCTGCAATCTGGCCTCCATTTCTTCGGCGGCTTTTGCGTGCCGCTCCGCTATCTCGCGCAGTTTGGCCAGTTTTTCCTCATCCATCTCTTTTAATTTGGCCAGACGATCCTCCTCGTCCATTGAGGTCAATTCATCGGCGAGTTCTTCATCTTCTTCCGTGATTTCTTTGGAAATGTCGGTTCCCTCTTCTTTGAGAATCGCGTCAGCCAAAGCCTGCTGCTGCGCCTTTTGATAAACGGCTTGTTCCTCCGGCGTCAGAATTTCATTTTGCTCCAGTTTTTCCGTAATGGCCGGCAGCATGGCTTCTTCTTCCGCAGTCAGGCGCGGCGTGTTGACAACGGCTTTCCGTGCCTGGCTTTTATCATAGACGGCTTGATCCTCGGCGCTCAGCGGTATGCCGGCGGCAACGTCCGCTTCCAGGGCCGGAAGCTTGTCTTTTTCTTCTGTCGTCAAAGTATAATTTCGTGCCTCGGCTATCGTTAACGGCGAAGAGGCGTTTATTTTCTGAAGTTCGGGAGATTGCTGCGGCGTGGCGAAAGCCGTACGTCCGCTGACGGGAGCCGTCGTTGCCGCCATTGTTCCGGCATAATTTCCTCCGGTTGAAACGGTTGTCCCCGCGCTGTTTTCTACTGTCGGAGAAGCCTCGGAGGAAGAACCGGCAGCATTGTCTCCGACACCCAAACTTCCCGCTGCCGACGATATTTTGCTTTCGGCGACGTCTTTAAGAGCCGAGGCCGTATCTTTTACGCTGTTCATGGTTTCTTTTGCATCGTTGATGGCTCCTTCGGCCTCTGCTTTCATTTCTTTGGCAGCTGCAATATTCTCGTCCACCATCTTTTTGTATTCTTCGTATTCTTTTTTGTATTCTTCGACCTGTTCTTTATATTCTTTGATTTTTTCGGCTTCTTTCTTGATTTTTTCAACATTGTCGGTCACATATTCGCTGACGCTTTTTTTGACATCGCCGATGGCGGAACTGACTTTGGTGATGGTGGTGGTGGTATTGACAACAAAAGTACTTTCCTTAATGCCGTTGACCCATTCTTTGGCCGTATTCAGAATACTCGGCGTATCAATAACGGGAATCAGCGCTTCCGCACGCTGGCTGAAAAGCGTTGAGATACCGAGGATTGCCAGCGCAAGCAGCTTTGTCTTTATATGTCCTGTCATCTCAACCTCCCGATAGTGCCTTCCCATAAAGTTTATTATATCAGATTTTTGCCCTTAAATAAATCAATTTGGCTCCGTTTACTCAATATTTAAATATTTTGTAACAAAGTTGTCTTCCCCGTATTCTTTAATAAGTTCTTCAACCAGCAGAACATTTTTGCGTCCGGAGTTATACAACCGCAAATAAGGACCAAGACCGCTCAAATCCACATCCAGAATAACAGATTCTCCGGTTGCCGGACGCGACAGCAGAATGGCATACGGAAAATCACGGTAAGTCTTACCGAAAATAAAGTCTGTTTCGGCATTGGTGAGGTTCCAGTTGACATAGTCTTCCGGCATGGCTTGCGGATTGCGGAAAAAGATGACCGTCTGACACTGGCCGCGAATGACTTCTCCGACGCCAAGTTTATCAATGATGTTCGGTTGTTGAAAGGCGCACAGGTAAGCCTGACGCTTTTTACGGCCTTCTTGCAGACCGATGGCAAAATAGTCGCGGAACATCGGATGTTTCAACATCGGCGCGGTTTCATCAATCATAATAAGGGAAGGGACACCGGTTTCTCCGGTTTCGGACTGAATACGGTGCATGATGTAGCTGATGACCGCCGGCGCCAGCGTTTCGTCCTCAAAAATATGGGTAAAGTCAAAAGCCATAAAACGCTTTGATTTTAAATCCAGACTGTCGTTGGTGGCATTAAAAATGTTTCCGTACTGTTCCGGATTGACCCATTTGAACAACTCGCGGCGCATATTTCCGGTCGGCGAAAAACAGCTTTTATACAAATTAGTCATCACGCGCTCTTCCGGACGGAGATAATCAAACGCCGTCGTGACGGCACGGGCAATCTCCTTTTCGGAGACGGCATCGTCCACCATGGTAATCGCCCGCATCCACCGCCGCAGAAAGGCCCGGTTAGTGGCGTTGTTGGCGCAATCAAACGGATTCAGCGAAACATTCTTTTCGTCGCCTTCAAAACCGACATACGCGCCGCCGATGGCCCGGGTAAAAATTTCCGCACCGCGATGGCGGTCAAAGAAAAACACCTTTAAATCCTTATGACGCATAGCCTGTCCGGCCAAAAAGGTCAACAAGGTCGTTTTACCTTGTCCGGTAGGACCGATAATACAGCAGTGCGCCACCGCCGAATCCTCGCTGGAAACGTGAAACTGAAAACGGTAGGCCGACCCCGACGTGGTTCTGAAAACGGTAATCGCTCCCGGACCCCAGTCACTTTTGGAAAAGCCTTCCGACGGATGGTCAAACGAAATGGCCGTGGCCACAACGCGGGACAGGTAGCGATAAGTCCGCGGCAGCGTTTCATAAGTCGGAAACTGGTTAAAAAACGTGGCCTGGGTTACCCAGCCTTCGCGCACCGGGGTAACACCGTAAAGACGGCAAATGCGCTGGACTTCGCTTTCGCCAAAATCTATTTCCTGTTTGGTGGCGCCGCGCAAAATAATTGCCATGGCGTATTCGGTCAGAGCCTGGTGGTTGGTATCGCTGTCTTCAATAGCCGCCAAAACCTCGCTGTACTGGTCAATCACATCACCGGAAAAGCTGGTCATCGTGGCCATGCGCTGCTGCTGCATCAACAAAGCGCGGGCATGGGGTTTGAAAATCGGCCGGATATTATGCAGCAGGACAAGCTCGCAGTCTATGGACAGCAATGACGCTATCATGCCCTCGTCCATGTAATCGCCGGAAGAACGAATCCCCATAACGGCTTCGTACAATTCCTTATCTCCGGAGAAAAAGCGTATCAGGCCGTTTTCCCCGGTAAAATGAATGTGGTCGGCCGTCAGCAGCTCATTCAACTGATAACCTTCGGCGCCGTTGATTTTTGGCATGGGCTTGGATATCGGGCTGCAGATTTTGGAATAAACGGCCAGCGGGCTGTCTTCGGCCGAGCTGCCTTCCGCTTCGTACATAGTTACAACGCCATATTCGCTCAAGGTGGCCAGCAGCGCCTGTGAGGCATAATTCAAATCTTTGAGAGAATCGTCGCGATCGGCAACCGAAAGCACGATATAATGCTGATTGCTGTAAACACGGTCAAGATTGGCCGCCCAGGTCTTGGAAATGTCTTCCAACAACGGATTGCCGAAATCGCCCTGTTCTTCTTCCAACGGCACCCGTTCGCGCAAAGTGATAATCCGGCAGGTGACCTGCAAATCGGACATGCCGTCAATCCAGGCTTTGCGCGCCTCAAGCATGGACATTACCTTTTCTTCCGTCACAAAGGCCAAATCAACGCCTTCAACCCGGAAAACCCTTGCCAGAGAACCGTTGTAGCAGCGAATGGTCATTCCGTCCGACAAAAGTTTGTTGAACGGCAAAAAGTCAGAGACACGAGACTCTCTCGGCTGCGGCAAAACATAATATCCGAATCTGGTTACCCAGAATCCGGCAAAGGCCGCTGCGGATATAAAACCGATTACAGCAACCAGAACTTCAACACTGGAGAGCCCTTGAACAAAGGTACTGAAAAAGTCAAAATCAGGGTGCAAATTTATTCCCCTTTTCTTTATAGAGGTTGTGAGACGTTTTGGCGGTTTGTCCGTATGCCTGAATCATGGCGGAAATATGCGGTTCTTTGGCTCCGACAGCAATACAGATGACATGCCCGAGCACAATGGTAAACATAAAAACCAACGGGTTGATGTTAAACGTTCCCAAAAACATGAACATAATGGGAAACTGAATTCCCATGTTGAGCATGGTGGGCAAAAAAGGCCCCCACAAAATTTTGGGCGGATTAGCCACTGCTTTTAAGATAATTTCCCGCATTTGCCACTCTCAACAATCAGACTGTCTTTGCATCCGCTTTGATTTTTTTTGTTTTGAGCCGCCGACCTTGTTTGCGGCGTCTTATCCTAAAAAGAATCAAAGAGGTATGCTTCTGTGATTCAGCATACCTCTTTTTTATGAATAATGCGTTAATTTTAAGGTATTAACTTTTATTCATTAGCGGGTAATTTGTTGCCGTTATAGTCGTAATCACCGCTTTCTAATTCTGCCTGGCGTGTAACCTCGGCATAGTAATCTTTTTCAAACTGATTACGTTCCGCTATTTTTTTATCAATTTCTTTTTGAGCTTTTTGAGCTTCCTGACGCAATTTTTGAGCTTGCGCATAAGCTTCCTGTGCGGCCAGAATTGATGCAGTATCATTATGCTCACGGGCAAGCCTTATTTTCTCTTCCGCATCTTTTACAGCTTCATTAGCAGCTGCAACCGCTTCGTTGGCTTTGTTTTTTGCCGCAGTTATTTCTGTTTCCGCATTTTTCATCTTTTCTTGAGCTTGTTTCTGGTTGTACTTGCTTTCTGCAATTGACGCTTCAAGAGCAGTCTGACTCAATTGTTTGACAGGTTTGAGCGCCTCTTCAGCTTCTTCTCGGGCTTTTTG
>CASFLC010000116.1 GCA_949295475.1 uncultured Pseudomonadota bacterium
CAGCGTTCGTTCTGAGCCAGGATCAAACTCTCATATTAAATCTAATCCTAGCCTAAATCACTCATAAAGAATTTTCCTTGGTTCCTTATCAGATACTTCAGACCTTAATCTTTCCAGATCACTGCCTGCGTATCCCCTCTCACCTATTCACTATCATTATAACTACTAACCGCTCTCCAGCCTGACAGGCCAGTTCGCCGTCGGTGATGTGGGTTATATGATGTTATTTTGAAGATGTCAACACAAAAAATTAAAAAATTTTGATTTTTTTTACGTTTTTTTTCAACTTCTTGAAAATGCGATTTTTTATGCAAGCGAAATTTTAGCGGAAATATCCTGAAATATTTCCTTTTTTTTAACCAAAATACGCTATCTTATTTCTTAAAATACCATATCAGCAATTAAACACAAGGCAGCAAAAATGTTAAAAAACAATATTTTAGCTTTAACTTTAGTTTTAATCCTTTCGGCCTGCGCCTCGGAAAAGCCGGTTTTAAGCGGTGTGGACGGCTCAGCCATTCCTCCCGCTTTTGCACATTTTCCGGACATTCCTTTTCCAGCGGACGCTTTTATTGATTTAGATGAAACGCGGGCTTTGGGCAGCGGAGAAAACTGGATCGGCAGTCTGGTTTATACGACTCCGTTCAACGCCAGCAGTATTTTTGACTTTTATGTTTCCGAAATGCCAAAGCTGAACTGGGTTGAAGTAGCTACGGTCCGTGCAAAAATCAGCCATATGACTTATATTCGCGGCAACAGAGCCCTGCAGATTCTGATTGAAATAGACAACGGGGATTCGTCTGTTGTGACGATTACGGCCATCCCAAACACCAGCGGCGTTTCAAAGTAGCTGTCGAAACGGAGAATTCCTGATGAACAACCAGTTTTATACGATGGGCGGCGGCCACTTTTGGGAGGACGTATTCTTTTATCAAAAATGGCGAATCCAGAGAAACTATATTACCAAACGCTGCCGCCTGCTGGACAACTGGGACATCCGCCGGCACGAAGGGACTTTTGAGGAATGCCGGAAAGCCTTTATTAAATATATAGAAATGTATGAGCTCGGACGGCAAAAGGGGCATATGGTGGTTATGCTGCACGGCTTGGGACAATCCAAAAACGTGTTTAAGCCGTTGTGGCGAATCGTTTTGCAAAACAATATGATGGCCGCGGCAATCAATTATCCGTCGACGCAAAAAAACATCGAATCGCACGCACGACAGATTGATTTCTTTTTGAATCATCTGCTTGATGTGGAAAAAGTGTCCTTTGTCACTTACGGTTTGGGAGGCATTTTACTTCAGGTCCTGCTGAACAGGGAAAGCGCCTGGAAAAAGCATTTGAAAATCGGACGGATTGTTGAAATATCCCCTCCGAATCACGGAGACAGACTGCTGTTTAAGCTTAGCGGCAATAAGATATCCGAATTTGTGCTGGGACCGGTTTCCAGAGAAATGGGACAGCGCCGAATCGAATCCATTCCGCCGCTGCCGAAAAATATCGAATCCGGAATCATCCGAAGTTCTTCCTGGTGGAACAAATATTTCCGCAAACTGACGAAAACGGAGAATTTGCGGCTTTCCGCCCAGGAAGAAAAGCGTTTCAGCAATGCTAAAGAAGTTATTGATATTCCGGATAATCATTGGAATATCTTTGACAATGAGAAGATTACGGGGTGCATCATCAACTTTTTGGTTAAAGGAAAATTCTGATGTCCGTCCGTCAAAAAAAAATCAAAAAACTGTAACAATTTATGAAGGATTTTTATGTTATTATAAAAAATAAGCCGGAGGAATGCCCGTATGTTCAAATCAATGCTTGTAAGTCTGGTCGTCGTTTTACTCTTTGTTCTGGCTTACTATGTAAAACTGTTTGACTGGCTGGCGAGTAAAGGTGCATTCGTAACGGCAATAATATCGGTTGCGGTTGTTTTATCAGCGGCGGTGATAATTCTGGGCAACCCTTTGAAACGGGCGGACGACAATGACAAAGACAAGCAGTAACATATTCAGAGTTATCAGTCTGGCACTGGCTTTTTTGATTGCAGCGCCGGTTTCTCCCCGGGCTCAGGTCAGCAAGGAAGTGGCCGCAGAGCTTGCGCAACAGGGCGGATTGTCTCAGGGGCAGGAATCTACTTACGGCACCGCCACAAAAGTTGTTACCGGCATTACCAGCGGGATTGTCGGGGGTGCCACGGCCGTGGCGACCAGTGTGGCGACCGGAGGTGCCGGTGCGGCAGCGGGGGTTGGTCTTGGGATTCTTGCCGGAACGGCCTTTTCAGATTTTATCGCGCCAACCATCGCAAAATTATTTGGAGACGAGGGTAAAGCCAGAACTGTTTTTACAAGCCCTAACGGAGCAGTTTATATAGAGGTCTCTTCTCCCGATGGTGTCGATATTGTCGGTAAAGAAGGAGAGATTAAGGGCTGCAAATATCTGCCGCAGAAACTTTACGAATCCAAAGAGTGCTTTTTCTGCCCGCTGTTTGCAGTTATATATCAAGCGGCCGATGACATGACCGTTATTTCCATCTCCAAACTGGCGGCCGCTTTTGCCGTGGTTTTGGTTATCGGGCTGGCTATCTGGATTGCCGTTCAAACCCTGGCGCATGTCAGTTCGCTGACCAAACAGGACGCGCCTAAATTTTTGGGCAACCTCATCAAGCAGTCTTTTAAATTTTTGATTTCCTTTATTCTGCTGATTAGCACCGCACAAATCTTTTTATATCTGATTAATCCGCTGCTGGCTGCCGGTCTGGAATTCGGCGGCAGCATGCTTTCGCTGCCCAATGATTTGGAATTTGTCCAAGGCAATACGGTGACGACGACTTATTTCAGCGCCGACCTTTATACGGTTTTGGAGAGATTTATAACGGCCGTTCAGAATGAAATCGGTTTTATGCAGGCCGTCGGCTCTTCTTTGATGTGCATCGGCAGCAATATCATGATATCCTTAACTGATTTTGGCGACGGTTTTCAAATGTTTATTACCGGGGTTATTCTGGCCGCGTTCGGTTTCCTTCTGGGGCTGGCTTTTGCCTTTTATCTGATTGATGCGGTTGTGCAGCTGGGCATCGTCGGCGCATTGCTGCCGTTCCTGATTGCCTGCTGGCCGTTTAAGCTGACCAGTAAATACACGACCACCGGGTTTAATATGTTGATGAACACCTTTTTTGTCTTCGTCTTTATGGGCCTGGTTGTCAGCGTCAACATTCAGTTGATTGACAGCGCTTTGTCCCTGACTTCTTCGGAACAGACTGCCGCTACGGAAGAAACATCCGGTTCCAAACAACAAGAGTACGGTGCTCTGACCGAAATCGCTGATGCCATCAACAACGGCCGGATTGAAGGCACTGACGGCAAAAAAGGATTGAAAGAATTAACGGACATCTCTGGAACCGGCTTTTTGATTTTGCTGTTTTGCTGTATTTTCGGGTTTAAGCTGACCAATCAGGTCGGAGGCCTTGCCGGAAAGATGGCCAGCGGCGCCATGAAGAGTATTGCGCCGAGCATTGCCACCATGGGCGGCAGCGCGACTCTCAGCGCCGGCAAAAAGCTTACTCAGCCGACCCGGGAAGCCGTGTCGGAAAAAGCAACGCTTTACGGCGAAAAGGCGCTTGGCTGGGCGGGACACCAATTCGGCAGACCATTCCGGGCAGTGGGCCGCTTTATCAGAACCGGCAGTTTCAGAGGCGGCGGACGCAACAATGACAACACGCCCAATCCGACGCCGAATCCGGAGATACCTTCCCACGGAACCACACCGACGACACCTCCATCCCGCAAGACGACGGCGCGCAATGAAGTTGATTCTGCCCAAAAGGAAAAAACACCGGTTACCCTCAGCGGCGGTGCAAGGACCGAAACGCTTCAGGAACGGCCCGGACACGAACGAGAAGATGCACCGGCCGGAAGCAGAGAAAATAATCCGGAACGGCCTGACGTATCCCGCGCCAACGGCGACAGCACCTCGGGTTCGGCAGAAAGGCGTCAGGGACAGCCTGACGGCGGACAACCGAGCGGTACAAACGGACGGGCGCACAACAACGACCCCCGCCCCGAGAATGCCGGCCGAGACAATAATACCACCGCAGAAAGAGAAATAACCGAAAATGCAGAATCCCGGCAAAGCGCAGCGGAGAATCTGAACAGGACCCGTAACGCGCAGCCGCGGCAAAAAAGAGCCCCCCGCGGCAGAAGAGCCGGTGGATCCGGCAGAAACCACGGCCGCACGTCGCAAACGCTAAAAGATATACTGAAACAAAACGGGCAAAAGAGATAGAAATTATCCTTCTGCACTGTGAGGACTGAAATGACAATGTTGCGGAACATATTTAATCAATACAAAGGGATAATTCTGGCGGTTCTTATCCTTTTGGTTTCGGCATGTTCCGACAACAGTACAAAAGCGTTTGCCGATTCCGGCATTGAAAACGAGCAGGAACTTAAAGAAAAGGTAATAGAAAGTTATACCTGCTGGCAAAAAGAGGTTCTCGATCCGGTTTATGACATTATCGGCGGCACGGTCATGAAAATGTACGATCAGTTGTCGGCCGGTGCGCTTAACCTGATGATGATGGCTTTTGCCGTGTGGCTGGCCATGCGGCTGATGAAATTTGTCAGTTCGGTTACCGAAGACAGCCCCGGACAAATCTGGAACGAAATTCTGCAAAAAGCTTTTATCTGCCTGTTTTGCGGCTATCTGGCCTCTTCTTCGGGCATGCTGCTGTGGGTCATTAACTTTTTGCTGTTTCCGATTTACACGGCCTTTTTGGAATTCGGCAGCGAAATTCTGGCGTTGTCGTCTTCGGATGTTGCAAAGGTTAACGTTATGGGGGAGACTATAGAATTTGCCAAGCCTAACGTTATATGCAAAATGACCGAAGGGTTGGAGGCCACCACGGAGGGATTTCCTCCCGCTATTCAGGATATGATGGGCTGCATGGTCTGCGCCGTGGTCGAGCGTTTGCAACTGGGGCGCAATGTAGCCTATGAAGTTATGTGGCTGGGCGGCGTGTTGCCGTTTGTTCTGGGTTGCCTTATCTGGCTGATTTTCATTGTGGTTTCGTGCGGTTTTGTGTTCTATCTGGTGGACAGCATTTTCCGCTTCGGCATGATGATTCTGCTGCTGCCGATTTTGATTATGTCTTATGCCTTTAAGCCGACACGCAAATGGACCGGCATCGGATTTTCAAACATTATGACATCCGCGGCTTTTATGATGGCTTTTTCAATCATTGTGGCGACGGTTTTGATGGCAATGGTCAGCCTGATTAACGAGCATCAGGAAATTTTCAATCCGGAAGATCCCAAATTTCATCTGATGAACTTCAGCATTGCGCTGATGTGCCTGTTGTTGATTGCTTTCTTAATTTTTGGCAGCATGGGTGTGTCGCAGCAACTGACGTCGGCGATTATCGGCGGAAAGGTCGAGGCCAGGTTCCAGCAAAATCTAAAAGCCGTGGGACAGGCGCTTCTCGGCGTTTTGACCGGCGGATTGAAGTATATTGTTGAAAAAGCCGCTCTGCAGGAAAATACCCGCATCGGCAGAGCCATGAAGAGTGCCGGCGCGCTGCAAAACAAACTGAACGAATGGGCAGGACGAAAGTAACGACGATGTTGAAACACTTTGACATATTCAGCCTCAAAACGGTAAAAGTTCTGCTTTTGCTGATGTTTTGCCTGTGTCTTAACGTCGGCAACATTTACGCGGCTCCCTGCGGAACGGCCTATCCTGACGGCTGTCCCGAAGGCATGGTTTGTGAAAAGCATGAAGAAAAAGTACAATGGGGCGGTCCCAGAGACTATAGAATCACTACCACATATAAATGCGTCAAAGCTGAAAACGCCAATGAAAAAAATGTTGTCGAAGGCGGAAATAACAATTGGGGAACCGGTTTGGCCGAGGCTCCCGAATTTGCCCCCAAAACCTCTTATGTTACAGAATGTCCGATGGTGACGGAGCTGCGGGCCAAATATCAAAGCGGCTGCTGGTCGTGTCTGGTGGTGGAAAAACTGACCAGCGCTTTTCTGTCCGCAGCGGAGAAAGCTTACGAACTGGCGCAGAGAGCCGGCCTAATTGTGCTGTTTATCGGCACGCTTATGTGGGTGCTGGTCTGGGGACTGAAAAACATGTCTTCCCTCACTCAACTGGAGCCGGGCAATATTTTGAACGATTTAATCAAATTCGGCTTCAAAATCATGTTGGCGTACGTCTTTATTACCTCGGGACTGAGAGTGGTCAGAGACTTTTTTATCACGCCGCTGATGGGTACCGGCGCGATTATCGCTCAACAGTTCTGGCCGGACGATATTGCCAAAGAGACGCAAAACTTTGTATGGGAAGATGAGCTGGTTTCTCCGACGCAGCAGGCCATTATCAATCATAACGTCGCTCAGAGTAATCAGACGGCTCAGGCACAGCAAAGCGAAAGCACTCCCACTCAGGAAACTCAGGAAGCTCAAGCGGTGACGCCGCTGAAACTGCCGCAAATCGTCGACAGCAGCACCAGCCCCAACGAGCAGATTGTACAGCAGTTTCAAAAGGCATATATGCAAGTGCTGAATCAACGCTACCAATCCATAAAGAACAGTTGTACCGGAAGCAGAAATTCCGACAACGGCAAAGAAAGCTGTTCCAAATCCTGCCGCTACAGCAGTTGCCGGGACGCCGGACACATGGCGGCCGTCCGGGATATTCATCAGGCGGCCGGCAGCAGCGGCGGCGGAAATACCGCTTATTGTCAGGCGGCCATTACGGCGTCTCTGAATGATTTGAACAAAATGGTCGGCGGCGATATTGTCAGCTTCCAAAACGGCATTGTCAACTGCGGCGTGTCCATTAACAACGCGGCGCAAAAATATCCCGGTTCGGTTACCGCCAGCGCCAACGGCGGCGACATCAAGCTGTCAGAGGCTCTGAAACGCGCCAATATCGGCGACATGATTTATATCCGGGTGGGAACAAGCGTAACCTCTTCCGGTTATCACGCGGTGACCTATCTCGGCAACGGACGGGTGATGAGCTTTAACGGCGACAGCATCTGGACCATTACCAGCGAAGTGGGGAAAATCGTCAGCACCAGCGAAATTATCCGTCAGGAAATCGCCAATCATCCGGAAAAACTTAATAATGTCAATATGGACAAACTGAACGAACTGGCCGAAGGACAAGGAAACCTGACCCTGATTAACTACACCGGCGGAACTTACGCTCCGGCAAGCCATGTTTCCACTTTATCCGGCGGCATGTCGTCGGCGGTGCAAATCGGCGACATTACCTATACCGGTCCGACGGATATTATGCCGGCGTCAATTATGAACAGCATTTTGGGCGCAACCAAAGCAATTACGGACACAACGGCCGAAACCATGGTGCTCGGCGATGCCGTCCAATGTTATGCCGGACTTGAAAAAGGCGGCGCCTGGAATGTTGACCTATTAAATATTGGCGTTATCCGCATAACCAACTTTTGGATGTGGATTGAAGGCACCTTTATCTGGTGCACCGGTTTCTTGCTGACTCTGGCGATTGCCTATTATCTGCTGGACATCGGCTTTAAAATCGGATTTGCGGTTATCGCGCTGCCGATTGTGGTCGGCCTGTGGCCGTTCAACATGACCAAAGGCAAATTTCTCAACTGTCTGAGCATTATTTTCAAGGCCTCGGCAACCTTTGCCTTCCTGGCAATTACCACGGCATATTCCCTGGCACTGATTAATTCGGCTTTGGGCGGGCTGGACAATATTTATACTGTCATGGACAGCGTCGCGGCCGGAGAAGAGGTTAACGAAGAACAAACCGATTATGTGGCCAGACAGCTGGAATTGTTCAGCGCAAACTTCATTATTCTGGTTTTTGCCTTCCTGTATTCTTATAAGCTGGTGGGATCGACCGTATCGTCGTTGGTCAACAAATTCTTCCCGGATCAGATGTTCGGCGACGCTCAGCCGATTCACCACTGGTCAACCGCCGCCAGCCGCTGGGTAAAAGACCAGGCAATGAAGCCCCTCGGTTACGGGCGGGATATTGCCATGTATCAGGGCGGGCGAGCCATTAAAGGCGCCGCAACCGGAACGGTTTCCGGAATAGCAAGGTTGATACGAGGCAGAAAGCAAAAAAAACAAGGCGGTAAAGAAAATAAAAAAGCCAAACCTAACAAAGAGGGCAACGAAACGCCTGACGACAAAAAAGATGAAAATCATTTGGGATAGAACAAAACGGCGAGGCTGACATGATAAAGATATTTGACATATTCACTCGAAAAACCGTAAAAGTTCTGCTTTTGCCGATGCTGGCTTTGTGCCTGTCCGCTGCAAATGTTTCGGCTGCCGAAGAAGATGTTTTTTCGCAGGCCGACAGTGCCGCCAGTGAATATTATCAGGCGAAACAGGCCTATGATGCCGCCGTAAAAGCAAGGGATGATTATACATCAGATAAAGAAGGAAAGATTCTTCTTTTTGATACGACTTATCAATCTTTGCGCAGTGACGTTGATGACGCCAAAGACCGGCTGACGGATGCTTCTCGCAACGCCGCAAAATATACAAAATCCGCCGTTAATCAAATTATGAATAATTCCGTGACACCGGAAGCATTATCTAAAGCAGAAACTTATTTGGACGTTGCCAATGATTTATATACAGGCAGTTCCCGTTCTGAATATGTAAGTATGCAGGATGCTTACGGAAAGAAAAAAACTGCTCTGACAATCTACCAGAAAAAACAACAATTAAAAAATCTGCCTTCCGACAGTGAAGAAGCTCAAAAATTAACTGCGGAAATAAATGAATTAACAAATGACCTGGATACCCAGGCTTTGGCTTTGCAAAACGCTTTGGAGGCACAAATAGAAGAAAGAAACGATACCCTTGATCCTTTAAAAAAACAGGAACAACTTGACAGAATTAATTCAACCAATACCGGAGTCGGAATAGCAAAAGCTAGTAAGAATTATGATCCTTGTTCCGATTCATGTGCTCCGGGATGTTATTACAGTGAAATTAAGGACTGCACCTTCTGCGATTTGTTCCGGGTGGCTTTTAATGCCTGCAGCAAGATTGCCAATCACGCCATTGAGACTTTTTCCGGCCCGCTTTTTCAGCTGGTTATTGTGGGATTTGCCTTGTGGCTGGCCGTTTTGACGCTGAATTTTGTTTCCAGTATCGAAACCCGCGATTTTAAAGATTTTGCTTCATCCGTCATAACGCAGGGCTTTTATGTCCTGATTGCGCTTATTCTGCTGAAAACCGGCGCCATGTCTTTCTTTAATCTGGCTCTGGAACCCGTCTTTAACACCGGACAGAATATTGCACAGGCGACAATCAGCCCCGAAAACGTTGCGACATCGGCGACAGATGAAGATGCCAAAATCTTTTGTCCGGCCTCGGGAAGCTATGGTATCATCGACTCGGAAGAGGGCGGCGCTCTGCCGGCTTCCATGGGTGAAAACATCATCTGTACCATGACGTTGATTCAGGCGCGGGCCGCCAAAGTCTCGGCGCTCGGTTCCTCGACAATCTGTTACTCGTGGGAAAAGAAGTGGTTTATCATTCCCCATTTGGGATATTTGCTTACCGGCGTCGGGTTGTGGATCGGCGGCATGATTTTGATTATTGCCGTGCCGTTTTTGATGATTGACTCGGTCGTGCAAATGGCTATTGCTGCAGGTTTGCTGCCTTTTGCCATTGCGGCCTACCCTTTCCGGATTACGCAAAAATACGCCTCTCCGGTTTGGGAAACGTTTTTGAACGCGATGTTTGCTTTTATTTTCGTCAGTCTGGTGGCACTGATGCTGACAACCGCTTTTGAACAGGTACTGACGTCGGCTTTCAAAGACAATCCCGTCACGGACAACTATACCCTGGATACCCTTCTTGAAAGTGGAACCGACGCCGACTTGGACAATATGTTGAAACATTTTTCCTGGTGGACAACCGACTTTTTGAAAGTCTGCTTCGCGTTGATTCTGACGTGGACGGTTATGGCGGAGATTAAAGATTTTGCCGGAAAATTTGCAGGCAGTATTCAAAATACCGACTTTGGCAGCAGAATCGCCACAATGGGCGGCTCGTTTACAAAGTCCGCGGCAACACGCCTGGCCGGAAAATCTTTGGAAGGCGCAACGGACGCAACGACCAATGCAGTTGCGCGAACCGGACGCGGCGTGGTTCATTATGCCCGGCGGGCGGCTAATTCGTTCCAAATGCATCGCATCAAAAACCGGAGCACGTCCGTGCGCGACGTGGAAGGCGGCCGTATTTATACCGACAACAAAGGCAATGAGGTGTTTGAAGGCGCCGACGGCACCTCCAGCATTCGGCGGGTACAGAATGTTTCCAAGCGAAAATTTCTGGGTATGACGGTGCGTTCCGAAAAACAGGTTACCAGCGAAAAGAACGAGCATTTCAGCATTCAGACCACAAAAACGACCAAAGCCGACGGCTCCGTCGAATATAATGACCGCATCCGTCTCAACAGCGATGCCACGCGGCGTTTGTTTAACGAAGACGGAACCCGCAACGATGAAGTTTATGATGCCCTGATGAACAGCGCTTCCGGCGAAATGAAAGAAAAGGTTCAGATTGCCGCGGCCAAAGAGATTGTGCATCAGGCCATGCCGAATTTGGAATTTGACATGCGCGACCACAGCTATACATCGCTCCAGGCCGTGTATGACGACAACGGCAACTTTATCGGTTTTAACGAAACGACGGTTGACGGGAAACAGCGCAGCATCCGCCTGACAAAAGGCGAAAATGGCCGGATGATGGTTTCCTTTACGGAAGTTGACAAGAGGGGCCGCGGACGAATGCTGTCCACCGACGGGCTTATCAATAAGAAGTCGACTTTTGTCACCGAAGACGGCACAAGCACCGGCAAAATCAGCGACCGGGGGCTCAAAACATCTTACGGCCTGTCTGCCAACTATGCCCGCTATAACCACCGCGGCATACGCAATAACATTGACTGGGAGAGCAGTTTGTTTGACGAGGAACAAGTCGCTCAGGCAAAACAGGATGTTTATGGCGAAAAAATCCAAATGGGCGCCGGAATGTATGAGTTCAGAACCGAACATCAGTCCCGGCCTTAGGCGAATCGACAAACAAAATGCCAAAAAAATGACGGTTTGTGAGTAATTTTTGCACAAATCGTCTTTTTTTGTACTATTTTCTTGATTAATATTTCGCAATGATTAATATTTCAGGTAGAGATATCTGGTATCATTTTTGTGAGGAAATCTACAATGGAAGAAATTATTTTCCCGAATCAAATCAGAATGTACCGCAGATTGCGCGGCCGTTCCATGCAGGAACTTGCCGACCATTTGGGCGTCAGTCTGTCGGCCATTTCCAAAATTGAAAAAGGTTACCGTCGGGTGGATCAGGAACAGCTGGTCAGAGTGGCGGAATTTTTGGACTGCCCCTTACAGGAATTGTTTGTCAACGAACAAAACTCTCAGCAGGAAATCGTTCAGGCCTGGAGACGCGAACAGGAACGCCGCAATAAAATTAACGAAAAAACAGGTTTGAAAACCTTGGGCGCCGGTCTCCGCCAAATCCGCAACGAAAAGAATCTGACTTTGATTGAAGTGGCCGAAAGTTCGGACATGACGCTTTCGGTTTATCACCGAATTGAGATGGGACAGCGCGAAGTTTCCGACAAGGAATTTAAAAATATTGCCAAGGCCCTGGGAATTTCTCCGGAAGAATTGCGCGACGAAATCAAGAGTCTGGACGAAAAAGGCATGCTGGAAGAAATTATTCAGCGCAACGATGCCAAATATAAGCTGCTTTCTAACCCGAGAGGCGCCATTGCTTCCTTTAACGGTCAGGCTCCCGAAAGCATGAAAATTTCTGTTTACGGCACGGCCGGAAAAGACGGCGATGTCAATATTGATTTTGACGAAGAACTCAAAAAAGTTCAGAAACCGGCTCAGCTGTATAATAAAAAAGACGCCTACGCGGTTAATCTTTGCACCCGTCGTTTGGGGTCTCTTTTGCCAACGCGCTCCATTTTGTACGTGGATCCGCAGGAAGTGGTCAGCGTGGGTGATATTGCCGTCTTCTATATTTCGGAAAAAGAAGCCAAAATTATCAGCATCCGAGAAGACGACAATGGTCAGCTGTACGGTTTCCGCTGGAATCCGGAAGAAAAAATCGAACTGGGAAATGATGACCTGCAGCGGGTTCACAAAGTGGTTTTCATCAGCCTTTAGTTTTTCTAAATATTTAAGAAAGCCGCCGTTTTCGGCGGTTTTTTTTATATTTATTAACCTGAAATTTACTCAAACGGCCTAAAATCAATATTATGGATGAAGTTTAAATTGCGTTTGAAAGGCTTGCGGTGGTACTCGACAATGACAGGGTAGCGGCTACCCGAAGAAAGTCCCAGCGAAACGGGGAGGAAGACCCGGTTATCGTCGCACAGCGCTTTTTAAATATTTTTCGGCAACTGCATATTTTCGGCGAAGAAAAAAAGAAATCGTTTAACCAAATGCTGCTGGCGCTGCCGCCGGATATCCGAGGCTTGTTCGGGTCTCTGCCGGGCGGGGCAACCCTGCAGGAATATGTGGACGAACTGGCCGAACAACAGGGCGCCTCCCCCGCGGCGGGTACGGCTCCGGTTTCAGGACAGCCGGATACGGTGGACGAGGAAGTTTCAAAAGCTAAAATACTGGCGACTGCCTTAGCGGAGGCGCAGATTCAAGCCAGCGCAAAACTTCAGCAGGCAGCGCCGACGGGAGTTCCGCTTTCTCCGCAGGCAACACAGACGATTATTCATTCCGCCGCTCCTTCCAAGGTGGAAATGGGAGGCGATTTTGCCAAAGAACTCGGCCGGGTATTGGCGGAAACCCTTAGCAAAAGTACTCAGGACGCCAAAGACGACGTTCGGCAGATGATTAAAACCCTGGGCGATACCCAGCTGGAAATTGTCAGAATTCTGCACGAGGAGAACAGCGACCGCAAAGAAGAATCTCAGAATCTGACAAAAATGCTGGCCGGAACGCAGGTCAAACTTGCCGAAATGTTGAAAACGGCTTCTGCTCCCGCCGGAATCGGCGAAGAGACAAAACATCTGATTAAAATGCTGATAGATTCCCAGCAACAGGTTATGCAGCGCGTTACAAAAGTTGAAAACATGACTAAAGCCAACGACAACAGCGAGCTGATTAAAATTCTGGCCAATTCGCAGCAATATTTTACCAAAGCCGTGGCCCTGATTAACCAGACTCAGAAACAGGGAAGTCTGGAAATCGCCAAAATGATTAACGAATCTCAGGAACATCTGGCGAAGGTCCTGGTCCAGCACAATTCGGCCGCGGCGGCCGCCGCCAATAACAACAACGCCAACAATATCCAAATCAACACGGCGGATTATTCCCATCAATTGGCACTACTTACCGACAAATTGGCCGAGGCGCAAACGCTGAATGCCAAAACACTGGAAAACGTGTTGGCAGAAACCGTTAAAACCCAGTCAAAACTTTATCGAGAAGCCGCGGCGGCGCAAACAAAAGAATTGTCTGCCATTATCTCGCTGGCGGTAAAGGAAAGTCAGAAAATTTCTACAGAAAACCTTATTAAGGCTCTGGAAAAATTGCCGCAGCCACAGCCGGTGCCGGTTTATCAGTATGTCCCGCAACCGGAAACTTTTCCCAAAAATTTTCAACCTCACCCTGACTTTTCAGATATGACGGCCGGAGCGTCTCAGCCGCAGATGATTTCGGAAGAACCGCTTCAGGAAATGCCTGCGGAATCTTATGCTTACGCCGCTATGCCGGTTGAGAGTTCGGTTCCGTTTTCTCCTTCCGCAGAAGACGCTGCCGACAGTCCGGCGGCCGTTGAAACTCTGAGTCCAGATATTCCGGCAGAAACCTCAGAAGAGCCTATTGAAGAAATGCCCAAAAAGAAAAAAA
>CASFLC010000117.1 GCA_949295475.1 uncultured Pseudomonadota bacterium
ACAAATGTGCCCGGACAAACGCCGCTTTCACCTGCCCCAGCGCCAAAAAGACAAAATAAATCACTGCCGAAAAATAATCCTGCATCACATAATGCCCGTCAAAATGATGCGGTTTAAGCTTTATTCTCCAAGCATGCCCCATCACCACCCGGGACAAAGACGGACGGTTCGGCTCAAGCTCTTCCTGCCTGCCGTCATGCTCAAACCACACCCGGCGGCCGTCCGTATAAACAAGCTCGTCAAGCGCCGGCGCGTACAAAAAGCCATACAACGGCCGACCGTTTTTCATAACACCGACGGAAATGCCGTACAAAGGCAAATCCGCCGCATAGTTAATCGTCCCGTCAATCGGATCTATCACAAAAAGATATTCATGTTTGGAGGCTTCTTCAAAAACCCTGCCCTGCAAAGAAGCGACACTCTCCTCGTCAATAATCAGATAATCGTACGCAGACAATTTTTTAGCGGCAAACTCTTTAAAACGACGGCTGATTTCGGTATCGACTTCCGTCACCATGGAACTGACAGCCTCGTCTCCCCACTTAAAATTCAGCCGGTGATTTTGCTGTCCGCTCTTTTCCAAAGCCAATTGTCCGGCCTCTTTTATAAAATTTTTTATTTCTTCAATCATCTGTTGCCCGTTGTATTTTCAAACATTCTTATTTCTCTATACTTTAAAAATAAAAAACACTCAAGCCTCTTTCAAAAGCCGAGTGTTTTTTCTGAATTTTTCATTGCGCGGCATATATCTGCTTTTGCGCCTCCACATAAGCATCCAGCCTGTCGATAAAATTCTGAGTAGCCGGTGCTCTGACATATTCGGGCAGCAACAGCACAATCTGTTGCAAAACCAACGCCTCCCGTATCGAAGGATTGTCTCTGTCCAGCATACGATTGCCATAAAAGCAAATCATCGTTTGCTTTTTGGACAATATCCTGAGCATACGCCGCAAAAACAGATTGTTCAAAAAATAATACTGCATATTCTGGCGCTGTTTGATTTGACAACTTTCCGCATCAGGAGAAATTTTGCCCTTGCGCACAAAATACAAACGCTGCAATTTATGATGCCAAAACGCCCAGATTTCATAAACCTGCAAAATGCAGTCATAATCTAAATCGTCGCCCAGATTTTCCAAATCATCCAAAAATTTTTCGGATGCCGCGTACGCAGAAATCAGCCTGGCCCTGGTTAAAATATTTTCTTTTTTCATACACAAAAATATTTAAATTAAAAATTTGTTATCTGCGCCGAACCTAACACGAAAAAGCTTTGTTGTCAAGAACGCCCGGTCATGACAAATTATCGACCGTCTTGTGCCCGGTGGCAAAATCCTTAACCAAAAAAGTTGTCACGTCCGCTTTGGAGTGCTTCTGAAACAACAAACCGTGCCCCAGACACAAACCGACATTAATATTAAAATCCGTCTGCCGTTCATTCAAAAAATACGCCTGAAACAACGGATCGCAGCATGGTCCGGCCATCTCCGCGCAAATACTGCAGCCGTCAAAACCGCTTTCTCTGCAATTGACGGCGACCACGTCAAACCCCTGCCCTTTCAAAATATCGGCAAGCTTATCGGCATATTTCTGAACAGCCTTGCAATTGGCTATGCCGATTTTTTTAAATCCTGAAATTTTGATAAAATCAATCAACTCCTGCAACCGGGATTTATTTTTGGTCCGAAAAGAAATCTCCATCACTTTTCTGTCCCGGGCATCATACATACAAACCATAGCCAAAGTCCTTTCAAAAATTTTGCTTTATCATAACGAGCAGAAAACAACGTTCAAGAAATATTGCAAATTTTTGCTAATAAAAAGCACCGGAAATAATTCCGATGCCTAAAAAATTCAGTTCTTTGACAACATTTCCCGCCAGTTCACAACAGACAACCAGTCATTTTTTTCCGCCGTCCGAATAAAAAGCTCTATGGCATTTTTTTCTTCCGGAGAAAGCGTTGTCGGAACAACCTTTTCAAAATATGCAACAATGTCCCAAAATACGTCGATAAAAAAATCAACATAACGGACTTCATATGCAGCGAACGTCTTTTTCAGCAAGAAAAAATGTTCCGCCTGCTCAACATCACCATCTTGTTCCGCCTGCCCGATTTTACAATCAAATTTTTCCTGCCAGCCGACAAATATCGCATAACTTTGCAATACTTCGCCGGAAGTCAATTCAATCTGCCGATTGACAATTTGTTCTGATAAGGTCATCGCCGCCACATAATTTTGACGGGCCTCGTTCAAAAAATTATTCATAAAACAAAATTATTAAGTTAAAAATTTTTAAGTGGACGCACCATAACATCGGCACTCTTTTTTGTCAATATTTTCTATTCCAACTGATAAGGGCCGGAATAAAACTCCCGGCCTTTTAATTATCCCTTCTTGCTCGGAATAAAGTTTTGTTGTTGGGCTTCCCGATAATCGCAAACGCGACGCAAGGTTTCCGTGGAATAATTGTTCAGATGAGCGTCAACTTCCCACGGCATCGGCTCCTCCCAGCCAAAAGTCGGTATTTTGCCGTATCGCAACAGAATTGCCACCCATTCGCCAAGGTGAAGTCTGCTGAGCTGGCGTCTGTCTCCTGCTTCCAAAAGCGGCAAAGTTGAGAAAGAGGTTCTGACCAGTTCCGCGCCTTCCTGCAGGGTTACGCCCCGCGATATCCGCGCCGTTTGCAACTGCCGGCCGAGGTTAAGATATATTTTGTCTTTGATTTCGTCTTTATTTTTCATTTGTAACTCCTTAATTGTTTTGATTAAAACAAAACCGCCTTAAGCAACGTCAAGGCGGGGAGTTCACAACTGTATACCAGAACAGTCCGGGTTCTTCGTCATGCAGGCATGCTTATTCCCCCGGCTCCCCATCTAAGGAGTTGTTCTTTACTGGTATTGGGAGCTGTGACACTCCGCCGTCCGCTCTCCGGACGACGGGAGTATGATAATAAATCAAGGCGATTTTGCAACAAAAAAAAATAAAGGCCCAAACCCAAAACGATTTAAACCTTTATTTAACCATCAACCGGCACAACATCTGCAGAAAAGTGGAATATTTTCCACCTCCGCTTAAGTTACGCCCGTGCGGCTCGCACTAGAAAAGTGGAAGCCTCTCAACAGCCGCTTAGATCTTGCCTCCGGCGGCTCGCCGGCAGCCGCTTAGGTTATGCCAGTGCGGCTCGCCGGGGTTATTGATCAAGGAAGGAGCGCAATTTGCGTGAACGAGACGGATGTTTGAGCTTGCGCAGTGCTTTCGCTTCAATTTGGCGAATACGCTCACGGGTAACATTAAACTGTTGCCCAACCTCTTCCAAAGTATGATCCGTATTCATACCGATACCGAAACGCATGCGCAAAACACGTTCTTCACGCGGCGTTAAAGACGCCAGAATGCGGGTGCAGGTTTCCTTAAGATTGGAATGAATGGCTGAATCCAAAGGCTGCAAAGCGCTGTCATCGGCAATAAAATCACCCAGAGAAGAATCCTCCTCATCACCGACGGGAGCCTCCAGAGACACCGGTTCTTTGGCAATTTTCATAACCTTGCGAACCTTTTCCAACGGCATGGAGAGCCGCTGCGCCAATTCTTCGGGAACCGGTTCGCGTCCCATTTCCGCCAGCATTTGGCGGGAAGTACGAACCAGCTTGTTGATTGTCTCAATCATATGAACCGGGATACGGATTGTCCGCGCCTGATCGGCAATTGAGCGCGTAATCGCCTGACGTATCCACCAGGTTGCATAAGTCGAGAACTTGTAGCCGCGGCGATATTCAAACTTATCAACCGCCTTCATCAGACCGATGTTTCCTTCCTGAATCAAATCCAAAAACTGCAAGCCGCGGTTGGTATATTTTTTTGCAATGGAAATAACCAGACGCAGGTTTGCCTCAATCATTTCCTTTTTGGCGCGTTCGGCCTCCCGCTCGCCTTTTTTGATGGTGTCGACCATACGACGGTACTCGCTGATGGGCAAACCGCACTCCTGCGCCATCTGAGCAATAGAGTCGCGAAGCTCGGTAATCTCCAAACCGTATTTTTCAACAAAAGCCTGCCAGTGTTTGTCTTTTTTATGAGAAACGGCATCCAGCCAGTTGGGATCAAGCTCTGATTTTTGATACGCCTCCAAAAAATCCTCGCGTTTAATCCGGCAGGACAGCGCATAACGCATCAATTTACCCTCAAGCCCCATCAACCGGTTGTTCAGGGTGTTCAACTGCTCCACCAGCTGCTCGACGCGTGTCGCATTCAAATGAATGGAGCTCATTAACTCGACCAGATCTTTTTTAACTTCAATATATTTCTTTTCAACCGCCGGGGTAATTTTTTTGCCGGCAATAATCGCGGCCACCCGTTGATTTTGAATCTTTTTTAAATCGTCATAATAGCTTGAAATTTTATTCAGGATATCCAGAACCGGTTCCTTAAGAGCCTCTTCCATAGCGGCGACTGAAGCTGCCGCTCGACTGCCGTTGCCATCCAAATCATCGTCTTCATCAACCGAATTCTCGGAATCGCCGTTGTCTTCAGACAAATCGTCATCATCGGCATCTTCCTCGGGTTCGTCTTCGACGCCGCCGTCCAGTTCAATATCGCCTTCCAGCTCCTCGTCGATATCGTCCAGATTGTCTTTCTTGGCCAGTTCCTCGGCCACCTTGTCAAAATCATCGACGCTCGCCGATTCGTCTTCTTCAAAAGCCATATCATCGACATCGTCGCCGTACATCATTTCCAAATCGACGATATCGCGCAGCTGCATCGTACCGTTAATCAGTTCGTCGCGCCAGCCGGCAATAGCCTTAATTGTCATCGGGCTTTCACACAAACCGTCAATCATAACGGTTTTTCCGGCCTCAATCCGTTTGGCAATGGCAATCTCGCCTTCTCTGGAAAGCAGCTCGACGGTTCCCATTTCTTTAAGATACATTCTGACCGGATCATCGCTGCGGCCGAGCTCTTTCTCGTCAAAATTGCCGTTTTCCTCGTCGTCTTCATCCAAATCATCGTCGGATTCCACCACATCCGGCTCAAAACTGTCCACTTCGGATTCTGCAATAATACTGATGCCCATGTCCGAAATTTCGGCCATGATATCTTCAATTTGTTCAGAAGATTCCCGCTCGGGAGGCAAAGCTTTGTTAAGTTCTTCAACGGTGATGTAACCGCGGAGTTTTCCCTTGTCTATCAAACGTTTAACAGCACTTCCCAAGGAGTCAATAAGCGGTGCGTCTGCTGATGAAGCATCATACAGATCCTGATTTTCGATATCTGACATCTACGTTCCTTATAAAAACCGGTTTTTTTATAAATTTCGAGCTAGTGCACTTTTTAGATATTTTTTACGCAAATGTCAAGCCCGGACACGGTGCTTTGCATCAAAAAAAGAATCTTTTTTTACCGATTCGCCTCTTTGCGGGGAATTGCGGACGGATTTCACCCTGCATCCTGTGCATTAAGCAGGGTTTCTTTTTCTTTTTTCAGCGTTTCATAGCGGCTAAACACCTCTTCCGGGAACGACTCGCTGTTTTCTATGGTTTTAAGGCAATCTTTAATCTCGGCCTCAAGCTGTTTAAGCTGCTCTTCGGCAATCCGTTCGTCAAGGCTCTGCCGCATTTTGATAATGTCCGGGTTCTGCTTACGCATCATCTTAAATTCAAGCAGACCGCGCATGGGCTTTTCCAACCCCTTTTCAACCAGTTTTTCGCGCAGGACATCACTCTCCGGCACGGTATTCTCCTCATGGATAATTTCTGCCGCCTCGTCAAAAATCTGCCGCAGCGTTTCATTTTTGATATCAAAATTAAGCAGTTTTTCTTCGTATTCTTCCAACAGTTCCGGATAACAAAGAAGTGCCGAAACCACATACTGCGCCGACAAATCGTCAAGATTGGTTCTAACCGGAGAGAGCGCGCTGACTGCCGGACGCGTCTCCGCGGTCTTCTGTCCCCAGCGGGGTTTGTATGCTTCGCGCCCGAAGCCGCTTTGTTTGCGCCAGGCACCGCGGCCAAGCTCATAATAAATCCGGTTTTGCATATCCTGAGCATAGTAATTGCGCACTGTGGCATCGGCGATTTTTGCCACTTCTTCCCTGATATTCTTTTCAATCAGAGCCTTCTGCTCCGGCGTAGAAGCCGGCTGGCCCTCTGCATTTTTCTGCCACAACAAATCTCTGAGCGGCATCGTATCATGTATAACCTTAAGAAATTCCTCCCGGCCGCGGGCTTTCAAAAACTCGTCCGGATCAAGCTTGTCCGGCAAAAAGGCATATTGCAGCGAATACCCGGCCTTCAAAATCGGCAGCACCCGGTCAATTGAACGAATTGCCGCGCGCACGCCGGCGCTGTCTCCGTCAAAACAGCAAATCGGTTCGGGCACCACTTTCCAGGCCTCCTGAATCTGATCTTCGGTAAAAGCCGTGCCGAGCGGCGCCACCGCATAGCCGATGCCGAACTTGTCCATGGCAATCACGTCCATATACCCTTCGCAGATAATCAGTGACTTGGCCTCATAACCGGCATCACGGGCATAGTTCATATTATAGAGAACCCGCCGTTTGTTAAACACCGGCGTCTCCGGAGAGTTGAGATATTTCGGCTGTCCGTCGCCCATAATCCGCCCGCCGAAAGCAATCACCCTGCCCCGCTTGTCCATAATCGGAATCATCACCCTGTCGCGGAAAAAATCGTGTGACCGGCGGCTTTTGTCTTCCGGAACGGCAATCAACCCCAACTCGGCCATTTCAGCCTCACTGACGTTTTTGGAAGCAAGCAGCGCTTTCAATCCGTTGTTTGCCGGGGCATAACCAAGACGAAACTTGGTAATCGTATCTTCGCCGAAACCGCGGCGAGCCAAATAATCCCGGGCCTGGGCACCGCCGGTCAGTTTCAACTGCTTTTCAAAATATTTGGCCGCCATTTCCATAATTTCATAAGCGGTATTGCGTTTTTCCGCCTGTTCATGACTTTCGTGCGACATTCGCGGCACCTGCAACCCGACCTTATGCGCCAGCTTTTCAATCGCCTCCATAAAAGTCAGGCCGTTTGCCTCCATTTCAAACTTGATGATGTCGCCGTGCGCCCCGCAGCCGAAACAATGATAAAACCCCTTGGCCTCATTAACCGTAAAAGAAGGCGTCTTTTCATTGTGGAACGGACAACAAGCCTGATACTCACGCCCTTTGCGGACAAGCTTAACCTTTGAGGCAACGACATCGACAATAGATATTTTTGCCCGCAACTCATCGCAAAAACGCTGTAAATCCGTATTTGCCATAAACCAAAGACGCCTTAATCGGGCTTAGTTGCCGCCCAAACAAGCCTTAACCGCGCCGTTTGCTTTGGCAAAATCCATCTGGCCGGCATATTTGGCCTTCAGGCCGCCCATCACTTTGCCCATATCCTTCATGGATGAAGCACCCGTCTCGGCAATAACAGCCTTAATGGCCGCCTCAATTTCGGCCTCGCTCATCTGTTTGGGCAAAAAACGCTCGATAACCGCGATTTCGGCTTTTTCCTTGTCGGCCAGCTCCGGACGATTGCCTTCCAAAAACATTTTGATTGAATCGTTGCGCTGCTTAATCATTCCCTGCATCATACTTAGCAGTTCGGCGTCAGAAGCCTTTTCCTGACCTTTGCCGCGGGCATCAACGTCTTTTTCCTTCATTCCGGCAATAATCAAACGAACCGCGCCGGTTGTTGCCGTATCATGCGCCAGCATGGATTCTTTAAGGGCCTTTTGCAAATCGTCTCTTAACATAGCTTTCTCCTTTATCAAAAACACATTGCCATCACTTTACATTGCCTGCTGCAAAAAATCAACGGCTAATAATTTTTGCATTGTCGAAAAAGCAAAATTGGATTATATAAATCAACAGATTATGAGGAGAATTGAAACATGGGCTTTAAAATTTTAGCTATTTTATCCGTTTTTATCCTGAGCTGCGGAAACACCGCCGCGGAAGAAATCATCAATGACGACGTCCGCCGGGCCATGGAAGAAACCGACCGCGCCATGCAGGAATCCGCCCGGCAAATGCAGCAGACCATGCAAAAAGTCATGCCCGAAGTCGCCGACAGTTTTTCTCAGGTTATGAACGATTTGCTGCAGGCTTTTCCGCCGCTGATTTCCGCCATGGAACGCAATCAGGTTTTGAGCAAAGCCGCCGACCGGATGCAGCAGGAAATGCAGCAATCCCTGCAACAACTGAATACAGAACTGGATACTCTTCCGATTCCGGCAGAAAAAGACGAGTTTACATTCTCCGGCTCGCGCAACAACAACGGCCGGACTCTGGACTTCACTTTTTCCAAAGACGGCAATGACCTCAAAACAACAGCCGACGCGCTGACCGCACTGGAAGAAAAAGAAAACGGCAAAGACCTTTCCGACCGGAAGTTAACCGATTTGAGCGGCCAGCAGATTCCGCTTTCCCAATTCAAGCTGGAAACCATCAACGGCACCGATTTTCTGGTTTACGAACACGGCGACGATGACATCTACCTGACCGGCAACAACCGTTACGGCCTCAATGCCCGGGTTCAGGCCAAGGGAGAAAATGCCGGCGCCCGCGCCCGCCTGTTTTTGCAAAACTTCAAACAACAGCAGCAATAACCGCAGCCTAAAACGCAAGAACACAACGAGTGAGAATTACAAAGGCCGGAATAAAACTCCCGGCCTTTTAATTATCCCTTCTTGCTCGGAATAATGCTTTGTTGATGAGCTTCCCGATAATCGCAAATGCGGCGCAAGGTTTCCGTGGAATAATTGTTCAGATGAGCGTCAACTTCCCACGGCATCGGCTCCTCCCAGCCAAAAGTCGGTATTTTGCCGTACCGCAACAGAATGGCCACCCATTCGCCAAGGTGAAGCCTGCTGAGCTGACGCCTGTCTCCGGCTTCCAAAAGCGGCAAAGTTGAGGAAGAGGTTCTGACCAGTTCCGCGCCTTCCTGCAG
>CASFLC010000118.1 GCA_949295475.1 uncultured Pseudomonadota bacterium
CCAACGTAATAACCGTATCATGATCCCGGCGCAAATCCTCCAGCAGTGCCTCATCCAATGCATCGGCAAAACGAGGATTGACAACCGTGACGTCATACCCCTGTTTGACAAATTCATCAGCCGTCTGTTCTGCCAGTTCCAAAAATCCGCCCAATCCCAAAAGAGCAATTCTGCTGCCCGTATGAAGCACCTCTGATTTATGCAGTTCAATTTCCGCCCGCGGTTCATATTTCAACACGGCCGGTCGCCGACAAGATGTTTGAATAACCACCGGAAAATCAGATTGAGCCAAAGCCCAGTCCAACATTCTCAGCAACTCGGCTTTAGAAGCCGGCGCCAGATAAACCAAATTCGGAATATGCGACAACATCGGAATATCCTGAACCGCCGTATGTGTAACATCCGCGCCGGAAATACCGCCGTTTTCCACCACAAAAACAGCCGGATTTTTATCCAGACACAAATCCTGCATAATCTGATCATACGCCCGCTGAATAAAGCCGCCAAAAAACAATGCGACAGGTTTCATTCCGCCTTTTGCCAAAGCCGAAGCAAATGCCGTGGCATGTTCCTCGGCAATACCGACGTCAAAATATTTCTCAGGATACTTGCCCCGGAATTCCTTAAGATTCAAAGCTCCCGGCGTTGCCGCGTTAATCACGGCCAGCTTATCGTCAACCGCCGCCCGGCGCACCAGATAATCGCTCACCACATCCACATACGTTTCCGCAGCGGCAAAAGGCTTAAGTTTTCCGCTGGCAATCTCAAACGGCATCGACCAGTGAAAAGCCTCCTTATCCGTTTCTGCCGGCGCATACCCCTTTCCTTTCAGTGTATGAACATGCAAAACAACCGGCCGCGCACAATCCTTCACCGCTGTGAGCGCCTCAATCACCTCGGCCAAATTATTGCCGTTTTCCACATACTTATATTCAAGCCCCAATGCCTTAAAATAATTGCAGGCCGCCGTTCCGTTCGTCCGGCGCAGTTCGGCCAGATTACCGTAAAGGCCGCCGAAATTCCGGGCGATTGACATCTCATTGTCATTAACCACAATCAGCATTTTCGAACCAAGCGCACCGGCATTATCCAAGCCTTCAAAAGCCTCTCCTCCGGAAAGCGAACCGTCACCGATAACCGCGACAACATGCTCTTTTCCGCCTTGCATATCCCGGGCCTTGGCCAAACCACAAGCCAGACTGACGGACGTTGACGTATGACCGACCGTAAACATGTCATGAGGACTTTCTTTGGGCGCCGTAAAACCGGAAATCTCGCCCCACCGGCTCTCATCAATAAAACCGAAAGCCCGACCGGTAAGCATTTTATGCGCATAACACTGGTGACTGACGTCCCAGACAATTTTATCTTCGGGAGAATTAAAAACATAATGCAACGCCGTGGCTATCTCGATAATTCCCAGATTCGGCCCCAAATGACCGCCCCTGTTGCTGACTTTTTCAAGAATTGCCTGCCGCATCTCCGCACACAGTATTTCCAACGCCGCCAAAGACAGCTTCTTCACATCTGCCGGGGACTGGATTGTCGGTAAAATCTTATATTCTGTCATCGTTTTCTCCCTTTGGCTAAGCCATAATCACATACAATATAAATATTAGAGATAGCTCAAAATCAACAACAAAACAACTTTTTAACAAAAAAATCCCCTGCCGCCGTCTGCGGCAGAGGATCAAACTTTTTAAAACCTCAAAAACAGCATACTGCGTACCGGCCTCATATTGGAAATCACCCCCTGGTATCTGTGCAATCCGCTGTAAACATACCAGACATAACCGGAAGGAACCTGCGATGCCGACCAATATAACGAAGAGAGCTCTCCGCCGGCTTTCCCTAAAGCCGTACAAACCGTCTTATTTCTCAAAACGGAAGCCAATTCCGTCGCAGAAGGCAAAAAACAAGAACCTCGCTCAATACCGTCGCAACAAAAATCCGCACACCATTGAGCGGCTTCCGCATGCTTGCCTGTTTTCTCCGCAGTTTCCAAAATCAGCCGCGTTGCTTCCATGCCCGTAACTTTCCGACGCATTCTGACAAACAATCCGTCGCTGGACCACGGCAAACAAGCCTCTTTCAGAACAACCGCTAAAGCCTCACCTTTACGAACAATCCCGACAACGGCAACAATCTCTTGCCCGTCAATTGCTTCCGGATAAACCAGACCGTCTGCAAAAACAAACATTCCCGGCTCAATTTGTCTGGGCATAACAAACCGCTTTGAACCAAACATTTGTTTTTCTGAAAAAGCATTGCCACCTCTGCTTTCTGCTGATTCTGTTTTAAAGTTTCTCTGTTCCATAATAATTTTTTTTGAAGTTATAACTAAAATAATTGAAATGTAACTAAGGCTTAACAGACCGTAAACAAATTGTCAACCCAGAGTGTCTCGGGCCAAAGAAAAACTCCCGACCCGGGAAGGACCCGAGCGGGGAGTTTTTCGTTCTCTCTTTCTTGCGAAAGAAACTTGTTTGGTTAGGTTCTTATTTAATAATCTGGCTTACAACACCGGCTCCAACCGTGTGACCGCCTTC
>CASFLC010000119.1 GCA_949295475.1 uncultured Pseudomonadota bacterium
CAAATCGACAAACTTCAGCGCGATTACCAAAAAGCGGATTTGCTAAAATAAAAAAGGTGCCGCAAATCTCCCGGCGGCACCTCAAAGTCCTTTTGTCTGAAAAAAATTACTTCAGTTTCTTTTCAACGAACTCTTCGTGTTTTTTGGACTTCTTGTCATACTTTTTCAAAGTCAGTTTTTCCGGATGAGTTCTCGGATTTTTTTCAGCAAGATAAAAGGTGCCGGTTCCGGCAGTGCTTTCCAATTTTACTTTAACTTTAATTGCTTTTGCCATCGTTTTACACTCTTAACTAAAAGGTTATCAATTTAAACATTTAGCGCCACTATACAGTTTTTTGCCGTCATGTCAACAAGAATTTTACAAATTCTGCCGTTCTTTCAGCAAAAATGCCGCCGTATCAAGCTCCAGAGGCGAGTTCTCACGCTTTTCGGGCTGACATTTCGAACGCATCGGTTGCTCAACCAGCTTGGCAATATCTTTATAATCCGGCATGGCAAAAGTGCAAATGTTCGGAATTACCCCCGCATTCTGCAGCGCAAAACCCGACGGCGTATACAAAAAAGCCGAAGTCAAAGCCAAAACCGAACCGCTGCTGAAATGAATCAGATTTTGAATCGTTCCTTTGCCGTATGTCCCGCTGCCGATGACCTTGGCCCGCCCTTGCTCCTGAAGCGCCGCCGCCAAAACTTCGGAAGCCGAGGCCGTGCCGCCGTCGACCAGAACCGCCAGCGGCTTGCCGTTGCCGGCGTCGCCGTCCTTTGAATTATAATAAACCGTCTCGCTCAGACTTTTGCGAGACGCAACAATCCCTTCATCCAAAAACAAATCTGCCGTATCCACGGCCTCGCTCAGATTTCCGCCCGGACTTTCCCTGAGATCCAAAATAATTCCCCTTGCCTCGGGATAACGGCGCAGCGCCTCTTCAACATTCTGCCGGGTATTGATATTCAGCGCCCCCAGCTTGATATAAAGATTTTCCCCTTCCATCCGGGCCGCAAAATTCCGACGGTGTTTCTGCCGCCCGGCTTTCATATCCTCCGGCGTCAGATAAAATTTAGAATCTTTATCCAGCCCTTCAACCGCTTCCTGCAAAGCCAAATCGGCCAATTCAAACTCGTGTTCGGCCGCTTTTGCAGAAACCTTTGCAGCCAAATCCAAAACTGTTGCCGATGCCCGCATCCACGCAGCGGCAGTATCGTCTTCCGGCTTGCGGACGGAACGAACCACTTTTCCGTTATAATAAAGCGTAAACCTGCCGCCGTCATCTCCGACCGCCAGATTCCCGTCAACCCCCTTAAGCCCTTTCAAGAGAAGTGATGCCAACTCGTCGCGGCTGATGCCGTAAATATATTGTGCCGGAATTTCCTCAAAAATTTCCGTCAACATCTGTTCGTCGGCCGCCCGCGCCGGTAAACTGAAGCAACCGGCCGCCACGGCGGCCAGCAGCATCTTTCCGTAGTTCATCTTTGTCCCTTTCGTTTTGCTTTTTTCACGATTGTTGCGGATTTTCGCCCCCTGCTTTTCCGCCCGCGACCGCGTTTCGGCGCAACAGCCCCTTCCGGGCGGCGGCCATGTCCCTTTTGGTAATAATCTTCTCCGTCTTTGGGAGATAGATATTTTAAAATCAGACTGCCCGAAATCAGAGATGCCTCCTCCAATTTGACCTCAATTGCCTCACCGGGGCGAAAAACCGTTCCGCGCCGTTCGCCGGACAACATCAAACCGCCGCAGCCGAGCAGATAAAAATCATCCGGCAGCGACGACAGCGGAATCAGCCCCTCTGCGCCGGATGGCTCAAGCCGGACAA
>CASFLC010000120.1 GCA_949295475.1 uncultured Pseudomonadota bacterium
AGATAAAGATAAAGATCAACAACAACAACAACAGCAAAAACAGAATCAGCAACAAAATCAGCAAAATTCGAGACAACAGCAAAATTCTGCGGCTCAACAGGAGAATAATGACGAAAACAACGGACAAAACCAGCCGCCTGAAAATCAAGACGGAAACAATCCGACCAGCGGAAAACCGCAAGCTGAGCCCGATAACCGGGATGTCTCCGACCCGCAAGAACAAAACAGCAGCAGCCAGCAGCCTCTGCTTGATTCTCAGCCGCAGGAAAAACAGCCCGAGCGGCAGCCCGGCGGGGCCCAGGCAAAAGAAGAGGACGCGCCCGAATATAATGAAGAAATGCAGGCCAAGGCCCAGCAATACCGTGAAATACCGGAGGATCCCGGCGGCCTGCTGAAAGCAATGATTTACAGGGAATACAAGCTCAATCGTTACGATGAAAAAGGTTAGAAAGATGTGGAGAGTGATGATGAAAAAATTGTTTTTTGGATTGATTTTGGCCGCGGTTGCGGCAACGAACGCCATGGCTCAGACATTTCAGGCACGGGTTAACCGCGACGCTATTCCGGAGGGCGAAACGTTTTTGTTGTCACTGGATTTGGAAGGCGCCAACACTTCCGATGCGCCGGATTTCAGCGCTTTGGACAAAGATTTTACGGTTTACTCTGTTTCAAACGCTTACCGCACCAATATTGTCAACGGCAATATGACTCAATCACAGCAGTGGAATCTGGTGATGATGCCGAAAAAGACCGGCAAGCTTACCATTCCGGCCATTAAGCTTGACCAATGGCAGTCACAGCCTTTGGAAATTACGGTAGCGGCGGCCGGAGAGGAAATCGGCACGGCGCCCGTCTCGCAATCCACCAATCAACCTCGCTTTAAAATAGACGCCGCCGTTGACAATACTTCGCCTTATGTCCAGCAGCAAATAAACTATACGCTGACTATTTATGATACCGGCGGACTGCAGGGAGAAGAACCGGTCTTTACCGGCGGCAGTGACGACTGGATTATCAAAGCCCTCGGGGCGCCCGAAATTACAAGCAAAACAGTTGACGGAAAACATCTCAGGGAAATCAAATTTCGTTATGCCCTGTTTCCGCAGAAAAGCGGCGAGCTGACTATTCCGTCGGCCCGTTTTAACGGTTTTTATCTGACGCGGGAAAAAAGGCGGGATCCCTTCGGTACCCTGTTTAACGACGATTTGTTTATTGCCGGGTTCGGCATGGCCGATATTTTTGCAACGCGCAATCCGGTGGTTTTGAATACGAAGCCCATTAAAATTAATGTTTTGCCCGCCGCCGCGTCAAATAACGGCAATTGGTGGCTTCCGGCTTCCGATGTGGAGCTGTTTGCCCAGTTTGAACCGGCCAATCCGGTTTTTAAGACAGGAGAAGCCGTCAACCGGACAATTTATCTGAAAGCCGGCGGAGTGGCAGATACCCAGCTGCCGGAAATCCGGTTTGCCTCAACGGAAGGCATGAAACAATATCCGGAAAAACCGCAGACCCAGATGACCGTTGAAAACGGAAAAATCGTTTCCGTGGAAAAAATAGCCAATGTCTATATTCCGCAACAGGCCGGCAAGGCTGAAATTCCGGCGATCGAGGTTCCCTGGTTTAATGTCGGGACAAAGCGCATGGAAAAGGCCGTGCTTCCGGCAATGGAAATCAATGTGCTGCCGGGGCTCAGCATGCCGGCCCCGCAGCAAGTTCCCGTCACGGAAAATCCGCGGCAGCCGGAAACTTCGGTTCACCAGGCGGTTCAGCCTGTTGAAGAAGTTACCGGTATCAAGTCCGGCGCGGTTTATTGGATGCTGAGCGGCGCTTTTGCGGCCGGACTGCTCCTCAGCTTTCTGTTGATGAGGCTTTTTACCGGAAAAACGACACCGAAAACCCGCAATCATAAAAAACATGTTCTTGAAAAAGCCCGGGAAAAAGATTTGCGCGCGCTGCGCGACGCCCTTTTTGAATGGGCGCGGCACTGCTATCACCGCCGGGACGTCAGCAGCCTGAAAGAAATCGAAGATTTGGTAAAGGACCCGCAGTTTGACTGCGAACTTGAAAAACTTTCCGAAGCCCTCTATGCAAAAGATTCCGCAGACTGGCAAGCCGGCAGTTTTATCAAGGTTTTTGAACGTATAAGTAAAAGAAAGGCCCCAAAAAAAGATGACAACGCACCGCTCCCAAAACTCTATAAATAACGTTGTTTATTTGCAAAAAATTATTTATCCGGGCGCAACTGCCGAAAACTATTACGTCGAAGCGGAAAAAAACGAGGCGCTTTTAAAAAAAGGCCGGCTTCCGGATGTCCGCCTGGCCGGGAAATATTTCGGTCCCGAGGTTGCAGTCATTCTGGCTCAGGAAAAGCATCCCGAGCGGGCGGAAAAAGATTACTGCATTCATGCTTATTATGTCGAAGCTTTGCTGGCGGCCGGACTTTGCCCCCGTTTTGTTATCTATGACCGGGTAAAAGAACAGCTTGCGCAAATTCGGCCTTCGGGAATTTTGCTTATCGGCGGATGTTTTGATTTGCCCCGGGATTGGTATGCTTCGCCCAAACCGTCCGAAGATTTGGACAAAAGAGGGGCTGCTTATCTTGAAATGCTTGATTATGCTCAGGAAAACGAGCTTCCGTTGCTGGGTATCTGTGCCGGCATGCAAGCTCTGGCTGGAAAATTCGGCGCTCTTTTGACCAAAGGAATCGAAGGGCACTCGTCAGGCGGCGATGCCGACGCGCATAACGTTCTGCCGGCACCGGGAAGCCTGCTGGCAGAGATTGCCGGAAACAGCGAATTTATGACGAACTCCAAGCACAGAGAAGCCGTTGTTGATAAAATCTATGACCGGGTAAAAATTACGGCAAAATCAACGGACGACGTTGCCGAGGCCGTAGAATTGAAGCAACCTTGGACACATTTTGTTTTGGGCGTGCAATGGCATCCGGAATTTTTTGCCCGCAAGGGGGACCGCCCTTCTCTGGCCATTTTTGAAAACTTTGCCAGAGAATGCCGTTTGGCGGCGGGGAAGCTGAAAGAGTTGCGGGGAGACCGTTTTGTGGTTGATTTGATGTATGCCGGAACGCCCCATAACATGACAGGGCGCGCCGTCTATCAGGAAATCGGCTTAGGCAACCGGGCGCTGGTGCATAAAGATTTGCGCAAAAAGCTTTTGCAGCTGATTCCGTTTTTGAAAGAACATCATCTGAAGTTGAAAATTTTTGACGCCTACCGGCCGCCGCTGGCGCATAAAAAATTGTTGGAAGTTATCCCTCAACCGGGTTTCTTTGCCAAGGATCCGTCCACATCTCCGCATTGCCGTGGAACGGCCGTAGACGTTGCTCTTTGCGATGAAAACGGCTGCGAACTGCCTTATCCGACCGCCGTTGACGCCTACACGCCGCAATATGCCAAAGATGTTCAGGCCGGGAAAACCGAGGCCTTTTTTGAATATCTGCAAAAAGCGCGCCACGATTATCAGGGTGACGCATCGCCTGAAGCTCTTGCCAACCGGGATGCCCTGAAGCGACTGATGGAACATATCGGTCTTAAGGCGCTGCCACATGAATGGTGGCACTACGAACTCCCGGATGGACGCAGCGACAAATATCCGGTCATCGATTTTTGACGGCTGAAAAAACCGCTTGTTGCCAAGCGGTTTTTTATTAATTTTATTTGTCCGGCTGCGGTTCGGCAGATGCCTGTTTTTGTTTGCGGGCCTGATACAGGGCCACAAAATCTATCGGCGTCAGCATCAGCGGGGGCAGACCGCCGTTGAACAGGGTGTTGCTGACGGCCTGACGGGCATAAGGAAACAACATATGCGGAATTTCAATCATCAGCACGGGTTCCACATGCTCTTTTGGAACATTAAGGCTGACGATACCGCTGTAGGTCATTTCCAAAATAAAAAACTTTTCATCTTTAAAATCGCCGTCAATGCGGAAAGTCATATCTACGCAGAAAAAGTTTTTTTGCAGATTGCGTGCGTTGATATCCACATCAATTTTAATTTCCGGCTGTCCGGAAGCACGGTTAAAAATCTCCGGCGCATGGGGAATTTCCAAAGACATGTCTTTGATATACTGATTATGCATCATAATTGCGGGGAGCGGCTGCTCCGCCTTCTGAGCCTTAGGGGCTTCCTGGGTCATTCTCTTTCTCCTTGACGTTTTATTTTTCTTATGTTTTTACACTCAAAATTTGTTAAGGTCAAATGATAAAACAGTTGATAAAAGTTATAAATAAGCTATATTTAGGAAGAACAAAAGAGAGGAATAAAAAAATAATGATGTCACATCTGGATATTTTGGTTTTGCTGGTGGTCGTTCTGCTTATTTTTCAAAAACTGCGGAGCATTTTGGGGACGAATCACGAGGAAAGGCAAATTCACCTCAGCAAAGAAAGCGCCGAGAAATTATATGATATTCTGGCCAAAGAAAACGGCAAGCAATATACGTCGCCGGCAGAAATGTGCTCTCCGGAAACCGCTGCCGAAGAATTGGTTCCCCAGACTGACGAAACCGAGCTCAGCGATACAGACAAGGCCCTTGCAAAAATTCCGGGATTTAACAAAGACAAATTTGCCAATAATGCCCGCAACGCTTTTCAAATTGTGACGCAGGCTTTTAACAACGGTGACGTGGAAACGTTGGAAATGCTGGTCAGCAAGCCTATACTGGATAAGTTTCAGGACGTTATCGATAAACGTAAGGCGGACGGTATTACGGCCGAAACCGATTTTATCTGTTTTGACAAGGTCAATATCGTCAAAGCGGAAATTACCGAAAACGAAACGGCTAAAATCAGTGTCGAATTTGCATCCGAACAGGTAAATGTGCTGCGTGACAAAGACGGAAAAGTTCTGGAAGGAGATGAAAATTATATTCAGAACATCACCGATGTCTGGACCTTTGAACGAGCATTGAATTCCACCAGTCCCAACTGGATTTTAATTTCGACCAAAAAACAATGAGACGTTTTGTTTTTATTTTAGGAGCTTGCCTGCTTTTATTCGGGTGCGGCAAGGAAGAAGCCAAAACCGAAAAAGTTTCCGAGCAAAAGCCGGCTCTTGAACTTGAAGAAGTTTCTTTTGAAAAATTGGAAGGATTTGACCAAGACCAGAGCGCCGATTTTATCAAGGCCTGGAAAAAGAGTTGTGCGGCGGTAGAAAAAACTTCGGGCGACTATCTCGGGCAGGCCGAAATTAAAATTTCAAGAGAAGATTATTTGCGCCTTTGCAGTCGGTTAAACGAGGTTATGCCGCGGAACCTCATCTCTTTCATTAAAGCCAACTTCACGCCCTTTCTGGTCAAATACAACGGCAGCAGCGAAGGCAAGTTTACCTCTTATTACGAAGCGGTTATTCATGCTTCGCGGCAGCCCAGTTCAAAATATAAATATCCGATTTACGGCCGGCCGGACAATCTGATTGAGTTCAATCCGCACGATTTTGATTCCGCCCTGCCCTCCAAACGTTTGGTCGGGCGCGTGGACGGAACCCGGCTGGTGCCTTATTACGAGCGGCGGGAAATTATGCAGCCCGGTTTTAAAGCGCCGGTTATTTTGTGGGGCGACAGTTATGTCGATATTTATATTATGCAAATTCAGGGCTCGGCGGTTGCCCGTCTGGATGACGGCAGCGAAGAACGAATTGCCTATGCCGACAACAACGGCCGCGAATTTCAGGGAATCGGCAGTATTTTGCTGCGCAAAGGCCTGATTAAACCCGGACAGGCCTCTATGGGCAAAATAAAACAATGGCTTAATGACAATTATGCCGAAGCGGTTCATCATATGAATGAAAATCAGCGCTTTATCTTTCACAGATTTAATTCTGCCGACGGCCCTATCGGTGCTCAGGGCGTAGCCCTGACCGCCGGGCGTTCGCTGGCCGTCGACCGTAATTTTGTGCCGCTCGGCGCCTTGCTGTGGCTGGAGACTTCAGGCCCTGATAAAGAACCCATTCATAAACTGATGGTGGCTCAGGATATCGGGGGCGCCATTAAAGGAGCCGTGCGCGGCGATTATTTTTGGGGCAGCGGCGACGATGACGTTTTGCATAAAGCCGGGCGGATGAATGCCGTCGGACGCTATTTTGTTTTAATTCCCAAAACGGAGAAGAAATAATGGCTGCAAAAAAGAAAGAAAACCGGGCTGACGCGTTGATTTATCACGCTCTGAAAAAAGCCATCGAGCAAGATAAGCTGCGGATTTACCTGGATTACGGAAAAATCAACCGTCCGTCTTCGCCGGTTTATAACCCGTGGGAATCCCTGTTGCCGGTTTTAATTCCGACGTTAATCGGACTACTGCTGATTACGACGGTCAGCGTCTTGTTCGGGCTGTTGTTTATTGTCGGAATGGTTTTGATTTATGCGCATGTCGTTAAGAAAAGACTGTTTAAAAAACTTATTGCCCGAACGAAAGATTATCTGACCTCCGGTTATGAACATTGTTGCGATTTATGGCACTTCGGCGGCATTGTTCTGGTTAATGCCGAGAATAAAAAAGTCGGCTGCGTGGCTCCGGAAGGCGACTGGAAAGAATTTGTGGTGCAGAATTTTGCCGACCTGATGGTGGAAAAAGCAAAAGATAAAAATGAGGCCGCCGACAGTACGGCAAAACAAGATGAAAACAAAGAGGCTTCCGGAAATGAAACAACCGAAGCAATGCATTGATCCCCAAGACGCGGAGGCCTGGGAAGAAGCGCTCAAAGGTGTAAAAAAGCTTCCCGAAGCCGAAGAAAAACCGGAAGCTCCGCTGATTATTGGAGAAATCCGTCCGACAATTGATTACCGCAATGTTTATCGCGGCAATAAACTTACTCCGCTGAAAACCGGAGAGGTTGACAATATTGACCGGAGGACTGCCGGCAAATTTGTCCGCGGCGAATTTAAAATCGAACGCCGCCTTGATTTGCACGGCCAGACGGAAAAAAACGCTTTTGATTTAGTTGAAAGCTTTGTCAAGAAATCTTATCTGGAGGGCTGCCGTTGCGTTTTGATTATCACCGGCAAAGGAGCACGCAAAGCAGACGATGACTGGTTTGAAGCCAGAGGCATTCTGAAAGACCGGGTTCCTCAATGGCTGAATACACCTGAATTGCGGCCGCTGATTTTAAGTTTTTGCCATGCCCGGCCATCCGACGGCGGAGACGGCGCTTTGTACGTTTTGCTGCGCCGAAAACACTAAGCTTTGTTTTTAAACTGGGCGTTATACAGCGACCGGTAAGCACCATTGTTAATCGCCAACAGTTGTTCATGATTGCCGTGCTCGACGATTTCACCGTCATTTATTACAATGATTTCATCTGCGTTTTGTACGGTTGACAGACGGTGTGCAATAACAAATACGGTGCGATCTTTCATCAGATTATCTATAGCTTTTTGCACAACCGCTTCGGCTTTATTATCCAGCGCGGACGTCGCTTCGTCCAAAATAACTATCGGCGCATTTTTGACAAAGGCCCGGGCAATTGCCAGACGCTGCCGTTGTCCTCCGGACAGCAGCGTTCCTCTTTCCCCGATATCCGTTTCCAGCCCGTCTTCCTGTTCGTCGACAAATTCCTTTAGATATGCCATTTCCAGCGCACGGTTGATTTCTTCTTCGGTCGCATCGGGTTTGCCTATCAGAATATTGTCGCGAACCGTTCCCGAAAACAGAAAATTATCCTGAAAAACTACCGCAATATTGTCGCGCAAACTTGCCAAATTGATCTCCCGGATATCCTTACCGTCAATCTTAATGCTTCCGGAACAAACGTCATAAAAGCGGGGAATTAAGTTGACCAACGTGGATTTTCCGCCGCCGGAATTGCCGACCAGCGCCGTAGTGGTTCCGGCCTTGACGGTCAGGCTGATGTTTTTGAGAACAGGCGTGTCCTGATGATAGGCAAAGCAGACATTGTCAAACACGATGTCTTTTTTGATGCCGCGAAGACCGGTTCGGGTATCGGAAACGATTGCCGGTTTCAGGTTAAGAATATCGGCAATACGCTCAATGGCCAAAAAGGAAACCTGAACCGCACTGAAATTTTTACCGATGTTTTTTATCGGGTTATACAGCATAATCAACGCCGTAATAAACGAGACAAAATTTCCGCTGGTAATCGTCCCGTTGACAATCAGGTAGCTGCCAAAGCCGATTACCGCACCGACGCCGATAGAAACGACAACATGCAGCATCGGCGTCATCCAGGCGGTTTTTTGAATCATTTTTATTGACAATTTGAACAAGGTGGTAATTGTCTGGTCAAACAGCTTAAAGCAGCGCTCCTGCAAATTATAGGAGGCAATGGTTTTATTTCCGGCGCAGGTTTCGTTGTAATTGTTCAGAATCGTCGATTTTTCCTGCACGGTTTTGTAAATGACGTCCTTTATCATCCGGCGCACCTGAGCAAGCGGCAACAAAGCGCCAGCCAAAATGACAATGGCAATAATCGACAACTGCCAGGAATTATATATCAGCACGCCGATAAGCGACAATGAAGAAAATATCCGCGCGGTAAACAAGCGGACGTTTTCTATCAACCCGTTACAGGCTTCGTCGGCATCATTGGAAAAACGCTGAATGACATAGCCTGAATCGTTTTTGTCATAATAAGCCGGTTCCATGTACAGCAACTTGCGGAACAGAGCTTTTTTGAGGTCCATGGTAATTTTGGAGCCAACCCAGGCATTAAGATAAGTTGCCGCGTAATTCAACGCCCCCTGAACAACCGTAAACGCAACAATTAACAGAGGGATATATGCCGGGGACTTGTCCGACTTGTCTACCAGCACGATATCCATATACGGTTTGAGCGCCAATGCCACCACCGCGTCAAGCGCGCCGATGGGAATACACAAAAGCACCGCCAAAACAGCCCGAAACAAATACGGGCGAATAAACGGCCACATAATCCGATAATGTTCTATGAATTTAAGTTTCGGCGCTTCGGCCGGTTTTTTGCGTCCCATAAAAAGTCCCTAATTCAGATTAAACCCAAAAATTTCAAAATGACATAAACAGCGGCAAACTCCATGATAATCATCAGCTTATAAATCCGCTGATAGCTTTGTTTGGCCGTTTTGTGGCGGAAAATCTTCTGCGCCAGCCAGGCACCCAGCCAGCCCCCCAGAAATTCCAGCGTATGCAGATTGCTTTCGGGAATGCGCCATTCGCCGCGGCGGGCCGCACGCTTATCCGCTCCGTAAGCCCCAAAGGTCGTCACATTTATCCAAAACGCATGAAAGACGACAAACAACAGCATGGTTTTTGCTCCAAAAACGCGCGCCGTAAAATAATGCGTTTCCACAAAATAAGCGCTGCCGACGACCAATGCCGCTTCAAGCAGAAAAAAACGGTTGCGCCGAAGCGGGGGGATTAACGCGGCCAAACCAAACAAAATGACAGAAAACGTTATGACCATGAATAAAAACAAACCTCCGCTGATGCCGTACTGCGTGGGTGAGTTTAGTATAGTTTTATTTAAATTGCAAATGGTGAATAAGTAAAAAAATATTATGTGAATTTTTTTCATTGTCTTTTATAATTTGTTTATAATGAAACCTTTGTAAGGATAAAACGGATGAAAAAATTCTGGCTGGGCGGAATCGTTTTGGCTTTGGCGGCCTGTTCACAACAAAAAATCGAACGGATTGAACTTCGGGACGTTTATATTAACGAACCTTATACGGCGCCGCAAAGCAGCCGGATTGACATTGAGCGGGGAATTACACCCCAAGTATATGCCATTGCTGCTTCACGGGCAACCAATAAAATGCTTGACGATACGGCGGACATTTATGAAAACAACGGCAATACCTTTTTGTTTATTTCCGATGCCAAAAAAGACAGTAACGATATTCCCGACGGCTTTTACAAAGCCAACCAGGTCACCAGAGACATTATCGAAAACTCGCGCACCTACAAAGTTGTCAACAATTTGAACGACGCCGATTATTTTCTGGAGGCACGGGTTGCCAATGTCGGCACGTTGGAAACACCGGTCATTTCATACCGGATTATTTTGTTTGACAAGAACAATACCAAGGTCAAAGAATGGACAGAAACCGTCAGACGGCTTCGCAACGATGACGGCAGCTGGTGGTAAAAAATGCGCCGATTGAATCTTTTGTTTTGGATTTGCGCGGGAAGTTTTTTTGTTTCTCCGGTCTCAGCTGCGGATTGGGACGAGGAAGGCGGCATTATTTCCTTGTATGCTCAAGCCTGCGAGGCGGTTAAGCCAGGAGAGCCTAAGTCTTCCATCCGGCTGCGGGCCACGGACAAGGCAAGTTATAAGGCCGTGGAGCAAATTGCCGAACTGCGCGATTACCGCAATTCTTTTTCGGGACATGATTTTAATGTTTTGGTCTATCATCTGGTGGACAATTATATTGAAGATCTGGCCTCGCGCACGATTGAGCAAAACGAAGCAAAAATTTGCGTTGAAGTTACCGGTTATCTGAACAGTGAAAATATCATTAAGGCTCTCAACGAAAATCATGAGCGCTTTGAATTGTCTGCCCGAGAAGCCGATGAGGGAAATCTGCCGGAGATTCCCGAGTATCCGGACAGCCTTGACGTGGAGACGCAACAGCCGCTTCAGCCAGCTGTCAACGGTCTGCCGCCCAAACCGGTTCCCGACATCAGCAAAGAAATTGCGGCAGAAACGGTCTTGACGGCCTCTGCGGACGGGCGACCGACGGTTTATATTGCCGACACGGAGTTTTTCAATAATACAAAGACCTCTTCTTTTTATAATGAAATCAAAAATGTTTTGAGCGAAAAACAAGATATTTCCGTTGTCGGAGAGACGGTTCCGGCAGACTATACCGTCCGGGCAAAAGTCCTGCGCGCCAAAGTTGATCCGATAAACAAGCAAACCAATCGCCTGCAGATGGTGATTGCGGTTGAGCTAACGGACAATGCCGACGGAAGTTCGGTTGTCGAGCATCAAAACCGTTTTTTGTTATTTGAAAGTACAGATAACGAACAAGCCGTCGCCAGTGGTCTGATGAAAAAACTGCTGAGAAAAGCCGTCGGGCAAATTGCCGGGTATATAAAATCCGGGGACAGCGGTAATCAAGACGCGATTATTACACCGGCGGCTCCGACGTTCCGGCGCTAAAAGCCCCAGTCCGACGCCGACGTTTCGGCTGTCAAACCGAAATTTTCCGCTTCATCCCAGGCTTCATGGTTTTTGATATTCTCCACGCGGACGCTGAAATTATCCAGCGCCGGGTATCCGGAAGACTGCCAATAAGCTCCTATTTTGGTATTTATTCCGTCTTCAAGCCGGCGACAGAAGGCTTCTTCAAAATTGATATACAAAATGATTTCGATTTCAGGAAAACCGCGGTCATCATACAAATCATATTCGTAAGAGCAGAGATATTCGGATATCTGTTCCAAGACCAGACGCGAAATATTCTTAAATTGTTCGGAATTTCCCGCCTGTTTATACACTTCTGCCAAATCATACAATACGGCGTCATCTCCCGCTTCGGTATAAGATTGAAGGCGCAGCAACCGACTCAAATCACCGCTCATCAATGCAAATTTGGCCAGCACCGGATAAAAATCGGCGATATTTAACGACAAATTATCAAACCGCGATTTCAACAAAATCGCAGCCATGTCCAGCATGCCGAGGTTTAGCAGATTTTCCGTAAAAATTTCTTCAAAAACGGGGTTAAGTTCTCCGCCGATTTCCCAAATTTTGTATGCCAGCGCTTTCGCTTTGGTCCGGTTCCCAAGCATTATCTGCTCAAACATCAGGGTAATCAGTCCCTCTATTTTGTCCGGCTGTTGTTGCAACGCCGCATAAATCTGCGCTTCTGTCTTCATAATCGCTGCCGTATCGCGGTAAGGCGTTCTGAGCAGGTTCTCCAAAATGCCGCCCCAGGTTTCCAAACTATTTTCGGTATTTTCCATATCTATTTCTCCCGATGCGTTTTTTCCAAAAGGAACGTAACCGGTCCATTATTTTGCAGCGTTACCTGCATATCGGCCTGAAAAATTCCGGTTTCCACCGGAAGGCCCTGCTGCCGCAGACAGGAAACATAATATTCATACAAAGGTTCGGCTTCTGCCGGTGCTGCCGCGGTTTCAAATCCGGGACGATTGCCACGGCTGGTGTCTCCGGCCAGCGTAAATTGCGATATGACCAGCAGGCTCCCACCGATATCTTCCACCGACAGGTTCATTTTGCCGGCCGCATCTTCAAAAATTCGCAAATGCGCCGTTTTTTTTGCCAGATATTCGGCTTCGGCCGCCGTATCTCCTTTTTGCACACCCAGCAGCACCAACATTCCTTCGGCACAGGAACCAACCTGTTTTCCGCCGACCTCCACTTTGGCAAAGGCAACCCGCTGTATCAACGCCCGCATTCTTTTCTCCTTTGTTGCCGAGTATAGCGCAATTACTTTAAGATTGGCTTAACATCAATAAAAACGATAGGCCAAAATTATTGCCGCGGCTATTCCCACCGCATCGGCCAAAAGCGAGCAGGGCAACGCCGCGCCGACTCTGGTGATTTTAACGGCCCCGAAATAAACCGCCAAAACATAAAAGGTGGTTTCCGTCGATCCCTGAATTACGGCCGCCGTAAATGCCGGAAAACTGTCTGCCCCATATGTTTGCATGGTTTCAATCATCATTGCACGGGCTCCGCTGCCAGACAACGGTTTAAGCAAGGCCGTCGGCAGAGCCGGAACAAAATCGGTATTTCCTCCCAAAAAAACTACGACCTGCCCTAAACCGTCTACCAGCAAATCCAAAACGCCAGAGCTCCGCAGGACCGCTATGGCAACCAGCATGGCTACCAGATAAGGAATTATCCGTACCGCAATCTCAAAACCCTCTTTAGCGCCGCTGATAAATGCCTCGTAAACATTCAGCCTTTTAATCAGACCTGCGGCAATAAAACTGACGATAATCAAAAAAAGCACAAAATTTCCGGCATCGGCCGACGCCTGCAAACGCACGGTTTCCGGCAGGCTGGAGAACCACCAGGCCGCGCTTCCGACACAGCAGGCAAAAAAGCCAAGATACGCCAAAACAACCCGGTTAAAAATATTCAGCCGCTGAACTGCCGCAATACTCAAGAACCCAACCAAAGTTGAAATAGACGTTGCCAGCAGAATCGGAATAAACACGGCTGCCGGATCCGCTGCGCCGAGTTCTGCCCGATACATCAAAATCGTAATGGGAATCAGTGTTACCGAGGAGGCATTAATTACCATAAACAACTCCTGCGCCTTGGACGCTTTCTCTTTGGACGGATTTAACTCCTGAAGCTGCTCCATGGCTTTCAGTCCCATCGGTGTGGCGGCATTGTCCAGTCCCAGAATATTGGCGGCAATATTCATAATCATGGAGCCCATGGCCGGAGAATTGTCCGGCACTTCAGGCATAATCCGGCGAAACAACGGCCGCAGTGCCCGAGCCAACAGTTCCGTCAATCCGGCGCATTCGGCAATTTTAAGCAACCCGAGCCACAGGCAAAGAATGCCGGTCAGATTAATGGATATTTCAAAAGCTGTTTTGGCTGAGGCAAAAACAGCCGCAACCAGCTGCGTCCAAACGGAGGAACCATCCCCCCAAACTGCTTGGAAAACAGCTCCGGCAAATGCGGCAATGAAAAAGCCGGCCCAAATAAAATTCAGCATTTTTGTTCTCCCGACATTAGGGCAGTTTATTTGCAAAAAATAAATATATCGCTAACTTTGCCGTTAGAAACTCTAAACTTTGAATGTCTGATTTTCCTTTTTGCGCTTTTTTAAATTGGATAATTTGTCGCTGACGACCGAAGTATCGCGTCCGGTTTTGGCCAAGCGGTCATACATCCGTTCAATTTCTTTTTCCAAATAAGCCCGCTCAATTTCGTTGGCCAGCTCCTGCCGTTCCTCGGCGCTGCCGTGAAGACTTGTCTGCGTCATTTCGGCAATAATGTCTTCAACATGAACACTGCTGTCGGTTTTCTTTTTCAAAAAATATGGAAGCTCATATATCAACTGCCGGGTTGAGGCATAGGCTTCCGCCGTGTTGCTGCCCTGATAACGCAATTTCAGCAGCCGGAATACCACACCAAGCTCGTAACTGTTATCCACCACGATAAAAGGCATCGGGTCGGCAAAACCGCTTGAGGCGATGCTTTTGAGATATTCAACCAGATGATGAAAATATCCTTCCACGTTGTACAGAATAAACGGTTTTATCTGTAAAAAACCGTCTTGCATGGCGACGCAATCGTAAGCAAGTTCGTCCAACGTGCCTACGCCGCCGGGAGCAAAAACCACGAAATCCGCGTCAAGAAGTTTTTGTTTCCGTTCTTCCAGAGTTTGAGCCACGATAATGTCTTCCACCTGACTCAGAATTTCATCGGTTTGATAAAGGCTGTAATATTCTTTGGTGGTAATTCCCTGAATTGGCGATCCTTTGCATTTTTTATGATTCCATCCGTCCAAAACCCCCCGGGCAACGGCCCCCATAATGCCGCAGCTGGACAAGCCGAAATCCAGTTTGAAATCCATTTTAGCTATCTGGCGGCCGAGGTTATAAGCCTCTTCGACATAAACGGAATCATTGCCGGAACGGGAACCGCCCGCAACAAAAACCCTCAATCCTTCCCGGGCGTTCTCTTCCCGAAACGAATCGACAACTTCTTCTACACTTTGGGCATCACATTTTTCCATTATTTTATCTCCGGAATATCCCCCGCCGCCTGTAAGGCATAAAATTCTGCGGCAAAATTCTGCAGGCACCCGCCGCTGATTGCTTCGCGCAACCCCTGCATCAGACGTTGATAATAGCGGATATTATGCCAAGTCAGCAACATAACCGCAAGCACTTCATTGCATTTTTGCAGGTGATGAATGTAAGCCCGGCTGTAATTGCGACACAAAGGGCAGTCGCATTCTGCCTCCAGCGGCCGGGGATCTTCCCGGTGTCTGGCATTGCGGATGTTAATCGTTCCATGAGAAGTAAAAGCCTGCGAGGTACGACCGGAACGGGTGGGCATAACACAGTCAAACATATCTACGCCGCGCAGCACCGCGCCGACAATATCATCCGGGCGCCCCACTCCCATCAGATAGCGCGGCTTGTCATCCGGAAGCATGCCCGGGGCATAATCCAGCACCCTGAACATAACTTCCTGCCCTTCTCCGACGGCCAGGCCGCCGATAGCGTAACCGTCAAAGCCGATTTTTTTCAGCTCTTCGGCGGAAAATCCCCGCAAATCTTCGTAATCGCCGCCCTGTTGGATGCCGAAAATACCGTATCCGTCACGGTCAATGAACGCTTCTTTGCTGCGTTTGGCCCAGCGCATGGACATTTCCATGGATTTTTTCACTTTGTCATGGGGTGCCGGAAGTTTGACACATTCATCCATGCACATAGTGATATTGGAATCCAGTTTGTGCTGGATTTTTACAGACTCTTCCGGACTCAGAAAAAATTTTTTGCCATCGACATGCGAACTAAACGCCACGCCTTCTTCGCTGAGCTTGCGCAGCCCTGACAGGCTCATCACCTGAAAGCCTCCGGAATCCGTCAATATGGGTTTGTCCCAGTTCATGAATTTGTGCAGGCCGCCCATTTTTTCAACCAAATCCGCTCCCGGCCGCAACATCAGGTGATAGGTGTTGCCGAGCAAAATCTGGGCGCCGGTTGCCGCAACTGATTCCGGCATCATTGCTTTGACGGTTCCGCAGGTTCCCACCGGCATGAACGCCGGCGTATCAATTGTTCCGTGTTTGGTATGCAGCTTACCCAGCCGGGCTTTGCCGTCGTGCTTTAAAATCTCGTATTTCAGGACCATCTTACGTTTCCTTTCTTTGCCGTAGATAATGCACCAGAATTTTCCAGAAGGCAAGAAAGTTCTATTCCTCGCAAACCGTTTACGCTTCGGCGGAAGTATTATCTTCTTCCGCAGCGGAATTGGCGTCTATAGCATAGCCGGTGGCCCGGACGGTGCGGATATAATCCGGTCCGAAATCATTCAAAGATTTGCGCAGGCGGCGGATATGAACATCAACCGTGCGGGATTCCACATAAATATTGTCGCCCCAGACATTTTTGAGCAGAAACTCCCGGGAAAAAACCTTGCCCGGCGTTTCCAGCAACATTTTGAGCAGGCGGAATTCCGTCGGCCCAAGGTGAATGTAATTGTCGCCGCGAAAGACTTTCTTTTCGACCAAATCCATGCGGATATCCTCAAAAACCAGTTCTTTTTCGGTATGCGGCTCCGGCGCCCGGCGAAGCTGGCTTTTGACTCTGGCCAGAAGTTCCGGAATGGAAAACGGTTTGGTGACATAATCATCGGCGCCGGCTCCCAACCCTTTGATTTTGTCTTCCTCTTCGCCTTTGGCGGTGAGCATGATAATCGGAATGGTCTTGATATCCGGCTTGGAACGTATCAGCTTGCAGATTTCCACGCCGGACAATTCCGGCAGCATCCAATCCAGCAAAATGACCGAAGGATGATTTTTTTCAACCTCGGCAATCGCTTTGCTGCCGCGACTTTCTATCGCCACATCATACCCCTCTTTTTCAAGATTGTATTTAAGAAGCAGCGCCAAAGCCTCTTCGTCTTCTATGACCATTACCAAATGTTTCATGTTCTTCTCCCCGAGACGGATATCTGTCCTAACACCTTAAATTAGCTAAGTTAATTTTATCTTAAGGAGGCAATGTTTCCGGCATAGTCCCCACCGGCAAAAACAGATGTTCCGGCAACCAGGATATCGGCACCGGCCGCCACGGCTTCGGCACCGGTCAAGGCATTGATTCCGCCGTCGACTTCAATTTTGATGTCCCGTTCGCCAATCATTGCTTTTATCCGGCTTATTTTTTCAAGCTGGCTTTCCAAAAAATTCTGGCCGCCGAATCCCGGGTTGACAGTCATTACCAACACCATATCCAGCTTGTCCAGCACATAACGCAAAACCTCTTCCGGCGTGGCCGGATTGAGCGAAACACCGGCTTTAACGCCGAGAGTACGCAGCGTTTCCAATGTTTTATCCAAGTGACGGCAAGCTTCGGCGTGTACGGTTATGATATCGGCGGCATTGGCAAACCATCCCAGCACGGCATCCGGATTGTCAACCATCAGATGAACGTCAAACGGCAGTTTGGTATAAGGCCGAATCGCCTTAACAACCGCCGGACCAAAAGTCAAATTCGGCACATATACACCATCCATAACATCAAGATGAATCATATCCGCTCCGGCTTCGTCAAGGCGGATAATCTCATTTTTCAAGTCGGCAAAGTCCGCCGACAAAATACTGGGGGCGATTAAAACCATTTTTATTTCTCCTTACTTCACGTTTTCAGGATAACCCAAGAGAAGTTTAATTGCCAGACAAATTTCACCTTTCGCCATGCTAAAAAATTTATTTTCACGGGCTTGATTTCATTCCGAAAAAGATTACCTCAAAGCAAGAAACAATCAAAACGATTTGCTGAGGAGAAGATCAAATGGGTGAAATGGCTCAAAAAATCATTAAACTTGACAGAGAAGAACTTATCAGAGAACTCAATATCGCCTTTGCCGAGGAATGGCTGGCATATTATCAATACTGGATCGGCGCCCAGGTGATGGTTGGACCGATGCGACCGCTGATTGCCGAAGAGTTTATCGAACATGCCAATGAAGAACTCAAGCACGCCCAATGGCTGAGCGACAGAATCATTCAGCTGGGCGGAAAACCGGTGATTGACTTTGCTGATTTGCAAAGAACCGCGCAATGCAAGTATGAAACTCCCGACAAACCTTATGTCATGAACCTGATTGAACAAAATGTGGTTGCAGAGCGTTGCGCCATTGCCCGCTATCAAAAAATCTGCGACATGACTTTCGGCAAAGATTATGAAACTTATCGCATGTCAGCCAAGATTTTGAAAGAAGAAATTAAACACGAACAGGAAATCGGCGATTTCGGCGACGATCTTCGGGCCGGTGCCGAGCTTCATGATAACCTTGAAAAATAAATTGTTTATTTTCAATACGATGCCGCTTATTTGCCTTATAAGCGGCATTTTAATTATTGACATATTTGTACAAATATTCCAAAATAGCCTCAATGACAGATTCGTAAATTCCCCAATTAATCTGTTTTTTACCTCGTCTTATTTACAAACTATAATCCTACTCCAAATAATAAAAAGGTTTGTAACCAAGCGGGTAAAAGGAAAGCCTGAGAGCGTGCTCTCAGGCTTTTTCCGTTGCGGCAAACCGTTTTAAATTTCACCGGCCGCGTAGCGTTTGGCCATTTCGGACATCGGAACGGCTTTGATTTTGTCGGCATGACCTGCCGCACCAAAGGCGACATAGCGAGCCTCGCAGACTTTCTGCATTTCTTCAATGGCCGGCTTGAGATATTTGCGCGGGTCAAACTCTTTGGGATTTTCTGCAAAGATTTTGCGAATCGCACCGGTAATGGCCATGCGGCAGTCCGTATCGACATTGACCTTGCGAACGCCGGATTTGATGCCGCGAACAATTTCTTCAACCGGAACGCCGTAAGTCTGCGGAATAGCGCCGCCGTATGCGTTAATCAAATCCTGCAGCTCTTGCGGCACAGAAGACGACCCGTGCATCACCATGTGGGTATTGGGCAGTTTTTTATGAATTTTTTCAATCACGTCAATAGCCAGAATTTCGCCATCAGGCTTGCGGGTAAACTTATAAGCGCCGTGAGACGTTCCGACGGCAACCGCCAAAGCGTCCAGTTTGGTCTCGGCAACAAAGCGGGCGGCTTCGTCCGGATCGGTTACCAGACGTTTCTTGTCAATCACGCCTTCGGCACCGTGGCCGTCTTCTTTATCGCCTTTGCCGGTTTCGAGAGAACCAATAACCCCAAGTTCGCCTTCGACGGAAGCACCGACGGCATGCGCCCGGGCCACAACCTCTTTGGTAACTTTTACATTATATTCAAAGGAAGACGGTGTTTTGCCGTCGGCTTCCAAAGAACCGTCCATCATGACGGAAGAATAGCCGTTGACAATGGCAGACTGACAAATATCTACCGATGAGCCGTGATCCTGGTGAATACAAATCGGGAGTTCAGGAAACATTTCTATTCCGGCGGCAACCATGTGGCGGATCATCGGATCGCCGGCAAATTTACGGGCGCCGGTTGAGGTTTGCAGAATGACCGGGGCATTAACCTTTCTGGCGGCCTGCAAAACGGCGATAACCTGTTCCATATCGTTGATGTTAAAAGCCGGAACGCCGTAATCGTTCTCAGCGGCATGGTCAAGAATCTGACGCATTGTAACTAAAGGCATGTTTTTCTCCTTAACATATTATAGCAACTATCGGCCAATATATTACCACGGAGATTTTTTGCAAGAAAAAACTCACACAACGACATATTGTGTGAGTTTTTAAGACAATAATCATTCGGCATTTTTGCTTGCCGTTTCAACAATGCGTTGACGGTTGCGATAGAATTCTTCGGTGATGATTTCATAATCTTTACCGTCTTCCGTCTTTGCGTACCGCCATTCGGTTTTATCAATTGCCCGGAACGTATTGTTTACGCCGTAATTACGCACCTTTGCTTTATTTTTGCTGATAATGTGCGCTACCCGGGGCGTCTTTCCACTAAAAGCTTTCACATAAATGATACAGCTTTCGGTTCCATCCTCGGGCAACTCCGCAAAAAACACGACAAAACCTGCTTCGCGGGGGTCTTCCTCCGGATAAATACGTCCGATACTTATGTTCTCCAACGCAATCTCAAAACCTGCATTTCTGAATTTTTCCTGCGCCTGTGAGGCCAGATAGATGTAATCTGTTTTCTGTTCCATAATAAGATTTTTTAACGTTAATAATTTTTCAATAACTCTAATATGGCTGTGAAAATAGTGCAATTCAGAGGTGCTGTCAAGGAATCTTTTTTATTCTTTTTCGGTTTGCTTTCGTCCAGGGGATTTAATTGATTGTTGACATGCGCCTTTAACTTTGTTATAGTGAAAGATAGAGAAGCGGTTTCAACAGCAGAGGACGAGGACCATGAAGAAGTCGGCAGGGAAAATAATTCTTTTCGGATTAATCTACGCCGGCTGGATTGGTTCCGCGGACTTTGCTTCTTGCACAACACCAACACACACATCTTTGGAACCGTCTTCTCTCGTTTCCGGTGACAG
>CASFLC010000121.1 GCA_949295475.1 uncultured Pseudomonadota bacterium
ACATTAACTTCGCCCACGCCGGGAACGCGCCCCAAACTGTCTTTAATGTTATTTTGAACATAGTCGGACAAATCGTTTTGAGAGTAAGTTCCGTTCGGAGACAAAATGGAAATCATTCCCAACATGTTTGACGAACGGCTTTTTACCGTCAATCCCTGACGCGTCACCTCCGTCGGCAGCTTTGAAGTGGCCTGCTGGATACGGTTTTGAACCTTTACCTGCGCCATGTCGCGGTCGACTCCGACTTTAAAAGTAATGGTCAGAGAATAATTAGAGTTTTCCGACGTGGAATCCATGTACAGCATATCTTCCACACCGTTGATTTCTTCTTCCAGAGGAATACCGACCGTTTTTGCAATAACCTCGGCGCTGGCTCCGGGATAGCTGGCCGAAACGACGACTTCCGGAGGCGTAATCTCTGGATACAGCGCAATAGGCAGCGAAAAGACGGAAATGACGCCCGCAAGCGTTAAGACGATGGAAATCACCATCGCAAAACGCGGACGCTCAATAAAAATTCTTGAAAACATCGGTTACAGCACCTCCGGCTCAGACTGGACAAGCTGGGCTCGGACTTTCATGCCGTCACGAACTTTCTGCAGTCCCTGGACAATGACTTCGTCATCAGCCTGCAAACCACTGATGACGACTTGCTGATCGCCTATGGTGTCACCGAGGACGACGCGCTTTTCAATAGCGTTACCGTTGCGGTCAACGATCATGACATAATTACCGTTTTTATCCTGCGCCAATGCAGACTGCGGAACCAGAAGCACCATCTGCGGCTCTTTCATTCCGACGCGAATATCAACGTAGTTTCCCGGAATCAGCAGATTTTCCTGATTTTCGTATTCGGCATAAACGGCTATGGTTGCCGTGTTGCTGTTAACTTCGTTGTCCGTAAAGCGCGACCGCAGGTGGTTGACCAGGACCTTTCCGTTGGGCAGAACGATTTCAGTTAAAAGCTGGCTTTTATTTTGTCCGGGCTTGTACATTTCACGCATATTCAGCATATCTTTATCCGAAACCGAGAAAGCGACCCTTATCGGATTAGCCTGAACAATGCGCGCCAGATTGGCCGTCGTCGTATCAACATAGTTTCCTTCCGTCACCATGGCTTTACCAATGCGGCCGGTAATCGGCGCTTTGATTTCGGTATAATCCAAATCAATTTTTGCCAGTTCCAGATTAGCTTCGGCCTGGGCAACCGCAGCCTTGGCCTGTAAATAAGTGCTTTCGGAAGTATCCAATGTTGCCTTAGAGGCGTAGTTCTGTTTGCTCAAAGAACTCTGCCGGCGATAATCGCGTTCTGCCCGGACCAGGTTGGCCTTGGCGCTGGCCAATTCGGCCTCGCGTAGTTCGACGTTTGCCAGGTAACGTTTTTGCTCAATAACAAACAAAATATCACCCTCGTTGACCAAGGAACCTTCCTGAAACAGGACCTTTTCGACATACCCGCTCACCTGAGGCTTCAAGTCAACGCTTTTGATGGCTTCGACATGGCCGATATAGCTTTTTTTGGGAGAAATATCACGAGTTTCCAGTTTTTGCGTCAAAACGGCCGGTTCACCGCCTTCGGCCATATCGGAAGCTGACATCTGCGGCGATAATTTGGCTTTAAGGTACCATCCGAATCCGACACATAATCCCAAAATAACAACTTGGCGAATAATCACCCGGTTTTTTATTTTTCCCACTAACATGTTTTTTCTTTCTCCACTTTTACGCCATCCATAATCAAATCAAAGCTTGCTACCATCATGTGAGATAGATTCATAGGATAGAGTCTGGACACAAATATGCTCATAACCCCTCGCCAACTGCAAATCAGGATGGTCACTAATTCATCAATGTCAATTTCTGCTCTTATTTCTCCACTTTTTTGCAGAAAAGTCAATGCTTCTTTTAATTCTTTAAAAGGATAATTGCGGGCTTCTTTTATTTGTTCACTCACCTTTTGCATGATGGTTTCGGACCACTCCATCTGCATTAAAACAAAGAACAGAAACTTGCAATAATCCTTATCCTGCTCAATGCTTCGGGCGTCTTCTTCCAAAACTCTCCGCAAATCAGCCAGAGTGGTAATTTGTTGTTTTTCAATCCCGGCACGATGCGTTCCCAGTTTTTGGCGAATCAATTCTGCCAGCAAATCTGCCTTGTTGCGAAAATGCCAATAAACGGCGCCTTTGGTCAGGTTAATCCGTTTGGCTATCTCGTCAAACGTCGTGCGGCTAAATCCTTTTTCATAAAAAATATTTAAGGCCGAAGCCAGAATATCCATTTTGGTTTGTTCGGCTACTTCTTTTGTTCTTCTTGGCATTGCTGTCCTCAAAAAAATATACATACTTCTTCGGCTGTATGTATAGTTAAAAAAACACGTTCCAGTCAAGATTTTTTATTTTCTTTTTTTAAAAAATCGGTATGTATATTTCATAATGCTAAAATAAATCCCGGACATGTCCGGGATTTATTTTATCTTTCCTTTTTGATTGCCTCAACGGCCCGAATATATGCGATATCGCTTTCCAGACGTTCCAACGGAACCGGAAGTTTTCTCCGCCAGTTGGGATGCTTGTCACGATCGGTTCCCGGAAGGTTTTGCTGCTTTTCTACATAAAGAATATCCTCTGGCATGGCCAAAAACACCTGCGATGCCGTTCGCGACATAAAACGATGCACCGCCTCGACCAGACCTTCGGGATAGCCTTCGCCATAGATAAAATTGTTGCCGCGGGGACGATCTTCCGGCCAAACGCCGTTGCTGTCCATGGCAAACAGCAATTTCCACCGGTCAAGTTCCCTCTTATGATATGCGCCGGTCTTGGCTTCCTCATCAGGGATAAGTCCCAGCGAAAAGCTCAGCTCTATGTCATACCCATACCACCACATTTTGAGCGGCGCCATATCGTGCGTTCCCACAGAAGCAAAAGCGGCCTTCGGATATTCGGAAGGCGTGAAAAAATCTCCCCAGCCGTTATCGCCGCGTTCCGACCACAAAACACTCAGAGGATGAATGTTTCTTTCGTGCAGGACATCCATAAAACCTTCCGGAACATTACCTATGCACTCCCCGACAATCGCGCATCGGTTAAGATGGCTTTCCAGCGCAACAATATTGAGCATATCGGCAAAATTGTAAAAGATATAAGTTCCGGGCAGACCGTTATCCGGAATAACGAACAGACGCATCAGGCTCATAACATGATCCATGCGGAGAGCTCCGGCATTTTTCATATTGGCCCGCAGAATTTTGATAAACGGCTCGTAGCACTGTTCTTTCAAAACTCTCGGTTCAAATGCGCCGAGACACCATTTTTGTCCTCCCGGAAAGAATGCGTCCGGCGGCGCACCGGCACCGGCATCTTTGATATAAACCTCAGGGTTGCCCCAAACCTCGGCGCTGTCTTTGCCGACGCCGACTGCCAAATCGCGATAAAAACCTATTCCGAGCCCCTGCTCCTTTACCACATCTGCCGCGGCGGAGAACTGACGATCGGCCTCAAACTGCAGATATTTGAAAAATTCGACTCTGTCCTTCTGTTCTTCGGCAAATTTTTTGACCTCGGAAGACCGGGGATTGCGGTACTCTGCCGGCCAGGCCGTCCAACCGCCCCAAACCTCCTGGCTGAATTTGTCGTAAAGCGTTTGGAAAACGGCCAGACGCTCCAATTCCAGCCCTTGTTCCCGGCAAAACTTTTTGAAAGCATCTTGTCTGTTTTTATCCTTTCCGCTTTTGAAACGCTGATAACATTTTTCCAACACGCTGATTTTGAGCGGGTAAACTTTGCCATACTGTATTAATTCGGAATTGCGCAGTTCGGCAAGCGTTCCTTCTATCAGTTGCAAATCGTTTTCTTCAAATTCGGGAACCCGCTCCACATCAATATATATCGGATTTAGAAACAGGCGGCTGATGGAAGAATACGGGCTGGCGTTTTCCGGAAAATTATGCATCAGCACATTCAGAGGATTGAGGCCGATAACCGACGCACCTGTTCGGCCACATATCCGGACGATATTTTCCAAATCCGTAAAATCGCCGACGCCCCAATTGCGGTTGCTTTTGACCGAATAGAGCTGGACGGCGAAACCCCACAGCTTCCGCTCCATGGCCGGGGGTTCATAACAACGTATCGGCGCCACCGCCAATATCGTTTTGAACTTTTTCCCTTTTACGGAAAGTTCTATGTCATAATATCCGATTTTAACCGGCGAGGTTATCCGCACATACAGACGGCGCAGATTTTTTCCTTTTATTAATGCGGCTTCCTGACGACTGGATATTTCATAGGCTATTTTTTCCGCAGTTTTTTCCCCCTTTGCAAAAAGTCTGACATCAAAATACTCATTCTGCCACTCTTCGGGGACAACGATGTCGAACTCTATGTTATCCTGCGGAACGACATAAACATTTTCCAGCGTTTGCTGCCAACGGGCGTTTTCCAGCTTATGAAGGGAGTTGGCAATGTCTGTTTCATTGTCCGCCTTGTATCCGAAAGTTTCAATAAAAAAACGTATGGTTTCGGCGCCGACATCGTATTCTTTGTGCACAAGCCCCCCGTCGCTGAACTTTACGGCGATACCGAGTTTTTTGGCGATGCCTTCCAATTCATAAGCCATTGGCGAATCCTCCTTTGTTATTTTTTAATGTCAAAGACCAAGACACTCCATGCCGGAACCCTGATGGTATTTCCGGATGCAAGTTTTGCTTCGCCGGAAAATTTTTCCGAACTATCCAGCAACAGGCTCCATTCCCACTTTTCCGGCAAAGGAGGAAGCTTCCAGTCCATATCGTTGAAATTGGCATTTAAAACGACCAGAACAAAATGTCCGCCGCCGTAAACGCAATAAGACAGAGATTTGCGGCCGCCGTCATGCCAATCTTCGGCGGCAAATTCCGTTCCGCGTTCGGTATACCAGGCCAAATCCTTATATTCGCTGCGGTCCACCGGTTTGCCGTTAAAAAAGCGGCTGCGATCAAAGATTTTAAGACGCCGGCGCAGTTTGACGGCTTTTTTAACAAAGCGGGCAAAATTTTTGCTCTCTTCGGTAATGCCTTCCCAAGCAACCCATGTCAGCGCATTGTCCTGACAATAGGGATTGTTGTTGCCCAACTGTGTGCGGGCGAATTCATCTCCGGCGACCATCATCGGCGTTCCGAAAGAAAACAAAAGGGTGGCCATCATGGCCCGGGCGCGCTGCATCCGGTTTTCAATAATCACGGCATTGTCGGTTTCGCCTTCGGCGCCGGAATTCCAGCTCCAGTTGGAATCGTTGCCGTCCTGATTGTTTTCTCCGTTGCTGCTGTTGTGTTTGTGATTGTAACTGACCAAGTCACGCAGACAAAAGCCGTCATGCGCGGTAATAAAATTGATGCTGGCCCAGATTGCCCGGTTGTGATAATCGAAGACATCGCTGGATCCGGTCAGCCGGCTGGCCATCTCGGCCGTCTGGTACAAATCACCTTTCCAAAAACGGCGGATGTTGTCGCGGTATTTGTCATTCCACTCGGCCCAGCCCGGCAGAAAAGCCCCGACCTGATATCCTCCGAACCCGATATCCCAGGCTTCGGCAATCATTTTGACCTCTTTTAAAACCGGATCCTGCGCCACCGCATACATAAAACCGCTGTCTTGCGTAAAAGACGTGTTGCGGCGGGACAAAGTCGGCGCCAAATCGAAACGAAATCCGTCAACATGCATCTGCTGCACCCAATAGCGCAGGGAATCCATCACTAACTGCAACACATAGGGATTTTGCAAATTAAAACTGGCGCCGCAGCCGGTAGAATCGTAATAATAACGCCGGTTATCCGGATTGAGCGTGTAATAAGAACTGTTGTCGATGCCGCGATAGCATAACGTCGGCCCGAGCTGGTTCCCTTCTCCGGTATGATTGTAAACCACGTCCAGAATCACCTCCAGTCCGTGATTATGCATCTCTTTAACCAGATCTTTAATCTCGTTAATGTTATTACCGCTCAGATAAGACTGCTCCGGCGCAAAGAAGCTGAAACTTTCATACCCCCAGTAGTTATCGGTGATATATCCCTTTTTGTGGCGGTTGCCAAAAAAGGCATGAATCGGCATAAACTCGACGGCCGTGATTCCCAGCCATTTTAAATAATTTAAAACCGAACTATGCCCGAAACCGGCGAAAGTGCCGCGTTTGGCTTCCGGAATGTAGGGCTGGAGTTTGGTATAACCGCGCAGGTGCGTTTCATAAATGATGGTTTCTTCAAAACCGTAACGAGGGCGTTTTTCACCATGCCAGTCATAGCTGTCGTCGACAACAACGGACTTCGGAACATATGGCGCAGAATCAAGCTCACTAAAAGACAAATCTTTTTCCGGACTGTCAATGTCATATCCGAAAATCGCCTTGTTCCAAATCAACTTGCCGACCAGTTTTTTGCCGTACGGATCGGTCAGCAGCTTATGATGATTAAAACGCAATCCTTCTTCCGGCTTATACGGCCCGTAAACCCGATAGCCATAAACCTGACCGGGTTTGACGCCTGCCAGATAGATATGCCAGATATTATTCTCGCGGCAGGTTATGTTATACCGTTCCAGCTCCTCCGAACCGGAAACATCAAACAGGCAAAGTTCCACTTTTTCGGCATGAGCGGAAAACAACGCAAAATTGGTTCCCCCGCCATCGTATGACGCCCCGAGGGGAAAAGATTTTCCGGCCGAAATTTTGAAACCCTGCATCACAGGCCCCTTTTCTATCTAATCGGTTTCAGCACAATGGTCGCCAGCGGCGGCAGCGTGACTTTAATCGAATACTGTTTGCAATTCCACGGAACTTCTTCCGCCTGCATGGTCCCTTCGTTTTTAACGCCGCTGCCCCAATAGTTTACATCGTCACTGTTAAAAATTTCCTGATAGCGGCAATTTTCGTTGACACCCAGACGATAGTCCTTCCTGACCACCGGCGTGAAATTGCACACGGCTATCAGATAGTCTTCCGGATTATACCCTTTGCGCATATACGAGATCACGCTATCGTCGGCATTGGAATGATCAATCCACTCAAAACCGCGGTAATCAAAGTCCTGCTGATAAAGCGGCGCATTGCCTTTGTACATCAGATTCAAATCGCGGACACAGTTCTGCATGCCCTTGTACATCGGATAATCCAACAGAAACCAGCGCAAGCCTTCTTCGGAATTCCACTCCCAATCCTGGGCAAACTCGCATCCCATAAACAACAGCTTTTTGCCGGGATGCGTAAACATGAACCCGTAATAGGCACGAAGGTTGGCAAATTTCTGCCACTCGTCGCCCGGCATTTTGGACAGCATCGATCCTTTGCCGTGAACAACCTCATCATGCGAAATCGGCAGAATAAAATTCTCGTTAAAGGCATAAAGCAAGCCAAAGGTCAGCATGCCGTGGTGATATTTGCGGTGAACGGGGTCGTGCGAAATGTATTTCAGGGTATCGTTCATCCACCCCATGTTCCACTTATAACCAAAGCCAAGGCCGCCCATTGACGTCGGACGGGAAACCATCGGCCAGGCCGTCGACTCTTCGGCTATGGTGACGGCTCCTTTGGTCTGGGAATAGGCCAGTTCGTTCATGCGACGCAGAAATGCGATGGCTTCAATATTTTCGTTGCCGCCGTAAATATTGGGAATCCACTCACCGTTTTTGCGGGAATAATCCAGATACAGCATTGACGCGACGGCATCTACGCGAAGCCCGTCGATATGAAATTCTTTCAGCCAATAGACGGCACTGGCACACAGGAAGTTGGCAACCTCGGTGCGGCCGTAATTATAAATTTTGGTTCCCCAGTCGGTATGTTCCCCTTTGCGGGGATCGGCATGCTCGTACAAATGCGTGCCGTCAAATTCGTTCAGCCCGTGACCGTCTTTGGGGAAATGGGCCGGCACCCAGTCCATGATCACAGCGATACCGGCACGGTGAAACGTGTCTATCAGATACCGCAAATCATCAGGCGTTCCGAAGCGGCTGGTCGGCGCAAACATTCCGACGACCTGATAGCCCCATGAAGCATCCAGAGGATGTTCTGCCAACGGCAAGAACTCGACATGCGTAAAGCCCATATTGACCACATAGGGAACCAGCGTATCGGCCAGTTCGCGGTACGTCAGATATTCGTTGCCGTCTTTGCGCCGCCAGGAGCCCAGATGCACCTCGTAAATCGACATTGGTTTGTCAAAGGAATTATGTTCCTCACGGTATTTCATCCATTCGGAATCGGACCATTCGTAGTTGGTGATGTCATAAACTATCGACGCCGTATTGGGGCGTTTCTCGGCATAAAAAGCCACAGGATCGGCTTTGACCAGAATTGAATTGTCCTGAGTTTTGATTTCGTATTTGTACAGCTCGCCGTTGGTAATGCCCGGAATAAAAATATCCCACACGCCGCAGGTCGGATGTTTGCGCATGGCATTGACGCGGCCGTCCCAGTTGTTGAAATTTCCGACGACGCTTACCCTTTTGGCGTTAGGCGCCCAAACCGCAAAACTGACGCCGCCGACACCATTCATCTGCGTGGCATGGGCTCCGAGTTTTTTGTACATTTCCAAGTGATTGCCTTCGGCCAGAAGATAGATATCCATATCTCCCAGAAACGACGGAAAACGATACGGATCTTCCGCAATATAAACGTTGCCGAGATCATTTTCTATCCGGAATTTATAAGCAAAATTTTCAATCTTGCCGAGATTTATCTGGTAGAATCCGCGTTCATCCAGTTTTGTCATAAAGCCCAAAGAATTATTATCTTTATCAAGCAGTTCCACCGATTTGGAATGCGGCTGGTAGGTACGGATAAAAACCTCTTTGCTCCCTTTGTCTTTGTGTATTCCCAACACTGCAAAAACATTACCGTGGTCACCATCGATGACGGCTTCCATTTCCTCTTTAGACAATAAGTTTTCCATCTATACTTCCTTAAAATTAACACCATAATTAAGAGCTTAACGGCTTGAATTCCCGGATAAAAAAACAACTTTTTCTTTTTGCGCTTTTTTATTTTCCCCCGTCGGGAGCCTTTCTAATAATCTATAATTTCTTATAGTTTTAAATGCAAGCATTTTAACCGGCCGAAAAAAAATATTTTATAAAGTAAAGAAAATCAGAGGATTAATTATTGACGTATTAAATTTTGATTGTATATTAATTAATGTTTACCAAAAAAACTTATTTGGAGTTAGTGATTATGAGTAAAAACAACGAACAGGCCATCAGAGAAGCTGCTTACTACATCTGGCAAAACGCCGGCTGCCCGCAGGGTCAGGACGAGTACTTCTGGTCTATGGCCGTAGAACAGATTTCGAAAAACAACAAGTCTTCCGCCAAAAAGACCGTTTCTTCGAACAAAAGTTCTTCTTGCAAGTCCAGTTCCTGCAAGAAAAGTTCCAGCGCGAAAAAATCTTCTAAATAGTTTTTTTCAAGCGTTTGACTTTTACAAAAAGCTCCTGTTTTTAGGGAGCTTTTTTTATGCGGCCGAAGCTGTAAAAATCCAGCCCCGGACGGGTTTTCCCGCCTCTTGTCTCAATATGACTTCCCGACAGGAATCCGTGTGCATTCCGGCGGCTGCAAGCATGTTTTCAACATATTCCCGGCGGTGCACGAAACGCCCTGACAAATGAAGAAAATAATCTTTATCGTTCAAGGTGTTGCGGCTGACAGAAAAGATAAAACGCCCCTGCGGTTTTAAAGCACCGGCGACGGCGGCAAAAATATCGTTCAGTGACCCGAAATACGTCAAGACATCTGCTGCGGCAACCAGATCAAAACGGCCGTTTTTTTCTTTTAAAAACTGCGCGGCATCGACACAAAACAATTCTTTGTAAATTCCGCTTTCAGCCGCTTTGCGCAGCATTCCCGGCGACAAGTCGACACCGGCAAAAACCGCCTCGGGAAAAAATTTTGCCAACGCTTTTCCGCATAATCCGGTACCGCAGCCGAGGTCGAGAATTTTCTCTGCCGGAAAAGGGAAACGGCGGATTTCTTCCGCTATTTTTTGCGGTGCGGCATATTCAAGTTCCTCCAGGGACTCTTCAAAATCATCGGCATAAAAATCAAAAATATTTTTTACATAATCCGCGTCGGCACGGTCAAATTTTTCGTCAGAATCCAATGCCGAAACAATATATCTGACCTGGTTGTTCTGCGGATAAAGCAACTGCCAGCGGCGCAAATATTTTTTGATGAACGGCACGCCTTTTTCCAAGGCAATTTCATACAACGCGTAACCAAAATTTATTTGCTGGGAATCTGCTCCGCCGCTCAATTCCACCGCCCGCAACGAAGCTTGCAGCGCTTCTGAAAAGGCGCCTTCTTTTTGCAAAGCCTGACCGAGATAATTATAATACCAGAAATTGTTTTTATCTTCTTTGAGTGCCTCCTTAAAGCAACGAGCCGCTTCTGCAAAATTTTCACTACCCATGGCGGCTTCCCCTTTTACCGCCATTGATTGAGCATGCAGCGAATCCTTTAACGGCACAGCATCGGCGCAACGGACAGCCAGCGCAAAATTTTTCTGTTCCAAAGACGTATTGGCCAAATTTATCAAAGCGACGGAATCTCCCGGGCGGCATTTCAACGCCCGTTGGTAGAAATCGGCCGCCGACGACCAGTTTTTTTGCAAATATTTTATGTTGCCGAGATTTATCAGCGCACCGTAATTCTCTCCTTGTTCCGACAGGACCTGACGAGACAAATTTTCAGACTCTTCCAATCTGCCCGCGTTGTATAATTCAAAGGCCTGATTATTTAATGATGTACTGTCTGTCATGCGTTAATTTCCGTTTTGAATATTGACAGTTTAGAAGACAATCGGATAAAAAGTCGTTAAGATGAAGTATAATTACAAAAGAATCTGGTCCATTTCTTTTCCGATTTTGGCCGGGCTGCTTATTCAGCAGATTATCGGCATGACGGATACCGCCTTTTTGGGAAGGGTCGGAGAAATCGAGCTCGGCGCTTCCGCTCTGGCCGGCGTTTTTTATATTATGATTTATATGCTCGGGCAAGGTTTCGGAATCGGCGTGCAGATTATTGCCGCCAGACGGAACGGTGAAGCCCGTTTCGAAAAAATCGGCCCGTTGATTTATCAAGGAATCAGTTTTTTGACGGCGGCAGCGGCGGCAGTCATTATTTTCAGTTCCTTTTTCAGTCCGCTTATTTTGCAAAACGTTATTTCTTCTCCGGCTGTTTATGATAAGGTCCGTGATTATCTGGATATCAGAATTTACGGTTTTGTCTTTGCCTTTTTAATGGTCATGTTCAGGGCTTATTTTGTAGCAATTACGCAAACCCGAATCCTTACCTGGTGCGCCCTGCTTATGCTGGCCGTCAACACGTTGCTTGACTATCTTCTGATTTTCGGAAAATTCGGTTTTCCGAAAATGGGAATCGCCGGTGCAGCTCTGGCGTCCGTCGCCGCCGAAGCCGCCGCAGCCGTCTTTTTTGTTTTTTATCTCATTTTTAAGACAGACCTCAAAAAATACGGATTTAATAATTTTGTTGTTTATGATAAGTTACTGCTGGCAGAAATTTTCGGTCTCTCAATCTGGACCATGCTGCAATATTTTATTTCTCTTGCCACCTGGTTTTTGTTTTTGCTGGCAATGGAACATCTGGGAGAGACGCCTCTGGCTGTTTCCAACATTTTGCGCAGCGTGTCGTCCCTGCCGTTTATGATAGCTGCGGCTCTCGGCTCTGCGGCCAATACCATTACCGGCAATCTAATCGGTTCCGGACTGGATCGTCAGGTGATGAAAACAGCAAAAAAAATCATTAAGCTCGGCTATTTTATCGGGATAGGCGCCGAACTTTTGATGGCTTTGTTTCCGATTTTGTTTCTGCGGATCTATACGGACGACGCCGTTTTGATAAATGCCAGTCTTCCGCCGTATTATGCCATGCTGACAACCTACCTGACACTGGTTCCGGGAATGATCTGGCTAAGCACGGTTTCCGGTTCCGGCGACACAAAGCAAGCCCTGCTGATGGAAATTGCGGCTTTAAGCGTTTACATGCTCAATGTCTGGTATGTCGCCGTCTTTTTAAAGGCCGATGTTGCAATTTGCTGGACATGCGAACATTCTTACAATATTGTTATCATGTTGTTGACTTATTTCTATCTGCGGCGCAACAACTGGTGCTGTAAAATCGTGTGAAAGAAGATTCCATGTACGACGATGTTTTTCAAAGACTGGCCGGTTCGGCTTTTCGTTCACGTTTCGGGCTCGGTTTCCGGGAAGCCGCCTATTTCAGAGAAAAGGGCGAAGCGGTTATCCGTCGCCATGCCGAAGACTTTATCGCCGCAAGAATCGCGCCGGCGCACCCGCTGCATGACGGCAGGCAAACGCCCATGAGGGGGCATCCGGTTTTTATTGCCCAACACGCAACAGCCTGCTGCTGCCGTCAATGCATCAAGAAATGGCATCATTTTGACGACGGAACAGCGCTAACCCCCGATCAGCAAAAATATCTGACAGACCTGATTATGGAATGGCTTGCGCGGCAAATGAAAGATTAAAAAAAAGCTTCGGAATACCGAAGCTGTTTGGTAGGGGTAGTCAGACTCGAACTGACACGGCCTGAGGCCACAAGATTTTGAGTCTAGCGCGTCTACCAGTTCCGCCATACCCCCATCAGATGAGGGAATAAATAATATATTTAATTGGACACGTCAACTGTTTTTTTATAAAATCAGAGAAGTTTTTTTTCAAACGGGAGACTGCTTATGCATGTTTTGGTTATCGGCGGCGCCGGGTATATCGGAAGCCATGTCGTCAAGGCTCTGCTTGACGCGAATCTTGAAGTGACGGTTTACGACAATTTATCAACCGGACTGGAAATCAACTTTTTTGACAACGCACGGTATCTGGTGGGTGATATTTTGGACTTTTCCGCCCTCAATGAAGCGATGTCAAAAAACATTGACGCCGTTATTCATCTGGCTGCCAAAAAAGCTGTCGGTGAATCGATGACTAATCCTGAAAAATACGCCCTCAACAACATTGCCGGGGCCATTAACGTCTTAAACGCCATGAGCCAAAACAATGTCAGGATGCTGGTATTTTCTTCTTCGGCAGCGGTTTACGGAGAACCGCAATATCTGCCGGTGGACGAAGAACATCCGCTGAATCCAGTGAGTTTTTATGGATTTACAAAATATGACATGGAACGTTATTTTCAATGGTACGATCGGCTGAAAGGTCTCAAATTTGTTTCTCTGCGTTATTTTAACGCCGTCGGTTATGACGAAACTGGTGCAGTGCGCGGTTTGGAGCAAAATTCGCAAAATCTGCTGCCGATTGTCATGGAAACCCTGACCGGCAAGCGGGAAAAGCTTAAAGTTTTCGGCAATGACTACGATACCCGCGATGGCACCTGTATTCGCGACTATATTCATGTAACGGATTTGGGCACCGCCCATGTCGCCGCACTCCGCTACCTAAAGCAGGGCGGGAAAAGCCAAACCCTGAATTTGGGAACCGAAACGGGCATCAGCGTTTTGGAAATGATAAAAAGGACCGAGGAACTGACCGGACGGAAAGTCAATTATGAATTTGCGCCGCGCCGGCCCGGAGATCCGGCCGTTATCACGGCATCTGCCCGCAAGGCCAGAGAAATCCTCGGCTGGGAGCCGACTCACAGCAGCCCGGAAAATATTATCCTCTCCACCTGGCGCGTGTATAACTCTTAGTTTTAGCCCTCTGTTTTCACCTTAAATTCCGCTTATATTAATCTTGTCGCGTTAAAAGGCAGGAGGATTGCACCATGGCCAAAATGGACGTCGTCAATTTTCTGATCTCGGACATCAGTCGCAAAATGTTCAATGATCCCGGCGAAGAGGAACGAGCCCTCATCATTGCCGGTCTGGTCGACAATTGGGATGACAAGAAATATCTGCGTTCCTATTTCAAAGACGAACCGTTGACCATCCACAACTGGCTGTATAAAACCGACTGGAAAAGCATGAGCAAAAACTAACCGCCGTTGCCGGACAAGCCTTTGGCAATATTCATATTGATATTTATCAGAACATCAAGCTTTGCAGGGTCCGGTTCCGCCGTAATTTCAAGCGTGCGCTGAAAAATATACATTGCCAGCGACAAAATACTCTTGCGAATCTCCGGTGGCTGAGGACAGTCTTTTTCGTTCATGGCAGACGCGATGATGGTCCAAAGTTTGCGATTATGCTCCAAAGCATTGTCCAAATCGGATTTGCGGCCTTCCCAGTCTTCTTTGATGGCATTAAGCTGAGATGCCGCTTTTATTAAAGCCCGGACTTCAAGTTCGGCTTCGCTCAGTCCGGATATTTGATTTTGTGCGTAATTTTGTGCTGCGTCCATTTTATTGATATTTCCTTATTAAAATTTTAATATAATCATTGTACCATATTTAAAGTTACGGAAAAGTAAATATTCGAATATTAAGGATACTGTCATGAAAAAATTTGCCTGTCTGCTGGCCGTCGGAATCTTTGCCGCGGCGACGGCTTTTAAGGCGGCCGCCTTTGTCCGTTATGAAGACAAGCACCCCCAAAGAATTCGCGAGGTGCGCATTACCGGTTTTATTGACTATGCACCGTTCGGCTATACGGAACATCCCGACGAAAAAGTCCGCGGCAGGTTTTTTACGGTTTTTCAGCCGATGATTGACGAATTTCAGAAAGAAAACAATCTTAAAATTACCTATAATCTGCGTAAGACCAGATACGACGCTCTGGTGCAGAGCGTCCGCCGCGGCGAAATAGACATGATTCTCGGCGCTTATCATGAAACCGAAATGTACAAGGGGCTGGAGCTGGTGTTTCCGTCCGTGCTCAGCAACCCGCTCACCGTGTTTACCCTGCCGAATCGAGTGGACGAGGTGAAATCCGTGGCCGACCTGAAAAAGCTGAAAGGCGTGCGGCTGTCCAAAGAAATTTACAGCGACTTTGTCAACAACCAGATTAAAGAATATGACATTGATGTTGTTGACACGCCTTATGAAATGTTTGAAAAACTGTTCACCGGGCAGGCCGACTATATTTTAATCAGTCAATATCTCGGTATTATCGAAGCCGTCAAACTCGGTCTGCGGGGACAAATCAGCGAAGCGCGGCAAACTATCTGGAATATGCCGCTGTTTATCGGCGTTTCAAAAATTTCAGACCAGCGGCGGATGATAACCCAGAAGCTGACCCGTTATGCCGAAAAGCCCGAGAACAAAGAAAAAATCAAAAACTATCTGACCCGGATGATTCTGGATATCGAAAAACAATATCAGGGGGTTGTGCCGCCGACTTTCGGCAAAGAAAATACAACCGAATCACCGGCAGAAAAAAAACGGAGACCGAAACGAAGGAATAAATCCGCTTGCCGCCTTGACCTCGGCAGCGCTATTGATTAATATGACATTGCATAAGTTGAAAAGGTGTAAAAATGGTTTTGCTGATACATCATCCGGTTTCGCCGCAGGCGCGAAAAATCCGCGCCGTGATGAGCGAGAAAAAAATGCTGTTTATTCTGCGGGAAGAAGAACCGTGGAAACTTTCCGATGACGTATACAAGTTGAATCCGGCCGGCGAGCTGCCGATTTTTTTGAGCGACGGACAAGTGATTTGCGGAAATTACGCCGTTTGCGAGTATCTGGAAGAAATTTCCCCGGAAACACCGCTGATTACCGGCGATGCCCGGCAAAAGGCCGAAATCCGCAGATTGTGCGAATGGTTTGATGATAAATTTTACCGTGAGGTTTACCGGAACATCGTGATGGAAAAGGTCCATAAACGTTTTGCCCACGGAAGCGCTCCGGATTCAAGAATCCTGAAAATCGGATTGAATAACCTCAATTTTCATATGGAATATCTTGACTGGCTGTTGGAACGCCGCAAATATCTTGCCGGAGACGAATTGTCTTTGACCGATTTGGCAGCAGCCGCGCATTTATCGGTCATTGATTATCTGGGTGACGTGCCGTGGGACGTTTTCCGCAATGTAAAATTATGGTATTCCAAAGTAAAGTCGCGCCCCTGTTTTAAAGATATTCTCAAGGACAACATCCGCGGAATACTGCCGGCAAGACATTATGCCAATCTGGATTTTTAGGAGAGAGCAATGAAAAAAATCTGGTTACTGGCGCTTCTGGGACTTTGTTCCTGCACTTATCTTTCCAAAGGCAGCGGACAGGTCGTTTATCACTGGGAGAAGCCGCATACCGGCGTTCAGAAATTTGCCAAAGACCACGGAGACTGTCTGCTGGCCGCTAAGGAATTTAAATTAATGCCGGATTTTCGCAGCTGGTTTTATACCGAAGAAACAAAACTGGATACCCGGGCCGACTGGCATTCCACCAAAGGCATTTGGGCTACCTATGTGCCATACGCGGGAGCTCAGCCGCTGATTGTCAACTCCCGTTATGAGGATGACGACATCAGCCCGGCCAACTACAGCAAATGCATGCGCAGCAAAGGATACTGGAATCGGGAACATGATATTCCCGAAATTACCAACATTAACCTTTACAGGGCGCGCAAGCCTTATTTGCGGCAGCCGTTCGGGGTTGGTAATTTTTAGCATATCCGCCGCCGACCGATTTATAAAAGCCGATAATGTCCTGATAGGTTGCGGCATTGCTTTCAATGAGCGCTGTTTGTGCCGTAAGCAGGTTTTGCTGAGATGTCAGCACTTCGCTGAATTCAACGAGCCCCTGCTTGTATTTGTCAAGCGTCAAAGCCGCGGTTTCCTGCTGAGCCGATAATGCTGCCGAAGCGGAATGGTTTGTCCGGTATTCTTTCTCCAGGCTGACAATGGCGTTGCGTATCTCCGAAGCCGCATTCAGCAGACTTCCCCGGTATACCTCCAGCTGCGCCTGAGCCGCATATTTTTGCATTTCGACGTTGTTGGTCAGTTTGCCCCAGTTGAGCAGGGGAATATTTACGGCCCCCGCATAGCTGTACATATCCGTCTTGCTGCCAAACAAATCCGAAGCGTTTTGAGCCTGCCAGCCTAAAAAGCCGCTCAAACTGACACTGGGAAACAAGGCAGCCATGGCCTGCCCTATCTGCGCATTTTGAGATATCAGTTGCTGTTCGGCCGCCTGAACATCGGGCCGCCGACGCACAATTTCCACCGGGAGATCATACAGCTGTCCTAAATTATAATCAAACCGCCGGCTGACCGGATTATTTTTATTTTGCGCCAACAGAGTATCAAGGCTTCCCGGCAATCCTCCGGTTAAAACCGCCAGCGCATTGCGGTAAGCTTCTTCCCGCGTTTCAAGAGCAGGAATCTGTGCCGCGGTATTTTCCATGATATATCCGGCCTGATTGTAATCTATGGCGGAAGATAATCCCGCTTCATATTTTTGTTTGACCAGATTGTAAATATTCTGCTGGATTTCCAGGTTGCTTCGGGATATCCGCAGTTGCTCCTGCGTCTGCCGCAAAGAGATGTAATCATTGGCGATTTCCGCCGTAAGCGACAGTCTGACATTGTCCAAATCGGCGGCGGCGACGCGAACCAGAGCCAGAGAACTTTCAGTCAGCCGGCGGCCGGCACCCCAAATATCAATTTCCCAAGAAGCGTCAAGTCCCGTCTGATAATAATCCGTGGTGAGCGGAATGCCATAACTTACCGAATCCTTGCTTTTGTGATAGCTGCCGTCAATGTTAATTTCGGGAAGCATGGAGACGGCATTAACGCGCAGGCTTTGCCGGGACTCCCTCAGTTTTGCTACGGCTTCGGCAATGGTCGGACTGTTTTGAAACCCTTTGGCAACCAGCTGATTTAGCACTTCGTCGTTAAAACCGGCGTACCAATCAAGATTTACTTTGGTCTCCGTCTTTGCATTTTTATTAAGATGCAATCCGGCACGCAATTCCTCGTCGCTGAAAAATTCCGGACGTTTGTAGTCAGGTCCGACCGTACAAGCGCTCAGCAGCAAACAAATGCCTATTTTTCCGAATTTACTCATCTCTTTCTCCTCCGGCAGCGGTTTTGACAGGAGCTTTCGGGCCGTGTCCGGCATGTTCCTTGACGGTTTCAAACAAGGCAAACAAAGCCGGAATAAAAATAATGCCGACGGAAGTTGCGGCAATCATGCCGAAGAAAACCGAGGTGCCGATGGCTATCTGGCTGGAAGCCCCTGCCCCGGTTGCGACAACCATCGGAAAAACACCGAGAATAAAGGTCAGAGCCGTCATTAAAACCGCGCGGAACCGTTCTCCGGCCCCTTTTTGCGATGCCTCTAAAATACTCTCGCCCTGCTCCCGGTAAGATTTTGTAAATTCCACAATCAGAATGGCGTTTTTTGCGGCCAACCCAATCAGCATAATCAGTCCGAGCTGGGCGTAAATGCTCAGTGCCTGCCCCATCAAATGCAATCCGATCAGTGCCCCGAGAATCGCAAATACGGTTGAAAACATGACCGAAAAAGCCAGCATCCAGCTTTCATACAAAGCGACCAGAAACAGATAGCAAAACACCAGGGCCAACGCAATCAGAAATACGGCCAGTCCGGCTGCCTCGACTTCCTGAAGGCTCAGCCCGGTCCAGGCGATTTCAAAATTTTTCGGCAAAACTTCCGCGGCGGCGGCGATAACTCCGGCAATGGCGGTGCCGGTACTGACTCCCGGTTTGCTTTGCGCCACAATGGCCGCATTGGTGTACTGATTGTAACGATAAATAATTTTCGGCGAAATCGACGTCTTGACCTCGGCGAAACTGTCAACACGTATCAGCTGTCCGTTATTTGACGGAACATATAATTTTTTGACGTCTTCTATGGTCCGGCGGTACGGGTAGTCGGCCTGAACAATAACTTTGTTGACCTGTCCGCTGAGCGTGATGTTGTTGATGTAACGGGAGCCGAGATTGTTGGCCAGGGTCTCAAACAATGCCGAAACCGGAATATCATAGGCCTCCAATTTCGTCCGGTCTATATCCAGATAGACATGCGGCGTATCTGCGGTAAACGTACTGAACGCATAAGACAAATCCGGGGAGCCGTTTAATTTTTCCAAAAATTTTCCCAAAGTCTGATAAAGCTGCGAAGGCGTTGTATTGCCGTCGGCGGCCAGCAGTTCCAAAGACAAGCCGTCACTTTGTCCTACCCCGGGAATGGACGGCGGCGCAAAAAAGTTGACTTCGGCGTCTTTGCGGCCGCCGAATGTTTCCAACAGCCGCGCCGTCAACGCCTCGATTGACAAGCTTTTTGATTTGCGTTCGGACCAGCTGTCCAGACCAACGACGCCAAGCGCCACGTTTTCGCCGCCGCCGCCCAGCATGGAATATCCGGCAACCGAAATAAAATATTTAATTCCTTTCATTTGCAGAACCTGCTCTGAAATCTCGGCCAAAACCCTGTTGGTCTGATTGATGCTGGCCGTATCGTCCAGCTGCACGTTCGCAAAAATAATTCCCTGATCCTCTTCGGGCAGGAAGGAAGTCGCCGTCCATTTGAAGACGGCTGCAACAACGGCAATTGTCAACAGCACGATCAGCGCCGTTATTTTGATATGCGCCGAGAAAAATCCCACCGCATACAAATAGTGCCCCTTGAAAAAATCTATCACGTCATCAAACCATTTGAAAAATCCATGCGGATTGTCAGATTTGTCGCCGTTTAAGAAAATGGCACACAGTGACGGACTGAGGGTTAAAGCGTTAAAGGCCGAAAAGACGACTGCCGTTGCGATGGTGACGGCAAACTGCTGATAAATTTTTCCGGTAATGCCGGCCATCAGTCCGACCGGGATAAAAATTGACAGCAGCACAAAAGTCGTGGCGACGATGGCGCTGCCTATCTGCCGCATGGCCTTGACGGCGGCCGCATGCGAATCAAGATTTTCATAAACCATCAGATACTGCACCCGCTCAACAACGATAATGGCATCGTCCACAACCAAACCGATGGCTAAAATCATGGCAAACAGCGTCAAAATATTAATGTCAAACCCAAGCACATAAATCACCGCAAAAGTGGCTATCAGCGATACCGGAATGGTTATCAGCGGAATCAGCGTGGTTTTTAGTTTTTGCAAGAAAACGAATGTTACCAGTACCACCAGAGAAAACGTAATAACCAGTGTTTCGATAATGCCGGCAATGGATGCCCTGACATAATCGGTCGAATCGTAGGCTACGCGAAACTCCATATCTTCCGGAAACGTTTTACTCAGTTTTTCGATTTCTTCACGGACCGAATCCATAATATCCAGCGAATTTGAGCCCGGTGTCTGGCTCAGCCCGATAATCACCGCCGGCGCATTATCAAAATGAGCCACCATGTTATAAGTATCGGCGCCCAGTTCTATTCTGGCAACATCTTTGAGACGGACGATGCCGCCGTCCCCGGAAGTGGCCACGACGATGTTTTTGAAATCTTCGACGTTATTTAACAATCCTTTGGCGCTCAGTGAAAGAACCAGCGCCGTATTGTCCGAACTCGGCGCCGAACCGATTTCTCCAATTGAAGCCTGCACGTTTTGCGAAGAAACCGCATTGACGACATCGACGCTGCTTAATCCCAATGCGGCCAGTTTCTCCGTATTGAGCCAAATGCGCATGGAATATTGCGGTCCGTAAATCGATACATCGCCGACGCCGGGAACACGGGCCAGCGGATTTTGGATGTTGGTATAGGCAAAATTGCTCAAATACAAATCGTTATATGTGTTGTTCGGTGAGCGCAAAACCAACATTCCCAAAATATTTGACATCTGGGTTCTGACTTCCAGGCCCTCCTGAATCACCAGCTGCGGCAGCTGGGATTCAACCTGTTGGAGGCGGTTTTGCACTTTGACCTGCGCAATGTCGGGGTCCGTACCGATGTTAAACGTAATGGTTAAGGTATACGTTCCGTCGTCATCCGAAGTCGATGACATATAGAGCATGTCTTCCACACCGTTAATCTGGTTTTCAATGGGGATTGCCACCGTGTCTACCAAAACCTGAGCATTGGCGCCGGGATAGGTTGTCTGCACCACAATCTGCGGCGGCGTAATCTGCGGATACTGAGATACCGGCAGCACGACTATGGCCAACAGCCCCAAAAGAATCATAACGATGGAAATAACGCCGGCAAATCTCGGCTTGTCAATAAAATATGCCGAAAACATCAGTCTTTGCCCTCCGCCGGTGTATCAGGTTCAAGAACTTTGATGCGAATCCTGCGTCCCGGCGCAATCTGCCCGACTTTGTCCACGACAAGATACTCACCGCTGCCGAAATTATTGGTCACGACATAATTCTCATTTTGTTCGGCGGCAATATTCAGCGAAGTTTTTATCAGCCGCCCGTCTTTGATGATGTATGCAAAATATCCCTCCGGCGTCATGGACACGTAATTCTGCCGGATAAGATAAGCATTTTTGAACGTTTTTTCCAAAATGACATCGACATATGCGTTGGCAACCAGCGCTTTGGCCGGATTGGGAAAATCTGCATAAACGGCAATGGAATTGGTGCTGCGGTCAATTTCGTTGTCCGTAAACCGAAATTGTCCGTCATACGGATACCCCAAATCGCCACCGAGACTCAGCCTGATTTTTTCTCCGGCAAAAAGCTCCCGGGGACTGCGGGCCAGCTCTGCCAGATATTCTTTGTCCGTAATGGAAAAAACGACCCGTATCGGATTATATTGGATAATTTTGAGCAGCGGCTGAGAAGACGGTGACACATAATTGCCCTTTGTAAGGTCAACATTACCGACGACTCCGTCCACGGGCGCCGTTAACAACGTATAATTCAAATTAACCCGAGCCAGTTCCTGCTCGGCTTTGGCCTGAGCCAGAGCTCCCTGCGCCGAAAGATACTTGGCTTTGGCGTTGTCCAATTCTGTCTTGGAAACCGCCTTGGCACCGGCTTTTTGCATCCTTTTGTAGTATACCTCCGCATTATTCAAATCGGCCTGCGCCTGGGCGACCGATGCCTTGGCCGCGTCCAGGCGGGCCTTGTATTCACTCTGCTCTATCAGCAGAAGATTGTCTCCGGCTTTGACCTCCTGACCGCCCTGCACCCAGATTTTATCAAGATATCCGCTGACGTTAGGAACCACGCTGACGGATTTTATCGGCGTGACATATCCGATATAACGGCCGGATACCTCCACGTCCTGCCGTTGCAGCGGCATGACGTTCAATACCAAATCCCCGGCCGTTTTACCTGCCGCTTCTGGCTTTGCGGACGGTTTGCGGGCAGAATAAAACCACAAGCCCGCCGCCAGAATTAAAATTATCAACAGCAGCCAGACGTAAAATCTTTTTTCGGTATCCGCAGAAACGCTTGTTCCGGTTTTGTGAGGCATCGTTTTTCCCCGTTGGCAAATGATTAAAGCAAAAATTTAAATAATGGGCCTTTGCTTTTATTCAATAGCGCTAAAACAGCTTTTTGCAAAATTCCGCCAGCCGTCAAAAAATTGCTTAAAATGTCAGGCAACGGTGATTTTTTGCTTGGCGGAAAACAATTTTGGTTGTAAATTAGGCTCAGTTTGCAAAAAATGAATTAAATTTATACTGGGACAAAGAATAAAAATGGAAAAAAACCAAACTCTAAAACCCGTAGTTTTGCAGGTTCTGCCTGAATTGGAGCACGGCGGCGTGGAACTGGGAACCGTTGAAATTGCCACCGAGTTGCAAAAACGCGGCATTAAAAATTTTGTCGCCTCGGCCGGCGGACGAATGGTTTATGATTTGGACCGCGCCAAAGTTCCGCATCTGACGCTGCCGCTCAAAAGCAAAAATATTTTTGTAATGCGCCGTAATGCAAAAAAACTGGAAGCTTTTATCAAAGCCAACGGCATCAATATCGTCCATGCCCGTTCGCGGGCGCCGGCATGGAGCGCCTACTGGGCGGCAAAGCGCGCCGGCGTCAAATTTCTGACGACTTTTCACGGCACTTATAATCTCGGTTTCAAGGGAATCAAAAAATTTTATAACCGGGTCATGACCTATGGACAGCTGGTTATAGCCATTTCCAACCATATCAAAAAACATATTTTGCAGAATTATAAAATTGACGAAAGCAAAATCCGTCTGATTCACCGCTGCGTCAATACGGATAATTTCTCGCCCGAGGCCGTAACGCAGGAGCGGATGATTAAAGCCATTAAAGATAACAATCTGCCGGTCGACAAACCGATTATTACGCTGGCCGGACGGGTCACCCGCTGGAAAGGGCAGCATCTGCTGATAGAAGCCCTGTCCAAATTGAAACATCAGGATTTTTATTGTCTGATTATCGGCTCCGATCAGGGCCGAGTCAAATATACCGAGCAGTTAAAAGCTCTGGTCCGCAAATACAAGTTGGACGCAAAAGTTCAGTTTATCGGCCACAGCTTTGACATTCCGGCACTGTTGATGGTGTCGGATATCGTCCTGTCCACCTCCATTGAGCCGGAAGCCTTCGGGCGCGCCGCCATTGAGGGACAGGCCATGGGCAAAATCGTTCTCGCCTCTAATATCGGCGGTTCTCTCGAAAACGTGATCGACGGCGTGAGCGGTAAGCTCTTTGAAAGCAACAATGTACAATCTTTGGCCAATGCCATTGACTGGGCTCTGGGGCTTTCGCCGCAGGAAAAAGAAAAAATTTCCAAAGCGGCAATCAAAAATGTCAGAGATAATTTTACAAAACAGTTAATGTGTGATAAAACAATCTCTGTTTATAACGAACTTATAAATATGAACTAAAAATCTAAAGATAAATAAAAGGAAAATTTAAAATGGTTGCGATTAAATTACCCGATGGGTCAGTTATGAATATGGAGGGCGGCGTCAGCGGTTTTGACATCGCCGAAAAAATCAGTCCTAATTTGGCTAAAGCCGCTTTGGCCATTACCGTCAACGGAACAACGCAGGATCTGAGCACTCCCGTCACTACCGACGCAACCGTGACTATCATCACCGGTAAGGACGCCGAAGGCCTGAAAATTCTGCGCCACTCCTGTTCACACGTTATGGCTCAGGCCGTCAAAGAACTGTGGCCTGACGTTCAGGTCACTATCGGACCGGCGATTGAAAACGGCTTTTATTACGATTTTGCCCGCAAAGAGCCCTTCACAACCGAAGACTTTGCCAAAATAGAAGCCAAAATGCATGAAATCGTTAAACGTGACGAAAAGCTGGAACGTATTATCATGCCCCGCAACGAGGCTATCAAATTTTTTAAAGATCTCGGAGAACATTACAAGGCCGAAATTATTGAAGATTTGCCTGAAGGCGAAACCATTTCTCTTTATCGTCAGGGGAGTTTTACCGACCTTTGCCGCGGTCCTCATGTGCCCTCAACCGGAAAAATCGGCGATGCCTTCAAACTGATGAAAGTGGCCGGCGCTTACTGGCGCGGAGACTCGACTAAGGAAATGCTGCAGCGTATTTACGCAACTGCCTGGGCCAACAAAAAAGACCTTGATGATTACCTGAAAATGATGGAAGAAGCTGCTAAACGCGATCACCGCAAGCTCGGCCGCGAAATGGATTTGTTCCATTTTGAACCGGATTACGCACCGGGAGCGGTTTTTTGGCATGACAAAGGTTATAAAGTCTACCGCAAACTGATTGAGTATATGCGCAAGCGTCAGGAAAACAACGGCTATATCGAAATTTCGACCCCGCGCGTCATGGACCGCTGCCTGTGGGAAACCTCCGGTCACTGGGAAAAGTACGGCGCGCATAACTATTCAGGCCAAACCGAGGACAAAAAATGGTTCTGCATTAAACCGATGAACTGTCCGGGCGGCCTGTTGGTTTACAAACAAGGCATTAAATCTTATCGCGATTTGCCGCTGCGTATGGCCGAGTTCGGCAAGGTCAACCGTTATGAGGCCTCCGGCTCTCTGATGGGCTTGATGCGGGTTCGCGAGTTTACGCAGGACGATGCTCACATTTTCTGTACCCCGGAACAAATGGAAGAAGAATGCATTACGACGATGAAGCTGATTTTTGACATCTATAAGGATTTCGGCTTCAAAGACGTTAAAATCTATCTGTCGACCCGGCCGGAAAAACGCATCGGCTCCGACGAAATCTGGGACATCAGCGAAAAGTCTTTGGCAAACGCCTTGGAAAAACACGGTTATGCCTATGAAATCAACGAAGGCGAAGGCGCTTTTTATGGTCCGAAACTGGAGTTTATTCTGCGCGACGCCATCGGTCGTGAATGGCAATGCGGTACAATTCAGGTGGATATGAACCTGCCGCAGCGTTTTGATATTTCTTATATCGGCGAAGACGGCGAAAAACATCAGCCGGTTATGCTGCACCGCGCCCTTTTCGGTTCCATTGAGCGTTTTCTCGGAATTTTGATTGAACATCATGCCGGTAAACTGCCTTTGTGGCTGTCCCCGGAACAAGTTGTCGTCTGCCCGATTGTCAGCGATATTAACGATTATGCCGAAGATGTCGCCGCCAAGCTCCGGGCTGCCGGCCTTTATGCCAAAACCGATTTGCGCAACGAAAAAATTACTTATAAAATTCGCGAGCATTCGGTCAGCAAAATTCCGGTCATTGCCGTTGTCGGCGCCAAAGAAAAAGAAAACGGCACGGTTACCGTTCGCCGTATCGGTTCCGATAAACAGGAAACCATGGCGCTTGAGGCTTTCGTTGCCGCATTGACTGAAGAAGCCAAAATGCCCTCTCAAAATCGCTAACCAGGCAGCGCCTGGAGGCATAACCTAAGCGGCTGTGGAGAGAATTCCACTTTTCTGGTGGCAGCGGTGCGAGCCGCACTGGCATAACTTAAGCGGCTGCCGGCGAGCCGCCGGAGGCAAAATTTAAGCGGCTGTGGAGAGAATTCCACTTTTCTGGTGCTGTGGTGCCGGTTGAGGGTTAAATAAAGGTTCAAATCGTTTTCGGTTTGGGCCTTTTATTTTTTTGTTGCAAAATCGCCTTGATTTATTATCATAATTTCGTCGTCCGGTGAGCGGACGGCGGAGTGTAAGAACTCCTAATACCAGTAAGAACAACTCCTTAGATGGGGAGCCGGGGGAATAAGCGTGTCCGCATGTCGAAGAACCCGGACTGTTCTGGTATACAGTTCTTAACTCCCCGCCTTGACTTTGCTTAAGGCGGTTTTGTTTTACCTAAAACAAATATGGAGTTACAAAATGTCAAACAAAAGCGCAATGAAGGATTTGTCCCGCGGCGGCCGCCGATTGGGACAGCAACTTCATGACCTGAGAATATTCAATCGCTTAAGCATTGAGGAAGTCCACGTCAAAACCGGCATACCCACCTGGTGGATAGACGCGATAGAACTCGGCAACCGCGAGCTGAGGCTTGAACATCTTTATCTTCTGGCCAAGTTGTATAAGCGGAAGGTAGTTATCTCTTTGGAAGACCGAGAATAAATACAAAGGCCGGGGTTTTCTTCCGGCCTTTTTAATTCTCAACCGATACCCAACCCGCAGAAAAATAAAATTCCCTCCATCGCGGCTTAAGTTATGCCCGTGCGGCTCGCACCAGAAAAGTAAAATTCCCTCAACAGCCGCTTAAGTATCGTCTCCACCCGCTGGGTGGCAGACATCGGGTACGGAGAACGGCGGACACGAAAAAGTATCGCGCGCCCCCTTAAAGATTATTTTTGCAACGCACACTTCACCCACAGAAAAATGGAATTCTTTCTACAGCCGCTTAGGTTATGCCTGTGCGGCTCGCACCGCTCCCACCGTGTGGGCCCGTGGCGGCTCGCCACTTCTGTCCAGGGTATTTAATTGATTGTTGACATATGGATTTAGCTTTGCTACAATAGAGGATAGAGAAGCGGTTTCAACAGCAGAGGACGAAGGACATGAAGAAGTCGGCGGAGAAAATAATTCTTTTCGGATTAATCTGTGCCGGCTGGATTGGTTCCGCGGACTCTGCTTTTTGCACAACACCAACACACACATCTTTGGAACCGTCTTCTCTGATTTCCGGTGACGGATATCAACTGGCCAAGACCTGGTTTCTGCCCGACTGGCAAAGCGACACCCGATCTTATAATACTGACGGCGGCAACAATGATAATGGCGGAGGAGACGTTGACAAGACCTGCGAGACTTACGGCTTCGTCTCTCCCGAAAGTCTTGACCTGGGACTGTATGACTGTTCCGAAGACGAGCTGAGGCCGGTATACGGCTTGTTGTGTTATACGGACTGCGCTTGCAAATCCAAATTTCAATACAATACTTCCAACTGCGACACGTCGGCCGGTTATGTTTTGTCCGGGTCGTCCTGTGACGGTAAATACGAGAGCTGCGCCTGTCGTGAGGAATTTCAATATACTTCGTCCAACTGTTCTGGCGAGTACCGCCCCGCAGGAGAAAGCTGCGGCGGCAAATACAACAAATGCGAAGGACGTCCCTGTTCCGACGGCGGATTGTATGACAGCGAACAGAGCGGATTGGTCTGTTCAGCAAAGAGTTACGGCGGCAAGACCTGTTATTCCTGTTATGACCCCTGTGACGGACTGGTATCAAAGAGTTGTCCCTACGGCTGTGAAAAGACATACGACCAATGTTCCGAAAAGTGCGAAAGCTGTTATGAGGACAACTGCCGCAACCGCAACGGTCTGAGCTGTCAATACGGTTGTCAGAACTATTATGCGGACTGTGCGAGTAAATGCGAATACTGCCGGGCCTGTTCCAACAGCTGTGAAACCGGCTATTCGCTGACGGCGTGTTCGGGTTCCGAACAAACAGCCGCCGACACCAAAGTCAATCAATGCGGAAACATCTGTTACAAATGCCAATGCCAGACCGGTTATGTCGATTTGGACAGTTACTGGTGCGCTTTGCCGCAAACAACCGACTGCAATGCTTTGGGATATAACAAGACGGACAGCGCCTGCACAGACAAAAGTAAAATCCTCTGCCCGTTTGACAACAGCAAATTTGCATGTTTCTAAAGGAGAAATAAGATGAGAAAGTTAAATCAGTTACTGGCCGGGGTATCGGTTGCGGTGTTGGCATCGTTTCAGGCGCAGGCAACCTGCGTTCCGGCGGATTGCAGCGCCATGGGCTACACCAAATCCGCCTCCGACTGCGAAGGTTCGGACATGATTAAATGCCCCTTCGATACAAACAAGGTCTGGTGCGCAGCGGCCGGAGGTTCTACAGCAAACCCGGTGCCCGGTATGATTTTATATTCGGACGGAACGATATCTAATGATGTCATTTCCAGCAAAACCCCCATCGGCGTGGTGGCTTATGTCGATGAAAGCAGAAGATTTGCGGTGGCGCTAGAGGAAACTATGGATGAATGGGGTGGTTATGATTACGATGTATCGTGTTTAACGAATATGGATAGTTCTCAAGCACAATCAGATTTCAATGGCGCAGCAAATACACAATGTTTGATAAATGACAGTCAATCACATCCGGCGGCGGAGTATTGTAACAATTACAAGCCTGTCTCGAGTGGCACGGGAAGCAGCGGATGGTACTTACCGGCTGCCGGAGAATTATATGGAATGAGTTCCAATTTTGAAATTATCAACTCTACACTTCAAAAGTTGTCGAAGACGCAACTTCAGATTTCGGGCAACTGGTCTTCTTCCGAGAGTAATAATATCTACGCGTGGCGGGTCAGATTGTTCGACGGCGCCGTGTACACTTACCATGCTAAGCATAACTATAACTACGTTCGTTGTGTCCTCGCTTTTTAGAAAGGCAGCAAGTAAACTTAAAGCCCGTTCAATATTGAACGGGCTTTTGATTTATTTTAAGCAGATTTTATTCGACAATCATGGCCGTAAATTCAGCTTCACTGACGACTTGGCCATCAACACGGCTTTCGCCCCTGAAGACAAAAACATTGCGGCGGGCTTTGATTTTTTCGACATGCATACGCAGCTGGTCGCCCGGCTTGACCTGTTTGCGAAATTTGACGCCGTCAATCGACATAAACAAAACGCTAGTCTTTTTTTCTTTATAATTATCATACGATGATATAACCAAAGCGCCTGCGGTCTGAGCCATGGCTTCAATCTGCAGAACGCCGGGCATGACCGGATTGCCGGGAAAATGTCCCTGAAAGAACTCTTCGTTCATCGTTACGTTTTTGATGCCGACGCCTTTCTCTCCGGGAACCTCAACCTCCAGACGGTCTACCAGCAAAAACGGATAGCGGTGCGGCAGCATCTGCATAATTTCTTCAATGTGAAAAATTTTGTTCTCTGACATGTCTTTCGTCCTTCTCTAAAAAATTATTTTTTTCCGGCCTTTTGCATAAATGCAACCTGACGCATGAAATCCTTAATGGGAACCGCCGGAGATCCCATTACTACAGCACCCGGTTCGACATCGCGCATCAATCCGGACTGGGCGGCAATCTGCGCACCGCTGCCGATGTTCAAATGATCGGCAAAACCGGTCTGCCCGCCGCATACGACATAATCGCCCAATGTGCAGCTTCCGGCAATACCGGTCTGAGAAACCAAAATGCACCCCCGGCCGAGTTTGACATTGTGCGCCACCTGAACCAAATTGTCTATCCGGCAGCCGTCGCCGATGACAGTATCATCCATTGCTCCGCGGTCAATGCAGGTGTTGGCGCCGATTTCGACATCATTGCCGATGATAACCCGCCCGACCTGCGGAATTTTTTTGTGCACGCCCTGAACGAACAGAAAACCAAAGCCATCCCAACCGATGCGGGCTCCGCTGTAAATATAGCAGCGTTCGCCCATCAGGCAGTGCGAAATATGCGCCCCGGCTCCGATACGGCAATGGCTGCCGATTTCGCATCCGCGGGAAATCACGACATTGGCTTCCAAAATTACATTATCGCCGATTTTAACATTGTCTTCCAGCACCACGTTATCGCCGATGTAACAGTTTTCGCCGATAAGCGCGGTTTTGGAAATAACCGCCGAAGGTCTGATTTCCGGCTCGGGTTTCGGTTCGCTGTAAAAAGCCTCGTTCAATTTGACAAACGCCAGCTTGGGATTGTCCGTGACCAAAACGGCGACTCCGTCCGGAATAATGTCCTTAAACTCCGGCGTGGTAACGCAGGCTGTTGCTTTGATTGAAGCGGCAGCGTCTTTTTTCTTTTTGTCATAAAAGAAACAAATCTGCCCTTCTCCAGCCGTTCCCATGGTTGCCATATCGGTGATTTGAAGGTCTTTTTTGCCGCTGTCATCCAAAACGGCATCACAAATCTCACATATTTGCTCTAATGTGAACGGACCGTGATTTTCATAAAATCGACTGTCTGTCATTAATATTTTCTCCTCTTACAAACGGGTTCCGAAATTCAGTCTGAAGACCTGAGTTTCATCATACTTTTCTTTCATGACCGGGAAAGCGAAGTCAATATCTATTTGTCCCATCGGCGAGAGCCACTGGAAGCCGAAACCGGCAGCAACACGCGGCGAAGACGAATAATCGACTATATCCTTATCCATATTGTCCGGTTTGCCGAGCATGCCCATATCCACAAATGTCCGGCCCCTGATACCAACTTCATCCAGGCCGATCGGGAACATGACTTCGGCGCCGGTGTACAGCATCCAGTTGCCGCCCAGGGCATCGTCGGTGTATTTGTCACGGGCTCCGATACCGGCAACGTCAAATCCGCGCAGCGTCGAACCGCCCAGATAGTAACGGTTGGACAGACGGACGTCTTTGCCGCCGTATCCGGTAATATATCCGGCATTGGCAAAAAGCTTAAACGTATAGTAGTCTGCCAAGGTATAATACTGATATGCTTTGGCGTCAAATTTGAGGTATTTTTCGTCTCCGCCCAAACCGGAAACATCGTTGCCGAAAGACAGGTAATACCCTTCCTTGGGATTGATAGCGCTGTCACGCTTGTCATATACAAGCGTCTGACCGACGGACGAATCGTTGTATTTGCCGATTTCGTCTTTGATATACCGAGAGGCGTCATCGTCTACGTTGCTGATTTTGTCCTGACGCAGCGTGTAACGAACCTGCTGTGACAAATCGTCCGTATAGTTCCAGCCCATACGGAGACGTCCGCCGGTGGTTTCGCTGTCATACGATCCCTCATCCTGATAATCAAATTCATTGCGGAACAAATCTACGCCGGCGCGCAAGCGGCGACCAAGGAAATAAGGCTCGGTAAAACTGATGTCATATTCCTGCGCCCGCTGCGAAACGCCGACATCGAATCCAAGACGCTGGCCAACGCCGCGGAAGTTGTCCTCGTAAATACCGGTGCGGAACAAAGCGCCGTTGACGGTAGAATAACCGACGCCGATGTTGAACGACCCGGTTGATTTTTCCTCGACATTGACATTAATGTCCGCTTTGTTTTCGTCTTTGGGCTCGGTTGAAATGTCGACCTTGCTAAAATAATTGAGGTTTTCGACATTACGGCGGGAATCTTTGAGCTTCGACGTATTAAACGCGTCGCCTTCCTCTATGCGGAATTCGCGGCGGATAACCTCATCATGGGTGCGGGTGTTGCCGGTGATGTTAATCCGGTCAATAAAGAATCTTTCGCCTTCTTTGATGTGGAAGGTCAGCTCCAGCTCGCCGGTTTCGGTATTTTTATTCAGCTCGGGAACAACATCCACAAAAGCAAAGCCTTTTTTGCCGAGTTCATCCGTCAGAACGGTTACCGACTTTTCCGCCTTGTCGGCATCATACCATCCGCCTTCCTCAAGCTCAATAAACTCCCGAAGCGAATCGGTATTGACATCGGCAATATCCGATACCACGTTAAGTTTGCTGATTTTGTAGCGTTTGCCTTCATCAAGCACAAAAGTCAGCACAAAAGACTTTTTGTCCGGACTCAATTCGGCGACGGCCGATACCACCCGAAAATCGGCATAGCCGCGTTTGAGATAAAAACGGCGCAGAAGTTCTTTGTCGTAATTGGTCTTTTCGGTATCATAATTTTCCGACGACGCAAAAATACGATACCAGCGGCTCTCCTTGCTCATAATGACTTCTTGAAGATCGTCCGCGGAATAATGACGGTTGCCGACAAAGTTGATTTTGGTAATGGAGGCCTGCGGCCCTTCGTCAATATTAAAAATCAAATCGACGCGGTTTTGATCGCGTTTGATAATCTGCGGATCCACAACGACGGCGTACCGTCCGGTGCGCTTATACACTTCCAGAATCCGCTGAACATCCTCCTGCACTTTGGCGCGCGAATAAGTTGACCGCGGCTGGAGACGGACTTCGGTCTCCAGCATGGTGTCATCGACTTTGTCATTGCCGTCAAACAAAACCTTATTGATAACCGGATTTTCAACCACATTAATTATCAACAGACCGTCCTGACTGACATTGAGGCTGACATCTTCAAACAATCCGGTGGCATAGAGCTGCTTTAATGATTCATCAAGCTTGGCATCATCGGTCAGGACATTTTTTTCGACATCGACATAAGACAGAACAGTCTCGGGCTCAACACGCTCAAGTCCGTCAATTTTAATGTCTCGTACATAAATGTCCGCCGCCCAGGCAGGAACAGACGCCAACAAAGCGGAAGAGATAGTCCAAAGTCTTAATGTTTTCATTATCAATAATCCTTCAATTAAAACATTGGGAAGTTATTCGGTAAACCAGCGGTGGAACAACCGCGCAAAGTCATTGTAAGTGGCCAACAGCATCAAGGCAATAATGATGAACAGTCCGACACGGAAAATATAATCTTTGACCTTTTCGCTGATTTCACGACGAATGACAATTTCTATCAGATAAATGACGACGTGACCGCCGTCCAGCAACGGAATCGGGAACAGATTTATCAATCCCAGATTTATGGAAAGCAAGGCCATGAAAATGACAAAATCAATCCACCCGCTCTCTCTGCTGATATCGCCGGACATTTCGGCAATACGAATAATTCCACCGACATCATCGGCGCTGCGGGTACCGCTTATCATCTGGCCGACGCCGCGAAGAGTCATTTCGGTAATCCGCCAGGTTTCGTAAGCGGCATCGCTGACGGCCTCCCAGGCTGAAACATCTACCCTGTCCACCTCACACATCGTAACCGAACGAATGCCGAGCATCGGTTTTTCGTTTTCGGTAACGGCCGGATCATTAGTAACCGGCTTGAGCGCAAAAGATTTTTGAATGACCTTGCCGTTCCGCTCAATTTCAACAGCAACTTTTTCGGCCGTATTGAGCTCGACCTCTTTTTGGACATCGGCAAAAGTTTCCACCTTTTTGCCGTTGACGCTGATAATGCGGTCATTTTTGATAATTCCGGCCTGTTCGGCGGCGCCTCCGGGAATGACATCGCCGACAACGGGAGGAAAATCAACCTTGCCCAGAAAGTAAAAAACTCCGGCAAAAATCAAAAAGGCAAAAAAGTAATTGGCCGCCGGACCACCGATAACAATGGCCAGCTTTTTAAACGGATTTTGAAAGGCAAAAGCATATTTTTTATCTTCTTCACTCAAAGACTGATTATCCGAAGACGAACTGGCGGCATCTCCGTCGCCCAAAAATTTGCAATATCCGCCCAAAGGAACGGCTGAAATTTTCCACTGGGTTCCGGAACGGTCAGTAAAGCCCCACAGTTTTTTTCCGAATCCGATTGAAAACTCCGCAACTTTTACACCGCAGAGTTTGGCTATCAGATAATGACCGAGTTCATGCACGAAAACCAGCACCCCCAACAAAACAATGAAGGGGACTATGTAATAAAGCGCGTTAATCAACCAATCCATAACAATCAACCTTTTATTAAATTAAAAATAAAACATAACGAAACATCACATAAACAAACGGCGCCGAAAAGATTAGCCCGTCTATACGGTCAAACACGCCGCCGTGACCGGGAATTAAATCGCTGGAATCTTTCATATTCAAACTGCGCTTAATCTTTGATTCAACTAAATCGCCAATCTGGGCAATGACAGCAATCCCCGCTGCCAGAACATTATAAAACAGCAAATGATTCTGCGCACCGACATACCAGCAGACCGCCGTACTAGCCAAGACGGAAAACAAAATACCGCCGATTAAGCCAGACCAGGTTTTGTTGGGACTGATTTTCGGCGCCAGTTTCGGACCTTTGAGCGTGCAACCGACGACATAGCCGCCGATATCGACACCCCAGACAATCAACAAAAACCACAGCACCAATGAGAAACCGGCCAGCTCATACAGCCAGAGAATCGAACCGACACCGATGGAAATGTAAGGGACGCCCAATACCAGCAAATTGCGCCGAGTCTCTCCGGAAGCCTTAAACCAGGCCAAGACCAGCGCGCCGGCCAAAACGCCGAAGTAAGCAATCCACGACCCCAGCATAACGGCAAAAGCCAGAACAAACGTATATAAAATTCCCCAAAAAGCGCCGCGGGCAGAAGGCACCATCCGCGCCCATTCCCAAGCAAGCAGCGTTCCCGTCAGCATTGTAAGTGCCTGCACGAACGGGTATCCGGCATAAAGACAGCCTATGGTCAGCGGTATTAAAACCACCGCGGTTACAATCCGTTTGATACAAGAGTTCAATTTAGACTTTTCCATAGCGTCTCTCCCGCTGATTAAAATTTTGAATAATAGAAGCCAGTTCCTCTTTACCGAAATCCGGCCATAAGGTGGGGGTGAAAAACAATTCGGCATAGGCAATCTGCCACAGCAGATAATTGCTGATGCGCTGCTCGCCGCTGGTGCGGATTAACAAATCGGGATCAGGCATATCTTTTGTGTACAGCATATCCGAAAACATTTTGATATCAACATCTTCCGGCGAAATATCCCCTCTTTTGGCCAACGCGGCGATTTTTTGCGCGGCACAGACAATTTCCTGCCGGGAGCCATAGCTTAGCGCAATGCACAAGGTCATTTTATCATTGACGGCCGTTGCCTCTTCCAAATGCATCATCTGCCGGACGATATCGTCATCCAGCATTCGGCGTTCGCCGATAAAAATAATGCGGACACCGTTTTCCTGCAGCTCTTTCAAATCATATTTCAGATATTGGCGGAGCAAGTTCATCAACGCCGAAACTTCTTCTTCGCTGCGCTGCCAGTTTTCGGTTGAAAAGGCATACAGCGTCAGATAGCGGACGCCCATTTCACCGGCGGCGCGGACGATTTCTTTGACAGTTTCGGCGCCTTTGCGATGCCCCATCGCACGGGGAAGGCCTCTTTTTTTGGCCCAGCGCCCGTTTCCGTCCATAATAATGGCAAGATGCCGCAGTTGGTTATCGGTATCAGTCAATGTCCGGCCTCTTATACCTGCAGGATATCTTTTTCTTTCTGAGTCAGAAGTTCGTCAATCTTTTTGACTGAATCGTCCGTCAATTTTTGAATTTCGTTTTCAAAACGTTTTTCTTCGTCTTCGGAAATCTGATTGTCTTTTTTGAGCTTTTTGACTTCGTCCAGCGCATCGCGGCGAACGTTGCGGACGGCGACTTTGCTTTGTTCGCTGTATTTGCCGGCAACTTTTACCAGCTCTTTACGGCGCTCCTCGCTCAACGGCGGAATCGGTATCCGAATCAGTTGGCCGTCAGATGCGGGATTCAGCCCCAAATCAGATTCGAGAATCGCTTTTTCAACCGCTTTGGCCAGACTTCTGTCCCATACGCTGACAGACAAGGTTCGGGCATCGGGAACCGAAACGGTGCCGACCTGAGACAAAGGCGTCATAGAGCCATAGGCCTCAACCATAATTCCATCCAACAGGCTGACATGGGCCCGGCCGGCACGCAGCCCGGCGAAATCTGCCCGCAGGGCCTCCAACGTTTTATCCATACGGTTTTTAGCATCGCTTTTTATTGAATTAAAATCTGACATTCTTATTTTACCTCTTTTCTGATAACGGTGAATTCTCCACGGCCGCAGACGACCCGGGCCAAGGCATCGGCCTCATGCTGAGAAAACACGACTATGGGGATGTTGTTTTCGCGGGCGAGCGCCACCGCAGCCGTATCCATAACCTTCAGCTGGCGGGAAATCACCTCATCGAAAGAAATTTCATCAAAACGCACGGCTGCCGGATTGGTCCGCGGATCGGAATCATAAACGCCGTTGACCTGGGTCGCTTTTAAAATAACGTCGCATTGCATTTCCGACGCCCGCAGCGCCGCTCCGGTATCGGTGGTAAAATACGGGTTGCCGGTGCCGGCAACAAAAATCACCACCCGCCCCTTGTCCAGATGGCGCAAGGCACGCCGGTAAATATAATTTTCACAAACCTGAGGAATGGACAGTCCGGACATTACCCGAGCCGGAACGCCCTCCGCCTCCAGCGCATTTTGAATATACAGGCCGTTCATTACCGTGGCCAGCATGCCGATTTGATCGGCTACGGCGCGTTTCATGCCGGAAGGCACATCGCGGGCGCCGCGATAAATATTGCCGGCTCCGACAACGATACAGACTTCGACGCCGGCGGCACAAACGGTTTTTATCTGAGAAGCCAAGTTATGAACAACTTCAGAAGAAATTCCGAACGGCTTGCCGCCCAGCAACCCTTCTCCCGAAAGTTTCAGCAATATTCTTTTGTAAACAGGTTTCATTACAGACTCTGCATATAATTAATTCTTTTTCATATTATCTATTTGAATCGTTTTGTCACCATATATTTCAACTTTACGCTAAAAAAAGTGAGGCAACGCCTTTGAACAAGGGCGATATTTTAGTTGCCAATTCCGTCGTAACGGTTTATGAAAAGAATAGTTTGAACGATTTAACAAAGGTTTAACTTATGACAACATCCATGATTTTGAGCTTGTGGGGAATCGGCGGCTATCTGCTGGGATCTATTCCGTTCGGTTTGGTTTTGTGCTATCTGGCCGGATACGGCGACATTCGAAAAATCGGTTCCGGAAACATCGGCGCGACCAATGTTTTACGTACCGGAAGCAAAGGCTTGGCGTTGCTGACAATTTTGCTTGACGCCTCCAAAGCCGGTTTGGCCGCTTTTGCCGCAATGAAGCTGACGCCGGAAAAGCCGTTTGTTTTTTTCGGACTGATTACTTCCGTCAATGTTATGGCAGGGCTGATTGCCGGCGCCATGGGCGTCATAGGGCACAACTTTCCTGTCTGGCTTAAATTCAAAGGCGGCAAAGGCGTTGCCTCCACTTTCGGTTTTTTGCTGGCTACCGCGCCGCAAGTTGCCGGTCTGGCGCTGATGACCTGGCTGATTATGGCTTTTGCTTTTCGTTATTCTTCCCTGGCAGCAATCACCGCCGCCGTTCTGGTTCCGGTTTATGCCTTTTTTCTGGCAGAACCGGTTTATGCCATTTTTTATTCGGCGCTGGCTCTGCTGGTTTTAATCCGCCATCATGCCAATATCGTCCGCCTTATTAAAGGCGAAGAAAGTAAAATCACCTTTAAAAAGAAAAGTCAGGGCAAAGCGTGAACAAAGACCGGGACATCATTGACTGTCTGCGGCTGATAAATTCTCCCAAAGTCGGCCCCGTGACTTTTTATAAACTGCTTGAAGCCTATCAAACGCCGGAAGAAGCTCTAAAACAGCTGGAAAAGCGGCATGACGTAACACCTTTTTCCGAGGCTGAAGCTGAGAAAGAGTTGGCAAAATCCCGTAAGGCCGGTTTGCGCCTTCTTTTGTACAGCGATAAGGAATATCCGCAAAATCTGAAACAACTGGAAGACGCACCGCCGGTTTTGTATGTCAGGGGAAATATTGCCTGTTTGGCAAATCCGCTCGCCGTTTCCGTTGTCGGCGCAAGAAATGCTTCCGTCAGCGGCAGAAAACTGGCCTCCCAAATTGCCTATGAGCTGGCCAACAACAAAGTCACCGTCGTTTCCGGAATGGCGCGGGGAATTGACGCTGCGGCGCATAAAGGAGCTATGCACGCCCTAAACAAAGGAGGGCCGACCATTGCCGTTTTGGGAACCGGCGCAGACGTTATTTATCCCAAAGAAAATAGCGACCTCTATCAGCAAATTTGCGAACAAGGCGCAGTGATTTCCGAATTTCCGACCGGAACGGAACCTCAGGCGGCCAATTTTCCGCGCAGAAACCGTATCGTTTCGGCTTTAGGGCTCGGAACGCTGGTTATTGAAGCCACGCTGAACTCCGGATCGCTGATTACGGCACGTCTGGCTTTGGAACAAGGGCGGGAAGTTTTTGCCGTTCCTGGTTTTCCGACAGACGGACGGGCGGCCGGCCCCAATAAACTGATTAAAGAAGGCGCAGCCCTGATTGAAAACGCCGGCGACATATTAAATATATTGTGCGCAACCAACAGGCATATCGTCAATGAGCAGCTGAGCCTTGATTTGACGCTGTCTCCGTCTCTGGCAAAAGATACCGGAAACTCCACCGGCTGCGAAGAAAAAACAAAAATTATTGACTATCTCAGCTGCGATGGAGTATATGTTGACGAGATTATCAGGCTCACGGGACTGCCGCCCGCCGAAGTGATGAGCGAGTTGCTTAATCTGGAGCTGCTGGGAATTATTGAAAGGCAAACCGGCAACAAAGTCGCACTTGTTAAGTAAGGAAAAAAATGAAGCTAGTTATTGTAGAATCTCCGGCCAAGGCCAAAACCATCAACAAATATCTGGGCAAAGATTATAAAGTTCTGGCCAGTTTCGGCCATATCCGGGATTTACCGAGCAAAGACGGTTCGGTTTTGCCCGATGAAGATTTTGCAATGAGCTGGGAGCTTAGTCCCGGCGGAAAAAAACGCCTGCAGGATATTATCAACACCCTTAAAGACTGCGACACGATTGTGCTGGCTTCCGACCCGGATAGAGAAGGAGAAGCCATTGCCTGGCATATTTTGGAGGAACTGACCGCCCGCAAAAAAATCAAGGACAAGAAAATCGAGCGGGTGGTTTTTCATGAAATTACAAAATCGGCCGTCACCGAGGCTATTAAAAATCCGAGACAAATTGACCAGAATCTGGTTTCCGCTTATATGGCCCGCCGGGCATTGGATTATCTGGTGGGTTTCACACTGTCTCCGGTATTGTGGCGAAAACTTCCGGGCTCAAAATCGGCCGGCCGGGTACAATCGGTTGCCCTGCGCCTGATTTGCGACCGGGAAAACGAAATTGAAAAATTCAAGGCTGAAGAATATTGGACAATCGACGCCGAACTGTTCACCTCGGCCAAGGCGCTGATTAAATCGCGGCTGATTCAGCTGGACGGCAAAAAGCTTGAAAAATTTGATATCAATACCGAGGCCAAGGCCTTGGAGGCTAAGGCCAAAATCGAAGCGCAAAATTTCAGTATAGACAATGTCGAGCGCAAAAAGGCCAATCGTTATCCTGCCCCGCCTTTTACCACCTCCACCTTGCAGCAGGAAGCCGCCCGCAAGCTGCGTTTCTCAGCCAAAAAGACCATGCAGGTCGCTCAGAAACTTTATGAAGACGGTATCATTACTTATATGCGTACCGATGCGGTCAATCTGTCCAAAGAAGCAATTGCCGCCTGCCGCGACGCCATTCTCAAATATTTCGGCGAATCCTATTTGCCCAAAACGGCCAAGGAATACAAAACAAAATCGAAAAATGCGCAGGAAGCTCATGAAGCCATCCGTCCCTCCGACGTGATGAATACGCCCAAGAAAATGGAAGGCCGGCTTGATGCCGACGGCCATAAACTTTATGAATTAATCTGGAAACGCACGGTGGCCTGTCAGATGAATCCGGCAATTCTTGACCGGGTGGTTATTGACGCGATTTCCGGCGATAAACAGATTTTGCTGCGCGCCAACGGTCAGGTAATTGAATTTGACGGGTTCCTTAAGTTGTATCAGGAATCCAAAGATGACAGCGACGATGACGACGAGAATCGTATTTTGCCGAACGTTACCGCCGGAGAGGCCGTTGACAAGGGAGAGATTACGCCTGAGCAGCATTTCACCACGCCGCCGCCGCGTTTTACGGAAGCAAGCCTGGTC